>OMJA01000294.1 GCA_900299245.1 Nitrospiraceae bacterium | reverse complement strand
TACCCAGGCCTGATCACGTTGTGATCGCGATCGAACAAAATCACTCCTATAGCCAGATTATCGAGTCTCCCCATGCACCCTCCATCAATGAATTGTCGCCCAAGGGCGCGTTGCTCACGCAGTCGTTCGGGATCACGCATCCGAGCCAGCCGAATTATCTTGCCCTGTTCTCGGGATCGACGCAGGGCGTCACCGATAATTCCTGCCCGCATACGTTTACGACACCGAATCTTGGCCATGCGGTGCTGGCCGCAGGGCTGACGTTCGCCGGCTATTCGGAAGATCTGCCTGCAGCGGGGTCGTTGATCTGCAAAGAGGGGAGCTATGCCCGCAAGCATAACCCCTGGGCCAATTGGCAGGACAGCGCGACCAATGGACTTCCGGCAGAGAGCAATCTGCCTCTGACGAGCTTCCCCACCGATTTTTCCACGCTTCCCACGGTCAGCATCGTCGTGCCGAACCAGGTGAACGACATGCACCACGGCAAGGATCCGGAGACCATTCAAACGGGCGACCGCTGGCTTCGGGACCACCTGGAAGGTTATGTCCAGTGGGCCCATCAGCACAACAGTCTTCTGATCGTGACCTGGGATGAGGATAACGATAACGCGAAAGAGAACAACCGGATCGTGACGCTCTTCATCGGCCCCATGGTGAAAGCGGGCCGCTACGACCAGCACATCACCCACTACAACGTCCTGCGCACCGTCGAGGACCTCTACGGACTCTCCCACTCCGGCGCAAGCGCCGATGCCTTACCGATTGCCAAGATCTGGAAGATTCCGACCGACCCGCAATAGAGCTCACCGGGGATTTCTGGATCAGCGTGAATTCAGGCCTTCCTCAGGGGCTATATGGAGCACGCAAGTTCTGGACAGATCGGCTAGGCCGATCAATGCTCTCGACTTTCTTGTTTAGACGGACTGCTGTTGTTCAAGACGTGTGTAACGTGGTTATAAATAAAACAATAGTCGTACCTGACCCCCAAAATCATAAGTCCTGAGACTGATGGACGAAGCTGAAAAAGAATTCCATCGCCGTGACCTTCCCCCCGAAAACTAGACCATTGGCAAGGAAGTGTGCCTGTGCTGAGATGGGCCTCACAGGAGGGACTCATGACCAGGAAGCGACACACGGAGGAGCAGATCATTGCCGTGCTGAAGGATGCCCAAGCGGGCATTGGCGTCCAAGAACTCTGCCGCAAACATGGCATCTCGGATGCCACGTTTTATAAGTGGCGGACGAAATATGCGGGGCTCGAAGTCAGCGACGTGAAGAAACTCCGCCAGCTGGAGGACGAAAACCGGCGACTGAAGCAGATGGTGGCGGAGCAAGCGCTGGACATTCAGGCCCTGAAAGCGGTCACCGCAAAAAACTGGTAGCGCCCAAGGCGACACGAGCGGCCGCGCAGTGGATGGCCGAGCGCTTTGGGCTGAGTCAGCGACGGGTGTGCCGGTTACTCACGCTCGATCGGAACACCCTGCGATATCGTAGTCGGCGTCAGGACGATACGGCGCTACGGACACGGATCCGGGACATTGCTGAGCGCAAGCGGCGGTATGGGTGTCCCCGGATTTATGTCCGATTACGACGGGAAGGCTGGGTGGTGAATCATAAGAAGGTGGAACGGCTGTACTATCGCGACGAAGGCCTGTCCTTACGGCGGCGCAGGCAGAAGAAGGCGGCGGCCGTGCTCCGAGTAGCTTTGCCCAAGCCGACACAACCCGGCCGCTGTTATGCCCTCGATTTTGTCCATGACCGGCTCGTGACCGGCCGACGATTCAAGTGTTTAACAATGATCGATCTGTGCTCAAAAGAGGTGCCGGTGATTGAGGTGGATGTGTCGATCGGTGGGGCGCGGGTGTGCCGGATTCTCGACCGGTTGTTCGCTACCCGGCCGCTGCCGGAGACCTTGATCCTGGATAACGGGCCTGAATTCGCGGGGACGGCCTTGGATGCCTGGGCCGCCCAGCATGGGGTCCATCTCCACTTCATTCAGCCAGGGAAGCCGGTGCAGAACGCATTTATTGAGAGCTTCAATGGGAAGTTTCGGGATGAATGTCTCAATGAACATTGGTTTCTGACGCTGCAGGAGGCGCAGCTCGTGATTGAAGCCTGGCGGCGAGAGTACAATGAAGAGCGGACCCACAGCTCCCTTGGGGATGTGACACCCCTGGAGTTCATCCGCAACTATCAAACCGGAGCCTATCTGGCACAGGACTTAACTACCTTGGCCGTGGTGTAACAAACGGGGGAAGGTCATGATGGCATAGCGTCCGAACCCTTTCGCGTCAGACGCACGGACCCCCCCCCCGCGTCATTCGATCCAATTCGGCAAAAACCTGATTCCACGTCAGCCCCGGACACTCGAGCACGAGTTCTTCGAGCTCGCAGTCCGGGGAACGAATGATGACCTCCAGAATCTTCTCTGCAGCTGTTAGGTCCATTGGTTCCTCTCCGGAGAGACGTGATACTTGGAACCAAGCAACTGTGATGCCAAAACGCTCAGCAGTACCAAGACGTCGAGAACCCATGGATGAGACGGGACTTTTTGGTCGTACGCCATCTGGTCGGGCAGTCCATTTCGGGTCGGTGTGGCCCCCCAGTGAGGTGTTCCGCAACAGCAGGAGCCCCAGGGGTGTTGCCCTTTTGATCAGTCAGGCCAATCTAGCCCAGTCATGTAGAGCGGGAGTCAGTGCCGGGCGACACGAGCAGTGCCTTTCTGGCAGGCCGCACTTGAGATATGAATTGGTGCGAATCCACACCGTGCGATCTGAGCAAACTCGCCCATCCGCTAGGATGTTCACACGAGGCATGAACGCGAGGGATCTCGGGCGCTGCCAGCTGCTGACAAAATGAAACGCCCTTCACACGGCGTGAGAGGGAGACGAGGGGACGCCCCCACTGAAGCTCAACGACCTGTTCAATTGATGTGTCTGGGACCTGCTTTGGGATCAGCCTCTGCCGGTCAGGCGCAACCGATGGGCTGCAAACCAGGCATAGCCTCGGACAAGCAGCCGATCGAACCATGACCATCGACTGATGGAGGCCAGGCGGCCCCAGCCTACGGCCGTCCACATAGCGCGAAAGACGTCCACTCCTTCAATGACTCGCCCATCGGCCCAGCGAGCCCGTATCACCGCGCTTAACTGCTCGCAGGAGAGCCCACACTCCTGCTCTGAGAAGCCGGGTGTGGCGAAATCAATCAGCTGGAGACGCCCCGTACGATCGAGCCGACGCATGAGACTGATTTCACGCCGACAAATTGGACAAGCGCCATCGTAATAGACCGTGAGGGGCCATTCGGGTGACCAGGAGGTCGGTCCCGCGGGGGGTGCATTACCGTCAGGGGTGTCAGTCACAAACCATCCAGAAGTTGTTTTTTCTTGGTGTCATAGTTCGCTTGGGTATTAGGTCTGCTTACCGCAAATGTATCAAATGCTCACGCCGGGCTTCCAGAGACAGTTCAGTCGCTGGTGAGGACCCTCTCTGGGCCCGCTCGAGCCGTGCACTGCATCATGAATCTGTCGGGGATAGATGCTCTGAGTCAGCAGTAGTTGGCAGTCGTGTCACGCCCGTGGACCCGTTTATCCCTGACCCCCGCGCAGCAGCCTGAAATAGGCCTGCTCCGGGGTGAGATTGCTGGTGACAGGAATTGGGCCTGCCTCTGGTCCACTGTGCTCGATGGGGGGCACGGGTTCGTTGAGCTGATCGACCAACCAGGCCGCGAGACCGCGGCGGGGCCAAAATTTTTTTGGGGTTGGTGGTGGGGGCACCTCCCCCGGGCTAGAGGCCAGATCGGGCTGGGATAAGCGCCGCCCCTTTTAAATATGAAAAGGCAACGTCTGGAAACCCCT
>OMJA01000293.1 GCA_900299245.1 Nitrospiraceae bacterium | reverse complement strand
CTTCTGGGCAGCCATGTCGTTGTGCCGGCCCAGGTCAACGGCCGGATTGTCCGTGCGACGACGGCGAACACCAATCTCGCTCCGAATCCCAATCGAGGAAAGTTTTTTCTGGCCCGACTTCCCGAAGGTGTCAACTATGATGTGGTGATCACCGCCGACGGTCACGCTGCGGCTGTCATCTCCGGAGTCCCGGTCGTCAGCAACACTAGCATCACGACGATCAGTACCAGCACGACGCCCTTTACACTGTCGGCGTCTCCTGTGCAAAACATCAACGGTACGGTGACGCTCAATCCGGCCACCGATGAAGAGGCCGTTTTTGTCGCGGCGAAGCAAGTGCTGAACGGCGGTCCGACCGTGACGGTCAAGAGGCTGGTCGCCCTGCCGGTACCTTCGGATCCGACCGGCGATTTCTCATATGTTCTGACGCTTCCTACCGGCGCGCCGGCCGTGGCTTCGTATGGTCCTCTCCCCATTCTCCCGTCCGCGACGGGACAGTCGGGAGTTGCGGACCTCTATACGGTGCAGGCGTCGGCAGCCGGATATACGGCTCAGTCGTTGTCCAACGTGCATACGGGAACGACGCAGAACTTCACGTTGATCCCCTGACAGGACGACTCCCGGATGGCAGGCCCTGACCTGCCATCCGGGAGAATCTCCGTTGCGGCGTCTCGGGCGGATCTTTCGTTGAGCGGTCTTCGAATGCTAGCGTAGAAGAGGAAGTACGGCGATGACGCGGAGCGGACCACCGGTCCCGCCGGCAATCTTCATCGGCAGGGCGATCACCTCGAATCCCAGATCCGGCAGAGCGCGGAGGTTTGCCAGATTTTCGAACACCGGTATGTTCCGGGAGAGGAGCGCGACATGCGCTTCAAAGGTGGTTGAGCGGCCATAGTCGATTGAGGCCGTGTCGATTCCGACGGCTTTGATCCGCCGTGCTCGCGCCAGCCAGGCGGCCGCCTCAGGATGCAGGCCGGGAAAATGGAGCGCGCGCACTCCGTCCGGTCCTTTCAATTCCGTTCCCAGATATTCTCGCCGTGCCGGCCAGAATTTCGCAAATCCGGTATCGAGGAGTACGATGGTCCCGTCGGGAATGCGCCCATGCGCCGCTTCCCATCGCTCGATATCCTGAATGGTGATCCGGTAATCCCGGTCTCCGGCGCATTGCGCCGAGACGTCGATGCGGATGCCGGTTCCCGCCAGGTGTTCGACCGGAATCTGATCCAGCGTCTGCCCCTGTCTTGAAAAGTGGATCGGCGCATCGATGTGGGTGCCGCCATGCTCGGCCATCTCAAGACGGTTGGACGCGTAGTAGTATCCGCCGGACGTCTCTCCTTCCTGTTGCACGACCAGCCGGAAGTCCTGCTCCGTCGGCCAGACAATCGTGTCCGATCCGAACGCATGGGTGAGATCGATGAGCCGTGAATCCGCCAACGTTGTGTGCGTGACGTGAGCTGGTTGGGGAATACATCCGGTATTCGCCAGCAGCCCCAGCGCGACGAGCCCGGTTATCAATGGTTTCATTGTCGGGTGATCCTGTTCGTCTGGAAGGCCTGAAGCCCTGTTATCGATGCGGTTTCAGGCAGTATACTTCAACGGCGGAGGAGTATCTATGACTCATGCGCGGGGAGGGCTGAGCGGAGGCAGAAGGCAAGTTCAGGATTGCTGTCTCACTCAATGAGGCGTTGTCTCACGATACGGCAGAAACGAGAATGTCCTTGCCGGATGAGGCATCTGATGGCACATCTAGAGCATGAATTGTGTCGACCGAACCGTCAGGGGAATCCTGGTAAGCGCTCTGTTTCTGTCGATCACGCTGAGCGCCTGCGGCACAACGCCCGCCGTGCCGGTGAAACATCGAAGCGAGGGGCCGTCCGGCGACTCAAGCGTGGTGCAGGCTCTTCAACGACAGTTGCGGGAGCGGGACAAGCGCATCGAAGAGCTGGAGTCGCAGTTGAATGTGTTGAAGCTGATCGATCAGGATGTGGAGAAGCAGAAGAAGCCCAACCGCCCGCCGGCGATATTGACGCCCCTCGAGTAGCCAGCCTCTCACCGCATGTTTTCAGTAGGATCGGGACCCGGCCGTGCGTCCTACGCCGCTAATATGTCCGGAACGGGACGCGCTCGATCTTGTAGCCCATCTTCTCCAGCAGTTTCGGCACGGAGTTGGGGCCGACCATGTGCAGGGCGCCCACGGCGGCGAACACTGTCCGCCCGCCACGCGTGAGTCTGTCGATGCCCGCTGCAAGGCGGGGATTGCGATCGTCGAGCAAGCCCTTCATATATGTCCGGTCGGCTTCGGTGCTCAGGCACTCGCACCATTCCTCGTAACGCTGCAGTTCGTCCAGATTGCTTGCGGCCCAGACATCGAGTAGCCGTTGGGTCTGGACGTGCTGTCTGCCCGTTTCAAAGAGCGTGTGTCCGCTCTCGACCATCTGTACGATGCGCTGCACGTCTCCGGCCAGCAGCGCGCGCAATTGAATCTCGGCTGTTTCGAGACTTTCGAGCGGCCTCTTCGCGCCTCTCGCGAACCCGGCCAGAAACATTTCCGATCCATAGCCCGGTTCAAGCTCGGCAAAGCGTGCCTGCAACATCGTGAGCGTGATCAGTTGCATCAGGGGGTGCAGTGCGGCGAGCGCGCCGTCGGGAGCGCAGACGCGACGGGCAATGGCGTTCATCCGGAGCTGCAGCGTCGGCGGTAATGTGACGCGGGCAATGCCGGCCTTGGCGGGGTCGGACAGCTGAGCGTGAATTTGCGGATCGAGTACATCCAGTTCAAGCGCAATGACCCCGCTGGATTGAAGCGCGGCCATCGTTTTCGGGCCCGGTACGATCCAATCCCGCCGGCCCAAATGAATCGAGCCGAAGAGATAGCCCGCGTGCCCGTCTTTGTCGTATTTCCAGAGAAAGCCCCGGTCTTTTGCCGTTGTGAACATCGCCTGAATTTCTTCCGCCGACGGGATGGCAGGCGAGGGCGGACAGGCCGGTGCGGCTGGTTGCGAAAATGCGAGAGAGGGAGTGAGCAGTACGGCAAACAACAGCAGCACAATCGCAGTCCGCATGCCGCCCGTGGTGTTGTGACCTGTTCGGGGTATGCTCCGTGCCAGCGGATGGTGATCGGTCATTTGAGACTCCGTAGCGGTGACGGTCCGGAAAGAGGAAGAAGCCGGATTCTACCGTGGCGTGCAGGATTCAGTCATTGTTCCGGCAGGGAAGGGGAATGCGGCAAATGTTTTGTGAGCCGCGAGTTGGCGGTCACGGTCTGCGAACAGCCGGTCAGGCACCGGGCTGGTTCCTGTCCCCCGGCGTGCGTGTGCAGTATCTCCGCTTATAGCGAATGGATGAACGCAGCCAGGTCGCGATCCATCGACATGCTCGAGACCGATGCGGCGATGGCTTTGCCCAATACTTCTTTCCATACCTTCGGCGGAAGATCCGGCCCGTTGGCGTAGTGGTATCCGCGATACCGCTTCGTCAAGGTTTTCTTGCCTCCGGTCGCGGGGCGGACCGTGATGGTCATCTCGACTTCGCCGGTAATGGTAGTCAGGGTGTTGACGATATCGCGACGGAGCGACCACTGGGTTACGGTGCCTTCGATGAGAAAGTCTCCCTTCGATTGCTGGCCGTCTTCAATCGAGCGATGGCCGGTCCGCTCGAACTCCCGTTGCACGGCGGCCGTCGTCATCGCCGCCGGGGACTCCTCCAACGTCAACTTATTGAAGGCGACCTGCAGCATCACCGGGGAGGTTCTGCTTTGTTGATCGCTGAACAAGTGCAGGACAAAGGACTGGGATCGGGGACTGTTGAGAGGGCTGGCCGTCTGCAGCGGCGGGACGTCTTTGGCATTCATGGTGACCGAGCATCCGGCCCACACCGCAAGTATCGCGACAAGGCCTGCGGTCCGGCTGAAGTGAACGAACGACGGCGTCATGCCACTCCTCCTTCGTAATTAGAAACCGGGCGAACTGGACCTAAGGTACCCTATGAACAGTTTTCCGTATAACAAAATCTAAAAATGGGAAGGGGGAGATTTGGGCAGAGGGGGCAGGATTCATTAGGTAACGAACGGCCCATTATTGCGGACAGCAGGCGAGATCAGGTGCCGGCGGGCAACGGACAAACAGATTTGTCCCTGTTGTGCGCGCTAGTAGTAGGCGGACACGAAGATGACGATTGCGAATCCGGCGAGCAGGAAGGCTTCACCTCGATAAAACCAGTTCAGATGCGTCTGATGGGCTCCTCTGGAATGCAGCAACGCTCCAGCCGCGATCCAGCCGGCGGCGACGGCGGTGCAGATCGCTGAAAAGCCGCCCAAATGAGGAGCTAGCTCACCGGAGCCGGCGATCGCCGTCGGGAAAATGCCGAAGGCGAAAATCAGGTTTTTTGGATTCATCAGTGTGGTGAGAAAGACCCGGCGGAAAGTGATCGGGTGAGTATCCGGAGCAGCGTGCCCCCCCGAGCGCCACAGCCATACGGCCAGATAGGCCAGATAGATGCTGCACAGCACGCGGATCAGCTGGCTTACGGCAGAGTGAGTCCTCGTTACGGGCTCCAGAATCAGGATCAGCAGAGAGATGGAAATAAGGTAGGCCCAGACTTCCGCCAGAATGAGCGTCAGGCTTGCCTAGAAGCCGCGCGAGACGCCCGATACGAACAACAGTGAGTTCGTCGGTCCCGGAATGGCCAGCACCCCGATGACTTCGAGAACGAAGAGGGTTTGATTCGTGTCGATGAGCATGACGGGCAGGTAGGTATCTGAAAACCGGCTATGGAGTCAAGCCGGCGCCAAGATATCAGCTGCTACCGGCGGTGCAGAAGGAAGGGGAGTTTGGGAAGACGGACTTGCAGAGGTGTTAGAACCGGAGCCGGATGGCGGGACGAGGGGAAGCGCCGGACACCGGCGCTTCCGTCACGGCCTGCCCGCGTGCTGCGGCTAGCCCATCGCAGCCCAGATTTTCTGCGCGTTCTCGCCGGTGAACGTCATGTCGTCCTGCGCGGAGGAGCTGCGCTCGAAATAGAGATGCAGCAGCCCGCCTCCATAATGGGCTTCGCGGACGAGGTCGAGATTGATGGCGACATCTCCCGCGCGTTCTTCATCCTTCACTTTGACAAACCGCATTGTCCGTACCTCCTCAGTCTTTGCTATGTAATGTGTTACCCGGGAACCGTACGTTCCGCCACGGCAATACGTCCGACGTAAAATAAGTTGCAGATTCACGTGAGTCAACCGGGGGAACGCGAGTACGGTGTCGCAATGGTCAGACGAAATTCCACCGCCGGAACTGATCAAGCCTTCGGCCGCTGTGCGGGAAATCTCCGGCTCGTGACCTGATCGCAAAGGGAACGTGATATCGGGTGCAGGCTTGATACGTCGACCGGCGGATGATATAAAATTCAAACAGTGTGATTACACGGCGGTTTGTTGAATAATGATGATGACGACCAGGCAGGACAACGGAATTATCATGGCGGCGGCGATGATCATCGCCTGCTTCGCCTGAGCCTGCCTGCGACGGGAAACACGCGCGAGCAACGGCCCCTGGCGGATTCGGTTCTGCCAGGGGTTTTCTTTTGCTGAGGGCTTGAAGGCATAACGGAAAGGGAGATCGGGGCATGGTCAATCTTGAGTCGATCGAAGCAGCCGCCGCTCGTATCAGTGCATCCATCTACGAATCGCCGTTGATGCACTCGAAAATGCTGTCCCGGCTGACGGGCAATTCCGTCTTCCTTAAGCTGGAAAATCTGCAGATGACCGGTGCGTTCAAGGAGCGCGGCGCATTGAACCGCATCTTGACGCTGACGGAGGAGGAGCGGCGGCAGGGCGTCATCGCGGCGTCGGCCGGAAACCATGGGCAGGGTGTGGCCTATCACGCGACCCAGCGGGGCATTCCGGCGCAAATCTGGATGCCCCGGTTGACGCCTCTGATCAAATTCTCCGCGACGCGTGCCTACGGGGCGGATGTCGTCCTGCACGGCGACAATTACGACGAGGCCTGCGCGGCCGCCATCGAACGGAGCGTGGAGCGGAAGGCGGCGTTCATCCACCCCTTCGACGACGATGCGGTGATCGCGGGGCAGGGCACCATCGGGTTGGAACTTCTGAAGCAGAACCCGGCGCTGGATGTGATCGTCGTGCCGGTCGGAGGGGGTGGGCTGATCGGAGGCATCGGCTGCGCGGTCAAGGAGCGCAAGCCCGGGGTCGAAATCATCGGCGTGCAAACTGCGCGGCTGCCGTCGATGCAAGCGGCGTTGCAGCAGCAGGGACCGGTCGATCTCCCGGCGAAATCGACGTTAGCCGACGGCATTGCCGTTCGTCGGGCTGGCCAGCGCACGCTGCCGCTCGTCAACCGGTATGTCGACCGGATCGTGACGGTCGATGAAGACGAAATCGCAGAGGCGATTCTGATGTTGCTGGAAGGAGAAAAAACGGTGGCAGAAGGGGCGGGGTCCCGGGCGCCGGGCGCCGCCATCTCAAGCAAAATAGGGCATCCGGGGAAAAATATTGCAGAGCCCGTTTTCCGAGGCAAGCTTTATGTGTATTTTCTTGCGCGGATCATCCGACAGGGGATGGGAGAG
>OMJA01000292.1 GCA_900299245.1 Nitrospiraceae bacterium | reverse complement strand
TTGATATTGACCCCGGCCTCGCCCAAAACAGAAGCCACCTGAGCAATCACACCGGGCCTGCTCTGTCCGCTGATGACCAACTGTGTCGTTGTCGGCATGGGTTGGTTACTCCTGGTTGACGGTCGGGGTCACATCCATGGTCGATTCAGATATGCTCAAGGGACTCGAACGCTATCCGTTTTCGTGTTCGTCCGATCGAGAGTCTTTCAACGGAGACCAAGACTTGTAGCGATGCTTGATGCACAAGCAAGGTGCACTCTTTGCCGGATTCCTGCTCCTGCCCGCGTAGCGTAATGAGCGCCGGATTTTCGTAGCCGATCGCTTCGACGACCACCGCCTTTCCGGACGGCAGAAACGCGACGACCTCCAACTGTTCATCATCAGCCAGCTCCTTTTCCATATCTTCAAGCCGCGACTTCAGACGATCCGCAAAACGCTGGGCCAATCTCGAATCGTCCACCCCTGTGGCATTCATCGGCGGAATGCTGATTTGCGGAAGCAGATCAAGAAAGCTCATGACAACTCGAATACCTCGTTAGAGAATTTGCACCACTCCGTTGACGAAGCCGTACTCATAGATGCTGCTGAATCGGAGGTCGACCGACGCCGCGATTTTTTCCGCCCGCGCCCGGTTCCCGCGCGGGATCAGTAAATACATCGGGACACCGGCCACCGCCGAGCGTTTCCACTTGCGATGCGTATCGGGGGCTTCAAGGGAATCCTCGGTTTCAACCTCCGCCATCCACTGCATGTTGTTTCCACGCGGACTGAACGCCCACCCAGCAATGTCCGACTGCTGGCTCGGATCAGCCCACGGGTTGTGATCCGAATCCGTTTTGATCGTGACTTTGCAATGAAACGCCCGCGCCCACCGCTGAGCCGCCTCACTGACGACCTGATCGTGAATCGTCTCGATACCCTTTTCACGTAGGATCGTACTCATGGATGACCTCCCCTACTTCACGAGCACCCATTCGTCGCGCCACAGCTCACACACTTCAGGCAGGTGCCGTTTCGTACCATCGTAAACTGCTTGCATTCCGGACAGGGATCGCCTTCGTAGCCCTTGACCTTGGCGCTCTGCACCTCCGTGAGCGTCAACGTCTCCCGGATGATCTCCACCTTGCGCGCGGCCATGCTATGGCCGTTTCCGTTGCCGTTGCCCTTTGTTCCGTTCCGGCGAATCGGCAACTGCTCCATACTCACCGACGACTTGGCCAGCGCGGCAAGATCCGCTTCTTCATCCACGCACTCAGGATCCTGCTCGTCCATTTTCATCGAATCCATCCGCAGGTCTTCTTCTTTCACCTGCGCCAGATCGTAACGATCCAGATAGGTCACGGCCAGCTCGCGGAAGATGTAGTCGATGATCGACGTCGACATCTTAATGCGATCGTTCAGCTTGACGGGACCATTCGGCTCGAAGCGGGTAAAGACAAACGCTTCAACGAATTCCTCCAGCGGCACGCCATGCTGCAAGCCCAGGGAAATCGCGATCGCAAAACAGTTCATCAAGCTCCGGAACGCGGCGCCTTCCTTGTGCATATCCAGGAAAATTTCGCCGACTGTGCCGTCTTCGTACTCACCGGTCCGCAGATACAGCTTGTGTCCGCCGACAATAGCTTTCTGGGTATAGCCGTTCCGTCTGCCGGGCAGCGGCCGCCGCTTGGCCAGATAGCGGACGAGGACGCGTTCCGTGATTTTCTCCGCCGCCGCCGACACGGCATCAACGGATGCTTCTACGGCTTTTTCTCCGTCGCTTGACGCGCTCAACGGCTGGCTCAATTTCGAACCGTCCCGGTAGAGTGCCACAGCCTTGACCATACTCTTCCAGGCGAGTGTATAGGCCGACTTGACCTCGTCAAGCGTGGCTTCCGCCGGCATGTTGATCGTCTTGCTGATAGCACCGCTGATAAACGGCTGCGCGGCCGCCATCATCCGGATATGGGCGTCGACATGAATGAAGCGTTGACCGATCCGGCCGCACCGATTGGCGCAATCAAACACCGGCAGGTGCTCGGCTTTCAAATGCGGAGCCCCTTCGACCGTCATCGTGCCGCAGCAATATTCATTGGCCGCGGCAATCTCTTCCTGGGTAAATCCCAGCGCCTTGAGCATATTGAAATTCGGCTCGGCGAGTTGCGCGTCGGTCAAGCCGAGCTTTTCAATGCAAAACGTCTCGCCCAGGGTAAACTTGTTAAACATGAACGCGATTTCAAACGCCTGAACCAGGTTGCTTTCAAGCCGTTCCAGCGCGGCATCGTCAAACCCTTTGTTGCGCAATGTCTCGTGATTGATAAAGGGTGCGCCCTTGAGAGTCTGAGCCCCGACGCAATAGCGGATGATGTCCTGAATCTGGCTCTCGGAATACCCCATGGTCGAGAGGGCCTGGGGAATACTCTGGTTGATGATCTTGAAATAGCCGCCGCCGGCCAGCTTCTTGAACTTCACCAGGGCAAAGTCCGGCTCGATCCCGGTCGTGTCGCAGTCCATCACCAGCCCGATAGTGCCCGTAGGCGCGATGACCGTCACCTGCGCGTTGCGGTATCCATAGGCCGTTCCCAGTTCCAAGGCACGGTCCCAGGCCCGGCGTGCCGCGATGAGCAGATCCGGCGGACAATGTTCCGGCTGAATACCTGTCGGAACGATCGTGAGACCTTCGTACTCTTCCGCCGCGGTGTTATACGCCGCCCGTCGATGGTTGCGGATGACCCGCAGCATCTGGTCGCGGTTTTTCGTATATCCGGGAAAGGGCCAGAGTTCTGCGGCCATTTCAGCCGACGTGCTGTACGCCTCGCCGGTCATGATCGACGTAATTGCTCCGCAGATCGCCATGGCCTTGGGCGAGTCATACGGAATCCCCTGCCGCATCAACACCGTCCCGAGATTGGCATAGCCCAACCCCAGCGTACGGAACTGATAACTCCGTTCAGCAATCGATTTGCTGGGGAACGAGGCCATCAAGACGCTGATCTCCAGCACGATCGTCCAGAGACGCACGGCATGGCGGAAGTTTTCCAGTTCAAATTGCCCGTCTGCTGTATAAAAAAGGGCCAGATTGAGCGAGGCCAGGTTGCAGGCCGTATCGTCCAGGAACATGTATTCGGAGCAGGGATTGGAGGCATTGATCCGCCCATCCTCCGGACAGGTATGCCACTCGTTGATCGTGGTGTCGTACTGTGTCCCGGGATCGGCACAGATCCAGGCGGCCCAGGCAATCCGGTCCCAGAGATCGCTGGCCTTGACCGTTTTGCAGACCTTGCCGTCGATCCGGCGCTTCAATTGCCAATCGCTGCCGTCCTCCAGCGCCTTGAAAAACTCGTTCGGGATTCTGACGCTGTTATTGGAATTCTGCCCGGAAACCGTCTGATAGGCTTTCCCGTCCCAATTCGTGTCGTACTCATGAAACACGAAATGGGTGAATCCCTGTTGGGCATAGGAATACATGCGCTGAACATAGGCTTCCGGCACCATGTCACGGCGGGCGGCCGCCAGGGCTTCTTTCAAGACCGGGTTTTTCTTCGGATCGATCTCCGCCCTCGTCTGCCCCGTACTGTCGACGATATGGCAGGCCTTCAAAACCGCGTTCAATCGCTGCGCGCAGATCTTCGAGCCTGTGACCATCGCAGCCACTTTCTGCTCTTCAATGACCTTCCAGTCGATAAACTCTTCGATATCGGGATGGTCGAGATCCAGACAAACCATCTTCGCCGCTCGCCTGGTTGTGCCGCCGGACTTGATGGCGCCTGCCGCACGATCCCCGATTTTGAGGAAGGACATCAGGCCGGACGACCGGCCTCCGCCGGATAGACCTTCACCGTCTCCCCGCAGCCGAGAAAAATTCGTCCCGGTACCTGACCCGTATTTAAACAGACGTGCTTCCCTCACCCACAAATCCATAATCCCGTTCTCGTTGACAAGGTCATCGTCGACGGACTGGATAAAGCAGGCATGCGGCTGAGGATGTTCGAACGCGTTGGTCGACTTTACGACCTCACGGCTTTTGGGATCCACATAGTAGTGGCCCTGCGCCGGACCGGAAAGCCCGTAGGCGTAATGCAACCCGGTATTGAACCACTGCGGTGAATTCGGAGCGGCCATCTGTCTGGCCAGCATGTAACTCACTTCGTCTTGAAACGCCTCGCTATCCTCCGGCGTTTTAAAATAACCGTATTCTTTCCCCCAATGGGTCCAACAGCCGGCGAGCCGTTCAAAGACCTGACGGGCGTCGCGCTCACCGCCGAGGACCGGCTTTCCATCCGAACCGACCAGCGGATTACCAGCCTGATCCTTCTGAGGCACACCGGCTTTCCGAAAATATTTTTGGGCCAGAATGTCAATGGCCAATTGAGACCACTGCTCGGGCACATCAATATTCTCAAGTTTGAACACGGTAGATCCGTCGGGATTGCGAATCTCCGACGATCGTTTGACGAACGTGAGACCCTCGTAGGGGCCCTGGCCGCGACGGGTAAATCTCCGCTCAATTCTCACAATAGTCCTCCTTCAAG
The DNA here is from genome assembly GCA_900299245.1 of Nitrospiraceae bacterium. Lineage (GTDB taxonomy): Bacteria > Nitrospirota > Nitrospiria > Nitrospirales > Nitrospiraceae > Nitrospira_D. The sequence goes on along the minus strand of OMJA01000292.1, from coordinate 15,738 downwards.
AGGTGTCTGTATCTCTGCACAAATGGGGTCATAATTGGGGGTCTTTTCTCCGGTTCGGGACGACCGTAATGTGAGGTGCCCATCGCGGATGGACTACATATAGCTATTCTGACTTTTTGTCAACACCAAGTATAGTGGGTAGCCTGAGGAATGAGGGGAAATCCTGTGGACAGGCAATGTGGCTGTCTGATCGCTAACTTGTAGAGATTTTGAGGGACTTATCCACAGAAAATGAGGGGCGGAAACGGTCTAAAACAGCCGATCCGAAACAATCTAAAATACCAATCTGCCGATTTTAAGGGTGGCCTCCTCAACACCCTTGATCGGGATGAACTGGCCGGCTATCCCGATGACGACGATTTTCGTATTCACAGCATTGGTCTCGTACCGGCTGGCTAAACCCCAATTCTGGCGCGTCGTATGGGGGCGCACCACTTCCTGGAGAATCTTTTTGCTCTGGCTTTGGAACACCTGCCGGATAAACTGCTGTTCGCGAGTCGGGGTGCCCTTATCCATCCGATCGATCGCTTTTCCCAATTCGCGTTCGACAAACTGCAGATAATTGTCCATCGTCGGGTTGGATAGAGCCAATCCGACCGACCCGGCCAATACCACGACGATCATCAGGAGCCGAAGCAGACTCATAGCGCCTCCGATCGGGAGCAGCCGGCCGGATCTATCGAACCAGTGCGTTTGACAAACCTGAACCGGCTGATTAGCCTAGCCCCGAACCACCGCTCCCGGTTTCGATCGAGCGGCCACATCTCACAGGAGGATTGCATGTTTGTCTGGAGTAAACGTCTGGTCGCCGCTCTGCTGGGAAGCTTCATGCTCTTGCTCATGGTCTTCCTTTTTCAAGGCGCACCCGACAGCGGCAGCGGCCTGAAGATTCATACCACCCGATGGATGGCGCTCAATTATGCAGGCCTCATGATCTGGATCTTCGTCTGGATGATCGACCAGGCCCGCGTGCGTGGGAAAAACGTCTGGCTCTGGCTCGTGCCGTTTCTGTTTGCTCCGCTGGCCACGTTGATGCTGTTCGTCCTGTTTCTTCAGAGAAAACTGTCGTCCTAACGGGTGCCGGCCGGCTGGACCGGAACGGCGGCAGAAACGGCAGGGACGACATGGCCGGCCGGGCCGAGGGAAATCCGTTCACGCACACGCCACACCGCCCAAAGACCGGGCAACGCCACGACAAACGTCAGCAGAAAAAACTGGCTCCATCCGACCGCCGCGACGACGTCGGCGGAAGGTCGGCCTGCGAAGACGCGACCCAGAGCTTCGAGCGAGGATAATAGCGCAAACTGCGTTGCCGTATATCGGGGATCACAGAGGGACATCACCAGCGCCACGAATGCCGCCGTTCCCATCCCTCCGGTGATGTTTTCGACCATCACCACCGCCGCAAGCAGAGCGGCGCTCTTCCCTGCCAAGGCCAGCACCACAAATCCGAGATTGGACACCGCCTGCAACAGACCGAACAGCAGGAGCGACTGTACCAGCCCCATCCGCGCCATCATAAGACCGCCGAACAGAGCCCCCAGCAGCGTTGCCAGAATTCCGATACCCTTCACATATCCGACTTCTGCGGCCGTAAATCCCACCCCGCCGATAAGAAACGCGGTTTGAAGAGAGGACGCAAACGCATCGCCCAGTTTATACAGCACAATGACGGCGAGAAATCCGACCGCATGGGAGCGCGTGAAGAACTCGGCCAGCGGCGCCCCGATCGCCTCCCCCATCGTCTTCGGAGCCTCGGCGACCCGGCCAGGCTCCGGACTGAGCAGAATAATGGCTGTGCCGAGCACCATGAGCCCGGCCAGGAGCAGATAGGTCATCCGCCATCCCACCAGATCCGCAATGACCAATGCCCCGGCTCCGGCCACTAACAACGCAATCCGGTAACCGTTCACCCACACCGCCGCGCCGAATCCCCGTTCCTGCGACTCCAAGGTCTCGGTTCTGTACGCATCGAAAACGATATCAAGCGACGCCGCAAGAAAAGCCACGAGCAGGGCGAAACCCGCCAGCAGCTCCGGATGATGCCGGGGACTCGTCACCGCCATCAGGGCCACGCCCAGTGCGACGCACAGCTGCGTCAACACCATCCACCCGCGCCGGCGACCCAGCCAAGGCGGGACCAGCCGATCGATCACCGGGGCCCAGAGAAACTTCAATGTATAGGGCAATCCCACCAGTGTGAAAACACCGATGGTTTTCAGATCTACTCCCTCCACCGTCAGCCAGGCCTGCAACGTCCCGGCCGTGAGCGCCAACGGCAGTCCGGACAAAAATCCAAGCGGAAACATCACCGCCAGACGGCGATTCAACAAGGCAAGGGGTGTGAACCGGGAATTTGTCATTCGATCCGTCGTGTATAAAGAATGTGGAGGCTACGGATTGCCGGGACCTGCATCATCAGAAGGCAGAATACCACTCAACGGGAACACTTCCGCAGCAGAATCTCGAATCGTGCGAAGACCGGAGACGAGAACGCGCAGGATACGGCTTGTAGGACGCCGGAATATGAAGGACGTCAACAGGGCTGACCGTTAAATGCGCAGGGTTTATAGCGCAGGATATCGAAGTCGACGTTTTCCTGATACACACGCTCGTTGCCGTTGACTCCGTCCTCCTCGGGATCATTCCACATTGTATGATCCCACCAATAGAAGAGCGGGTATTCATCGGTTCGATACATCGGGTTGCCGTAATTGCTGCGCGCATACTCCTGCACGGACCGGCCCGTCACATAATCCACCTGACCGTCTCCTTTTAACGAATAGAGCATCAGGAACAGACGGGCTTCATGATCGTAGAGTTCATCGAGCCGTGTGGTCAGGTCCGGTTCAACCGGCAGAACTCCGTGGGATGACGTCTTAGCCGGCACGAACACCAGAGAAACTACCAGCAGTGTGAGCATCCAGATTGCGCGTGGGACCATCTCGACACCTCCCGGCAAGTCTGCACACTCTATCGAGCCACAAAATCCGTGTCAATTCGATGACGGCCACGGGTTCCGACTCGATATCGGAGAGTATTCCACCTTGCCCATCGCGCAAATGCTCCCCTATAATGCTACGAATGATCACGTCCATCGCACAACCGCGCGCTTCACTGCATACACTCGGTTGCCGGCTGAATCAGGCGGAAACCTCCGTGCTTGGCGAGCGGCTGCGCCAGGACGGGTATCGCCTGGTGGCGTTCGGGGAACCCACCGACCTGCTGGTCTTAAACACCTGCTCCGTCACCGAGGACGCGGAACGCACGTCACGCTATCTCATTCGCAAGACCCTCAAACATTCACCCAACGCCTTTATCGCCGTCACCGGCTGCTATGCGCAGACCGGGCCTGAGGGCTTGAAGAAACAGGCAGGGATCGATCTGATTGTCGGCAATCAATACAAACTCGAGCTCCCGAACTTTCTGCCGCCGAGTGATCGGCTGCAGAAACATGCGTCGCCGGTCGTGCATCGTACCAAGACCATTGCGCCGGAAGACTTCGAACTGCCCGAATACGGTACCCCCGACTCCACGCGCGCCCCACTCAAGATACAAGACGGCTGCAGTACTATGTGCAGCTTCTGTTTGATCCCCTTTGCTCGAGGACGCGAACGCAGCCGCCTGCTCGACGACCTGTTGCGCGAGGCTGACCTCCTGGCCTCGCAGGGTGTTCGGGAAATCGTTTTGACCGGTGTGAACATCGGACAATACAACCAGGGCGGTGCGGATCTCCACACAGTCATTGCCCGGTTGGAATCCATTCCCGGCCTGGAGCGTATCCGGATCTCTTCGATTGAACCGACAACCGTCACGGATCAACTGCTCGAGCTGATGGCGTCCTCGTCCAAACTCTGTCCCTATCTCCACATTCCGCTCCAAAGCGGAGACGATGGCATTCTGACCGCAATGAACCGGTCCTATTCGGCGCAGGACTATGTCCGTCTGGTTGAACGAGCATTACATAAGATTCCCACTCTGGGACTCGGTACAGATATTATGGTGGGATTCCCCGGTGAGGACGACACGGCGTTCGCGAACACCCTGAAACTGGCAACAGAGCTGCCCTTCGCATATTTCCACGTATTTCCATTTTCGCCGAGACCAGGAACTGCGGCAGTGAAGCTGGCCAACCCTGTCAGAGCCACGCACATGAAAAAGCGCATGGCCATTTTAACGGGACTTTCACAAGCCAAGCGCCTTGCCGCTCATAACAGGTATATCGGAACGACGGTCGGAGTCCTATTCGAATCCGGACACCATGACGGGTTTGCGGTTGGCACAGCGGCCAATTTCCTGCGAGTTGCTGTTCCATCTCAGCTTGAGCTTACGAATCAGGTATATCCCGTCACCATTACAGCCGCCAGCGAACGGTGGGCTGTCGGCCACCTGGCGGCTCAGCCGCCGGCCCCGACGCGATTGCCGATGTTATGACAAACAAAACCAGCCCTCACCTTGTCCATATCGAGACTTTTGGCTGCCAGATGAATGAATCTGACAGCGAACTGGTCCGCTCACTGCTCAAACAGGACGGATTTGCCTTCACCGAAGACCGAGAGCGGGCCGATGTGATGCTGATGAACACCTGCGCCATCCGGGAGAATGCACACAACAAGGTCTACGGCCATCTCGGAGAATTGCAGGCGGTCAAGAAGGAGCGTCCGCTGGTTGTGGGGGTGTTGGGGTGTATGGCCCAAAGCCTCAAAGATGAATTGACGAAAAAAGTGCCGCTGATTGACGTCCTTGCCGGCCCCGATGCCTATCGCCAACTCCCCATGTTGATTACGAATGCCTTACAAGCGCAGGAACAGGGATTCGCGAAAAAAGCTTTTGCCCTGGATCTCTCCGAGTACGAAACCTATGAAGGAGTGCTGCCGGATCGTGACGGCGGCGTCAATGCCTGGATCACCGTCATGCGCGGCTGCGACAATTTCTGCAGCTTTTGCGTCGTGCCGTACACCCGCGGCCGCGAACGGTCGCGCGAGCCGCAGAGCGTGCTGGCTGAAGCCCAACAAGCCGCATCTCTCGGATACAAACAAATCACACTGCTCGGACAGAATGTGAACTCCTATCGATCCGGAGACTGGGACTTCGCTCGACTCATCTCGGCCGTCGCCGACACTCCCGGTATCGAACGGGTCCGCTTTACTTCGCCGCATCCCAAGGACTATCCCCTTCCGCTGCTGACCGCCATCGCCGCGCATCCGAAAATCTGCAAACATATTCATCTGCCGCTCCAGTCCGGAAGCGATCGCATTCTCGATCTCATGGGACGCGAATACACCGCCGCCGACTACTCCCGGCTGGTCGATCAAATCAAAGGAATGATTCCGGACATTGTGCTGACCACCGATATCATTTGTGGGTTCAGCACGGAGACGGAACAGGACTTTGAGAGCACCTGCCGGCTCGTCGAGCAGACCCGGTTTCATTCCGCCTTTGTCTTCGCCTACTCCGAACGAAAAAACACCATCGCCGCCAGAAAGTTTGAGGACGATATTCCTGAAGACGTCAAAGGTGAACGAGTCAAACGGCTTGTGGAACTCCAGCGCGAGATCGGCGGGGCAAGAAACCGTGAATATCTTGGGCAGACACTGTCCGTGCTTGTGGAACGGGAAGCGACCCGCTCACCGGACAAATGGATGGGGAAAACGGACGGAAACATTGCTGTAATCTGGGATAAATCTCTCGAACCGCTCCAACCAGGTATGCTGACCAATCGTCGTATCACCGATTCATCAGTCGCGGCACTTTTCGCCGAGTAGACAATCCAAAAACAGGTTTTCAGTCTTCGTAAGACACCCGGCCTTCGCACATTCTGCAAGGAATTTTCAGCCCTGGTGGTGGAACATTCCTGCACGCTTTACCCCTAAGGGATGAACAATTTCTGACAGGCTACAGTCAAATCACTTGCTGCGGCATCTCATCTCACCCAGCGACGTGCATTGTTCTATCTACGCCTATGCCCCCCTGTTTTCCGGTCACCGTTCACTTCGAATAGTCCTTATTGAGTAAGATAACCATCTGACTTATTTACGTAGTTTGATCAATTCTCTCTCTTGCTACCGATACTTTCCCCGCTGCGATTATAAAAACATGCCCCCCTCTCGATAGGGCCTTTTGTTTCTAGACAACCTCATGGTTTCCCTATACTTCTCAATGGCATGTCCTTTGCTTGCCTCACAAAGCCATGGACAAACACCAGCACCAGGAACCTTTAAACCAAGTGGATTCGCATATGACGCTCGAGACCATTATTTCAGTCGGCGTATTCGGATGGATGGCTGTGGGCATGGTGCTCATGGGGCTAGGTATCTGGTAGACGCTCCGACAGCACGCCAAACGGTTCGACCCGTCACGAATACTCACCGATCCCCCTCTCTCCAGAGGAAAAGGAGTTCTTCCATGCGCTTCACTTGCAAGACCTACACAGGACATATGACAACCGGACTTCTCCTGACAGCCGCCGTCTTGAGTGGCTGCTCATTGATCTCCGGCTCTCAGGCCGTGCATCAGAGCGCGAGAGGGGCGGTATTCCTCGAAGAAGTCTCCGAATGGTCGTTCGAAGCCAATCACCCGACGGTGATTGACCAGAATACCATGATGAAAATTGTAAAAGGCGTAACCGTTGATGAGGTCGCAACGGCCTCGAGCAAAATGCCCGCGACTGGCAGCAAGCCGATGAGAGTGTTCAGCGATGAAGACGCCGAGTTTCTTGCTCCCCTGCTAGCCCAAGGATTATCGCGAGCGAAACCGGAGCAAATTGTCGGTTTCCGTGTGTCTTCATCGGCAGGGTCAGGCACTGCACCCACCGCGGGCACCCTTTATGTGCAGCATGGCGCTGCTTATTTCACCATCTCCTCTTCAGCAAAGGGGATAAGAGCGACCGGTTTTGCGCCGAAATCTGCGGCGCAGATTGAGCCCGCTCCCTCCTATGCCTCCAACGGAGTTTCCGGCGCCCAGTCGGTGGTAATCGATTATCAGGCTCTGGCCAAAGCTTCCATGCCGGCATCGATTCCTGTCGCGTCAACGGAAAAATCACCTGTAAGCGCTCCGGCGGCGTTCGCTTCGCCGGCGAAACCGTCCTCCGGACCGGACGCGCATGCATCAGTCCGGGTGCTTCCGGTCAGCAATCCGCCGGCATCGACAGAGAGCGCACCGGCAGACATGACTACGGATGAGCTGCTCAATAAGAAGATGGATGAGTTACGCCAGATGAAAGAAGCCAACGCATTGAAAGAATCTGAAATCCGGATGCTTCGGAAGGAAGCCGAGTGGATGAAAAAAGAGCTGCGGGAGCGTACGGCCGAGCGCGATGCGATGAAAGCCAAGAACGTCTCTTCGAAGCCGACGCCGAAGAAGAAAACCGCCGAAGTCCAACCGACTCCTTAACAACAGTACGACCGAACGCCTACAAGATCTCCAGCAGCTCCGGCTGGAGCAAGACCACCTCGCTGGAGAGGGGCTGCCGGAAATTCATCCGGCAAAAGCAAGCATACGTCACATACGTGTCTTGCAGGCAGTATCGTGCCAACTCCTGTCCTTGCCCCTTCTCCCACATCTCCGCCACCTGAGATCCGCTCCCCGACTTGGTTTCCACATTGAGGGCTCTCGCCAACACATCCAGTTTCACCCAGCCTCGCGTATCCCAGTTACTCCAGATCGCCATCGTGTCATACACAGGTTCGGCCCGAAACTTCGCCAGATTGATATCGTAGCTCGGCTTCACCTGATGAATCATGGATCGCTTCTTTATAAACGGCAGATCGAATCCCAGGCCGTTGTGGGTAATAAACAACGTGGGGCGATCCTGTGCGATCCTGGCCCAGAATTGGCGGAGCAACTCCTTCTCGTTGCTTCCATACCAGGCCACCGCGCTCCGCGCTTCCATCTGATCGGAAAATTCCAGCAGACCGATACAGACAATTCTGCTGAACGTCCCGTCGAACGCGGATTTGGCATACAGTTCATCTTCCGCCTGGCGCTCGGCTTCGGCGGCGCCGGCTGCGAAGAGATCCAGCTCTTCACGTCCCGACACATCCGTCTCGGGAAGAGGTTTCTTTCCCACGAGCCGCGCCCATTCTTCTCGCGGCGCTTGAACCGTCTCGATATCCAATACGACTTTCATCGTGACTCCATTCTCGCATCACGCTGAAGAGCTTCCAGGATGACCCCGTCAGCAGGTGGAAATTCGAACTGGGAGAATTCTTCCGGCAGCACCCAGCGCAGTTCGGCACACTCCAACGCTTCCGCCTCGCCGCTTTCGATGACACAACGGAAGAAATGCAATTCCACAACCTTTTCCGGATACTCATGCCGCACGATCCGGTAGGGCACCGGAATATCGACACGTACGTTCAATTCCTCACGCAGCTCCCGCTGCAGGCATTCTTCCAGCGTCTCTCCAGCTTCACGCTTTCCGCCGGGAAATTCCCAATAACCGGCAAGATGCACGCCGGCTTTCCGGCGGGCGATCAGGTACCGCCCATCGCGATGGATCAGTCCGGCGGCCACTTCGATCACGGTCATAGCTGCCTACTTCCGGGTGGATGCTGCATCGAAGGGATATGTCTTGCAGAAAGACTTCATCGGACACAGCAGACAGTACGGATCGCGCGCAGTGCAGACCATCGCGCCGAAATCCATAATGGCTTGATTGAAGTCATACCCCTTGCCCCGGGGAATCAGCGCCTCCGACAGTTCCCACAACCGTGCCTTTTGCCCTTTGGGATCTCCCTCGGCGACGAACACGCGGTGCAGCACACGGATCACGTTCGTATCAAGGATAGGCGCGTCTTCGTTAAAAGCGAACGAGCGTATCGCGCCGGCCGTATAACGTCCGATGCCCTTGAAAGACAGCAACTCGTCGGCATCGTTGGGAAGCTGCCCGCCATAACGTTCCACGGTTTCACACGCAATGCTGTGGAGCCGCTCCGGACGGATGTTATACCCGAGCGGATACCAGGTTTTCTTCACATCGGCGACCGGCGCTTCCGCCAGATGCTCAAAGCTCGGATACCGGTCCAAAAACTCATGGTACTTGGGGATCACCCGGTCGACCTGAGTCTGCTGCAGCATCACTTCGGAGATCAGGATGTGATAGGGATCGGAGGTCTTTCGCCAGGGCAGGTCGCGGCCATGCTCGCCGTACCATTTCAGCAAGCGCTGCTGAAACCGGCGTTTCTGAGACGAAGTGAGGGCGGGATTCTTAGGCTTGGACCGGCTTTTCCTCCGGGATGGTTTGCGTGACGGCTTGGATGAAGTGGATCGCATGATCTTTCCGATTCTATGATCGCGCATTCTAGGGGCGCGGCTCATCCAAAATCAAACCGGTCGTCAACCGATGGCATGTTCGCGCGTTCGTTCAACTGTGCGGAGCTGTTCAAAGGGATAATCGCATGGTAGCGTGTAGATGTGTCCTGGCAGAATGAGGAGGAGCACGATGACCCGTCAAACGACTGTGATGGAGTCGCCCCGCACTCAGCACTTTGCGAAATCCATTCTCATCGCGGGAGCTGCCGCGGCAGCCTTACTGCTGTCAGCCGGGCTGGCTCATGCCGACAATCAGCCGGGACTATGGGAGTGCTCAACATACGAAGGTGAGGCAAAGACCCGCTGCCTGAATATGTTTATCGAGTTGCAACGCGAAGAGATCGGAAAGCTGAAAGGGCAACTGCAGGCTCAACAAGACTCAATGGAGCAGCTAAAACAGCAGAGCGACCGGCAGGCCGCCGCCGCAGATATGCAACGGCCGGTCGCCGCCCCGCCGGCCATCATTCCCGCAGTACCCTACAGTGCCTATACCTATGTCTATCCGCCTGCTATTGGACTCGGCCTCTATCTGGGCCGCCCCGGTTTCTATGGATACCCCTACTATTATCGCCCCCGGATCTATTGGGGTCCGCGATACTATCGTCACTGGGGCCGCCGTTGAATGAACCCCGTGATACGGATCGCTACGGTTCATTCCGGGCAGTGGCCGAATAGAAACGAACCAGCGCCAGGCCAGCCGCCACAGCAATGAACAGACCGGCCAGTAACCGGGCTTCCATCGTGATCGGGGCAATCAGCGCGTGGTACAGCTGGGGGATGGCTCCCGGGCAAATAATCGCCAAACCCAATGCCAGCATATGACGCCCTAAATAAATCGGCTCTCCCGGCTTTCGTTTCATCGCCATGCCCCTCACCCGTTACCTGGAAAGTCTTGCGCACAGATCAGTGATTTTATTGACTTTGACGCCCTTGCCACATAGCCTCAGAGAGAATTATGCGAACCGGGCGGTAATAATTTCCCACATGCAACCACTCGCCACACAAAGCAAACGGGAACGGCAGCAGACCGAATTGCGGCAGCAAGCCCGATATCGCGTCGAATTCCCGGTGAACTGCACCGGAGACTACGTCGCCACAGGTACCGTGTACAACCTTGGACTGGGTGGTTGCAAGATCATGGGTGCAGTTCGCGTCACCGTCGACATCGGTGCCATCCTCAATCTGGAACTTCATCCGCCTAATATGGCGCCGATTCAGGTCCATGCGGCCACCGTCCGATGGACCATGGAAGACGACTTCGGCGTCGACTTTCTCGGCATGCAGGAGTCAGAGCGGGATCGATTGGCACAATTAATTGAACAGCTCGCAGAGGAGCCCTGACCATGGTCACCAGAAAATTTCCCCGATATCCTGCACAAATCACCAGCATCCTCATGCAGCGGGATCGCCTGAAATACAACGCGTCGATCCGCGACGTCTCCGTCAAGGGTTGCCGGGTCGAAAGCGTCATCAAGCCCTTCACCGGGATGCAGTTGGAAGTCTCGCTGCAACTCCCCGGTGAGGCAACCCCGATCGTCATTACCAATGCAGCGGTCCGCTGGACCGGCTCACACGGCATCGGCATCGAGTTTCTGAGCATCGCGCCGCCGCAACTCGAGCGGCTCAATCACTTGATTACCAAACTCTCATCCGCCACACACGCCGCGTAAACTCACCGTCCCCCCTCATGACGCGTGAGTTGCAATTCCGGGCCTCGGGTCCGTATTCTCTCGCATCATGGATCTGTCTCAGCTCACACCGCAACAATTCAAAGAACTGGTTCAGGGACTGGTCGACGACCGCATTCGCGAACTGATCGGGGATCCGGACCTCGGCCTGGCATTGGGAGACGCGCTGAGGGCACGCCTGAAGGAATCCCTCGCCGGTAGCGAACGGCTCTCCGGCGACGATGTGGCCGACCGGCTCGGGCTGCGCTGGTAACGCGCATGGCCTGGTTTCGCCTTGCCTTTCGGCCGACCGTGATCCAAGACCTGTCGCAGGTCGATTCCGGCTTGGCTCAGCGGCTTTTCGACAAAACCAAATGGATCGCATCCAACGTGGGCAACCTGCGTCATGAACCGGTCGCACCGGATCTGCCGGATCTGTCCAAATATGCCGTCGGAGATTGGCGGATTTTTTATTCGATCGATCGGGCCGACGCACTCGTGGACATCCACGCCATCGTGCCCCGCACCGCGCTCCGCTGACCGCGTTCCTTACAAATCGGGAGCGGACTGAGGAGGCATCCGATCATCAACGCTTGCCAGATGCAGAGAGAATTGCCCCGCGGCCGCATCCCTGACGTAACGGCGAAGCGCCTCGGCAACTACGGGGAACGCCATGCCTTCCCAGGGAATCGCATGATGGGGGAACAAGCGGACTTCCAGGCTTTCGGTGCCGGCTCCAAATGCAGGCGTAAGCATCCGTCCGCGGAAGACCATATAGACCTGCCCGATGTGCGGCATGCTGAGGACCGCGTACAGCGCCGTGATCTCCACGTCCGCCAGGGCTTCCTCCTTCGTTTCCCGGGCCGCCGCCTCTTCGGTGGTCTCGCCGATCTCCATAAATCCGGCCGGAAACGTCCAGAGCCCCAGACGCGGTTCGATTGCGCGCCGGCACAAGAGAATCTGCCCCTCCCACTCGGGAATACAGCCAGCGACAATCTTCGGATTATGGTAATGAATAGCCTGACAATGGTCGCACACGTAGCGCAGCACATTATCGCCGGCTGGAATTTTTTGACTGACCGGGGCGCCACAGGTACTGCAGAATTTCACGGTCGTCTCTTTCTCGTTAGGTGATCAGGATGGATAGCACAACTTACCGCTGTTTTGCACCCTGCCCCCGCGGCCTCGAAGCGTTGCTGCTTCAGGAGCTGACCACGCTCGGCGCCGCCGATCTGCGCCAGACCGAAGGCGGCGTCGGTTTTTCCGGCGCTCTCGCCGTCCTATACCGAGCCAATCTTGAAAGCCGCATTGCCAGCAGAATCCTGCTGGAAGTCGCGCACGTTCCCTATCGCAACGAACAGGATATCTACGTCGCGGCCTGCGCCATTCCCTGGCCGCAGTGGTTCCCCCCATCGCGCACGATCAAGGTCAAAACCAGCGCCCAGCACTGTCCGCTCAAAAGCCTCGATTTCGTCACGCTGCGCATCAAGGATGCCGTCTGCGACACCTTCACCAGGCTGAAAGGCGCCCGCCCCAGCGTGAATTCCAGCCGCCCGGACATCCGCATCGACGCCTTTCTCGATGCCACGCACCTCACCCTCTATCTCGGCACCACCGGAGACTCACTTTTCAAGCGCGGCTTCCGTCAGTCCACGGTCGATGCGCCCTTGCGCGAGAATCTGGCCGCCGGCATCGTGCAGTTGACCGGCTGGAACGGAACCACCCCCCTCCTCGATCCCCTCTGCGGCGGCGGGACCATTCCCCTCGAAGCCGCCATGATCGCCAGACACATCCCGCCCGGCCTGGGCCGGCGCTTCGCCTTCGAACTGTTCTCGAATTTCGACCAGGCCCTCTGGAAAACCGTCCAGACCAAAGCCCGGGAGAATCAATTGTCAGCCAGCCCCGCCCCGATCTATGCGTCCGATCGGGATGCCCGCGCCGTGCAAACCGCCAAAGACCAGTTCGCCCGCGCCGGAGTCGCCGGCGATATCGCGCTGACACAAAGGGATCTGTTCGACCTCACCCCGCCGCAAGAGCCGGGTATCATCGTCATGAATCCCCCCTATGGCGTCCGTCTCGGCACGCAAGCCGATCTGGACGTCTTTTACCCGAAACTCGGCGCCTGGCTCAAAACCCGCTGCGTCGGCTGGCGCGTCTATCTGTTCACCGGCGATCTCCGGGCGCCGAAACTCATCGGTCTGGCTCCATCCAAACGCACTCCGCTGTTCAACGGCGCCATCGAGTGCCGACTGTATGAATTCATCATCGTCCAAGGCGGCGCCAGACGTCGCCTCACTCCCCCGGCACAGGCCTGATCCCTCTCAATCGCACATCCATCACAAGAGTGCGATTGACACCTCCGCACGAGGAACGTAGCCTATCTCCATCCCATCCACCGAACCGGGAGGGACTCCGATGAAATCCGGAAAACCAGGCGCAGATATCTGGACGAGAACGATCGACCGCCGGCAACTGCTGAAAACGCTGGGGCTCGCCGGATCGATCCTGGCGCTCGGCGGTCCGCATGGACTGGCCGAAGCGATGGCGCCATCACCTCCTCCCACGGCTGGTGACATCCCCAGACGGGCATTGGGAAAGACCGGCGTGGACGTCTCCATCCTCTGCTTCGGCGGAGCGCACTGGGGCCGCATGGAGGACGATGCCGAAGCCATCCGGGTACTGCACGAAGCCATCGATGCAGGCATCACCTTTCTCGACAACGCCTGGGAATACAACGGCGGACGCTCGGAAGAACTCATGGGCAGAGCTTTGCAGGGCCGGCGACACCAAGTCGTCCTCATGACCAAAGTCTGCTCGCACGGGCGCGATAAAAAAGTCGCGCTGCAACAGCTCGACGACTCGCTCCGCCGTTTGAAGACCGACTACCTCGACCTCTGGCAGATTCACGAAGTGGTCTATGACGACGATCCGGACCGGCACTTCATCCCCGGCGGCGCGGCGGAGGCCTTACTCGACGCAAAGCGGCAGGGCAAAGTGCGGTTCATCGGATTTACCGGCCACAAAGATCCGAAGATTCACCTCAAGATGCTGGCCCATGATTTCCCGTTCGATACCTGCCAGATGCCGTTGAACGTCTTCGACGGCACCTACCGCAGCTTCGAACACGACGTCCTGCCGGTCCTGAACCAGCGCGGCATCGCGCCCCTCGGGATGAAAAGCCTGAGCGGAAATGCGGAACCGATCAAACAAGGCATCGTCACCCCCGAAGAAGCGATCCGGTACGTGCTGAGCCTCCCGATCGCCTCCCTCGTGAGCGGCATCGATTCGCGGCAGGTGTTGAAACAGAACCTCGACATCGTGCGCCGCTTCACCCCCATGACCGCCGCCGACCGAGAGGCCCTGCGAACCCGCGTCGCGCGCTATGCCCTGGATGGCCGGTTCGAACTCTTCAAGTCCACGAATCGCTACGACGGCCGGATCGGCCGCGAACAGCACGGGTTATCCTGACCGCCTGCTCCAAGCCGCTCCCACACGAAGTCCGCGCGTCCGCCGCGAAACCGAGCCCGGCAGACCTCCCGATCCTTCACCGGTTGACAGGGCTCCGGGCGAGTCGTAGCCTGTCGCCATATCGAGAAACTGCGCGGACTGCAGGGAAGAATCATGACACTGAAAGTTGAAGCCGTTTTCGAGCCGGATGCCGCCACTCCGCTGGCGCGGCCCGTCTGCCTGGTCCGTGTATCGGCCGGATTTCCCTCTCCCGCCGACGACTATCTCGAAGGCAAGCTCGACCTCAATCAACATCTCATCAAACATCCGGCGGCCACGTTCTTCGTCCGTGTCACCGGCGACTCCATGACCGGCGCCGGCATCCATTCCGGCGATCTGCTCATCGTGGACCGGTCCCTGGAGCCGACGGACAACACCGTCGTCATCGCCATCGTGGACGGAGAACTCACCGTCAAGCGGCTCAGCCGGCAGCAGGGACGGTTGATGCTGTTGCCGGACAACGACAAGTATCCGCCGATGGAAATCCGCGAAGAGTCGCTGCAGGTCTGGGGCGTCGTCACGCACGTCGTCCACAAGGTATAGCCATGCCGCCCGTCGCGCTCGTCGACTGCAACAGCTTCTTCGCCTCCTGCGAGCGGGTCTTCGACCCCTCGCTCGCGGGCCGTCCCGTCATCGTCCTCTCCAACAATGACGGCTGCGTCGTCGCCCTCACCGGCGAGGCCAAGGCCCTCGGCATCGGCCGCGGCATGCCCGTCTATCAGATCCGTGACCTCATCCGCGCCGGCGGCGTGCGCGTCTTCTCCTCCAATTTTCCGCTCTATGGCGATATGTCCCGGCGCGTCATGGATACCCTGGCGCAGTTCACCCCGAACCTGGAAGTCTATTCGATCGACGAAGCCTTCCTCGACCTCGCAGGATTTGAACGGCGCAGCCTCACCGTCTACGGGCGCGAGATCCGCGCCACCGTCTCCCGCTGGACCGGCCTGCCCGTCTCCATCGGCATCGCCGAAACGAAAACGCTGGCCAAACTCGCCAACCATCTGGCCAAGAAGCGTCACCCCGACAACGGCGTCTTCGACCTCTCGACCGAGCCGGACCGGGACCGGCTGCTGGAGAGCATTCCGGTTCACAGCATCTGGGGGATCGGACCGGCCATCGCCGAACAGCTCACCCGTCGCGGCATCGTCACTGCGCGCGCCTTGCGCGAGGCGGATGACCGGTGGATCCGCGCCCGGTTCGGCATCGTCGGATTGCGCACCGTACATGAACTGCGCGGCATCCCCTGCCTGCC
>OMJA01000291.1 GCA_900299245.1 Nitrospiraceae bacterium | reverse complement strand
CTGAAAAGATTGGTCGGGGCGGCGGGATTTGAACCCACGACCACTCGCACCCCAAGCGAGTACGCTACCGGGCTGCGCTACGCCCCGACATCTTTCTTATATGCTTAGCAGATCTCTATTGTCGCTTGTGCAACCCTGGAAAGGCAATGGGGATGTTATAGAAGATTTATCGTGAATGCGCCTCGATGATCTTGACGATGGCCTGAAGATCCCCGCGAAGCTTTTTGGCCAGTTCTTGCGGGGTCAGCTTTCGAGACGCCGCCCGCCCGCGCCTGGCCCAATACCGCTTCACACCTTCAAGCGTATGACCTTCCTCGTAGAGCATCCGCTTAATTTCGAGAACGGTCTCAATATCCCGACGAACGTATAAACGCTGATTGCCTCGACTTTTCTTCGGACTCAGGAATTTAAACTCGGACTCCCAAAAGCGTAGTACGTAGGCAGGGAGCTTCGTCAGTTGACTCACCTCCCCGATTTTATAAAAAACTTTACTACCCAGCCTGGGTTCAATCCCCATGACCGGCCCTCATACTGCGGTCGCGATCCGGGTCTCGCGAGAGCTACGAATTGACGTACTTCTTAAAGACTTGGCTTGGGCGGAATGTAACGACGCGACGCGGGGTAATCCCAATTTCTTCTCCCGTACGGGGGTTGCGTCCCTTGCGAGAACCTTTACTGCGCACGACGAAATTGCCGAACCCTGCGATCTTTACCGATTCACCTTTTTGCAACACCGACTTGAGGAGATTCAGCACAAGTTCAACGATATCGGCCGCCTCATTTTTCGAAATTCCAACCTGCTTGAAAATCTCGTTCGCGATATCAGCCTTTCTCATGCCTCTCCCCTCCGTAACCACTGCACATTCCCATCACGCGACCTCCGATGAAGCCGCACTCTAAAGACGGAAAGATCTGCTTAAGTTACGTGAGGTTACGAGTTCTGTCAAGAATAAACATTGGCGGGCAGGAGACAGGAGTTCGCTAGCGCTTGGAAAGAAGCTTGTACTCGATACTATCCGCTAAGGCTTGCCAGGTGGCTTCGATGATATTCTCCGACACCCCGACCGTTCCCCACTTATCTTTATAGTCGCCGGATTCGATCAGTACCCGGACCTTCGACTCCGTGCCTTTATTCGCAGCAAGGACCCGGACTTTGTAGTCCAATAACTTGACCTCTTGCAGCTGCGGGTAGAATTTTTCCAGCGCTTTACGCAGCGCATGGTCCAGCGCGTTGACCGGTCCGGCCCCGACGGCTGCCGTATGTTCCACCACCCCGCCCACCTTGACCATCACGGTGGCCTCTGAAAGCGGAGCACCGTCTTCCTGCTTTTTCTCGACAATCACGCGAAAACCCAGCAGTTGAAACGCAGGCTTATGCGTTCCCATCGCCTTGCGCATCAATAACTCGAACGAGCCCTCGGCCCCTTCAAACTGATAGCCCTGATTTTCCCGTTCCTTCAATGTATCGATCAGTTCCTGCACCTTCGAATGATCTTTAGCCAGCTTGATGCCATAGGCTTCAATCTTGTCCAGCAGCCCGCTCCGCCCCGCATAATCCGACACCAGCACGCGCTGGCGATTGCCGACCCTGGTCGGATCGATATGCTCATACGTCAACGCATTCTTAAGCACGGCATGAATATGAACGCCGCCCTTGTGCGCAAACGCCGAATCACCCACATACGGCTGGTGCTTATTGGGCATCAAGTTCGCAATTTCCGTGACGAACCCCGACACATCCTTCAAATGACCGAGCCGGTCACCGAGCGCCGGACGCTTCATTTTCAGTTCAAGATTGGGAATGATCGAACACAGATTGGCATTTCCGCACCGCTCACCGATCCCGTTGATCGTCCCCTGCACCTGAACAATGCCGGTCTCGATCGCCACCAGCGAGTTGGCCACGGCCATTTCACAATCGTTGTGCGCATGAATGCCCAGCGGCACCTTGATTTCCTGACGCACCACTTCACAGATTGCCCGGATCTCCCACGGCATCGCTCCACCGTTCGTATCGCAGAGAATGACCCGCTCAGCCCCCGCCTCCACTGCTTTGCGAATCGTATTCAGCGCGTACTCCGGATTCGTCTTGTATCCGTCGAAAAAATGCTCGGCATCGTAAAACACCCGCCGGCCCTTGCTCTTCAAATGCGCGATCGAGTCGCCGATCAATTCCAGATTTTTCGCCAACGAGATCCCTAGCGCATCGGTCACATGCAGCGACCAAGTCTTCCCGAACAGGGTGATGGTTTTGGTTTCCGCCGCAAGCAGCGCCTGGAGATTTTGATCTTTTTGGACGGAGTTGCTGGCTTTCCGCGTTGATCCGAACGCAATGATCGACGCATGTTTCAGCGGAGTCGTCTTCATGATCCGGAAGAACTCGATGTCCTTCGGATTGGCTCCCGGCCAGCCGCCTTCGATGTAATGCACCCCCAACTCGTCCAGCTTTTGGGCGACCCGCACCTTATCTTCGGCGGAAAAACTGACATCCTCCGCCTGCGCACCGTCGCGGAGGGTCGTATCGTAAATTTCCAATGCGGCGGCACGATGGGCAGAGAGCGCGGGAATTACGAGAGGCTCGTCAGGGGGGACCTGACGAGCAGAACGGGTCTGTCTGGATTTTCGAGCCATAAGGCAAAAGGTAACAGGAGACGGGGGGATCTGTCGAGCGGAGACCGGCCCGATCCGGGCTACTTGTTCGGACGATCTCCCGGCGTCACCCGATCGAGACCGAACGCCGTATGCAGCGACCGCATAGCCAATTCCAAATATTTCTCGTCGATGACGCAGGAAATTTTAATCTCCGACGTGCTGATCATCATGATATTGACGCCCTCGCGCGACAACACCTCGAACATCTTCGCAGCGACGCCCGAATGCGACCGCATCCCCACGCCGATCAGCGAAACCTTGGCGATCGCTTCGGTAATCGACACGGTTCTGGCACCGACATCTTTGGCCACGCTCTGAAGCAGCGGAGTGGCCGTCCGCAAGTCCGCGCGGGGAACGGTGAAAGACAAATCGGTCAGCGCATCCTGACTCACGTTCTGGATGATCATATCGACATTGACGTTGGCCTGCGCCACGGGCCCGAAAATTTTCGCCGCAATCCCCGGCTTGTCCGGAACGCCGACCATCGTAATTTTAGCCTGGTTCCGGTCTCCCGTGACTCCGGCCACCGCCACGGCTTCCATATCCGCATCTTCACGTGTCACGAGAGTCCCCTTTCCTTCCTTAAAGCTCGAATTCACCTCAACCGGGACATTGAATTTCGCGGCAAACTCCACCGATCGGGCCTGCAACACTTTGGCGCCGAGACTGGCCATCTCCAACATTTCTTCGTATGAAATCTTATCAATCCGCCGCGCCGCCGGCACCACATTGGGATCAGCGGTATAAACACCGTCCACATCGGTAAAGATGATGCACCGGTCGGCCTTCAACGCCGCAGCCAGCGCCACAGCCGAAAGATCCGACCCGCCGCGACCAAGCGTCGTGACATCCGACTGCTCATTGATCCCCTGGAACCCGGCCACCACAGGAATAATCCCCTTTGCCAACGCTTCGCGAAGCCGTTCGGCGGACACCCGCGCAATCCGGGCTTTCGTATGGGAACTATCCGTCACAATGCCGACCTGGCGTCCGGTGTAGGAACGCGCGTTGAGCCCGCGGGCGCGAAGATCCATCGCCAGGAGCGCCACAGTCACACGTTCCCCCGTGGACAGAAGCATGTCCATCTCCCGCTCATCGGGCATGGGGGCCGCTTCATGCGCAAGCTTGATCAACCGGTCGGTCTCTCCGCTCATCGCGGAAAGGACGACGACCACCTGGTCCCCTGCGCGATGCGACTGAGCGACCCGTTCTGCAACGCGATGGATCCGTTCGATATTCCCAACAGACGTCCCGCCGTATTTCTGAACAATCAATGCCACCGACTCACCCTTTGGCAAATAACTTGATCACAAACTTGCTGGCATCACGAACCGGCGCCTTGGAATCCTGCGCATCGGACTCGGTGAATCGACGACCGCCTGCGGCTCCGTCTTTGCCAGTACCTTCGCCGAACACGGAAAATGCCTGTCCCTGATTACCTTCCCCATGATCGCACAGCACGAGAAAGCGATAGGGGCCTTTCTTCGCAAGGCCGTCCAGGATCGGCCCGACCAGATCCCGGTCGAATGACTCGATCCCCCGCACCGTGGCGTTCACATCGGTTCCGTGCACCACCTCATCGCTCAACCCGGCATACACATACACAAAGTCCTTCCGGGCAAACTCATCGAGCGCTGTAGCCGCCATCGCCTTGAATTGCCCGTCACCCGTCTCCGGAGAATCCGATGCCTCCAACCCCGCGCACAGCCCGACTCCACGATGGACATCGCTGGAGGCCACGACCGCACCGGAAACATGAAAGCGCTCCGTCAGACTGGGCCAGGGGATCGCGCGTCCCTCTCCCCATAACCAAATACAATTGGCCGGATTTTTCCCTGCCGCCAGCCGGTCCTGATTCACGGGGTGATCGCGGAGAATCACATGCGAGGCTTCCATCAACTGCCGCAGAATATCGGCACCGTCTCCGGTCGGAAGCGCATCACCGATCACCCGGCCCTTCACCGTCTGCGGATCGACACAGATCGCCCGCGGCTTGCCTTTCATCCACACCATGACGTGTCGATGCCCCATACCGGGATAGAACTGCATCGTCTCAGACCCCAGCTGCTCATTGATCGCCTCGATCAACTCACGCGCTTCTTCGGTCTCGATGAGCCCGGCTGTCGCATCATCCAGCACGACATGAGATCCTAATTTCTTGATGTCCGCTCCGACTTTTCCGCCTTCCGGCTTCACCGTGACCATCGTGCACCGGTAGACCACATCCTGCTCCGTCACGGAGACACCGAGACTGGCGGCCTCAAGCGGACCGGGACCTTGATAGTATTTTTTGGGATCGTATCCGAGAATCGCGGTCCCGTTCAGACCGCTGCCGTGACGATGCCCCTCGGCAGGAATCGAGACCAGGCCCAGTTCACCGATCCGTGCCAATCGATCAAGATGAGGTGTGGCAGCCGCCTGGAGCGGCGTCCGCCCCCCTAAGGCATCCTGCGCATGACCCGCTAACCCGCCAGCATGGAGAATCAGATACTTCATTGAGATCAGACCCTCATCGTGCGTTTAATAACCGGGCGACATCCTCGGATACCGCCTTGACAGTCAACGGCGGTTTCGACACGCTGATGGCCGTATCGGCATCTTTCAATCCATGCCCGGTCAGCGTACATACCACCGTCTCCCCTTCCCGCAATTTCCCGGCTCGGCCCAGTTTTGTCACGCCCGCGACGGACGCGGCAGAAGCCGGCTCGCAAAACACTCCCTCCGTGGCAGCCACCAGGGTATAGGCCTGCAGAATTTCCTCATCGGTAACCAGATCGATCGCGCCGGATGATTCCTCCACGGCTTTCGACGCCGCCGCCCAGCTCGCCGGATTTCCGATACGGATCGCGGTGGCAATGGTTTGCGGTTGTTCGACCACCCGCCCCAACACCATCGGCGCGGCTCCTGCCGCCTGAAACCCCATCATCCGCGGCAGTCGCGTCGTCTGGTTCGCCGCCCGATATTCCCGATATCCCTTCCAGTAGGCGGTGATGTTGCCGGCATTCCCAACCGGGAGCACGTGCACACAAGGCGCGTCACCCAATTGATCACACACTTCGAACGCGGCGGTTTTCTGGCCTTCAATTCGAAACGGGTTGATGGAATTGACCAGCTCGATATGGTGCGCGGCCGACAGATCTTTGACGATCGTCAGCGCCTGATCAAAATTCCCTTCGATCTGAATGACCGTCGCCTGATGCATCATCGCCTGAGACAGCTTGCCGAGCGCGATTTTTCCGGCCGGAATCAGCACATAGACGGCGAGTCCGGCTCGCGCCCCGTACGCAGCGGCGGACGCGGAGGTATTGCCGGTCGACGCGCACATGACCGCGCGCGCACCCTGCTCCACCGCCTTTGTGATCGCCATCGTCATGCCGCGGTCCTTGAACGAACCGGTGGGATTCGCGCCTTCGAACTTCAAGTAGAGATCAATTCCAGGGGCAATCGCCTTGGCCAGCCGCTCCGCCCGAATCAGCGGCGTATTGCCTTCCCCCAGACTGACGATCGGGGT
>OMJA01000290.1 GCA_900299245.1 Nitrospiraceae bacterium | reverse complement strand
CGTTCACAAGGCGTTTGAGGCCGTCGGCCATCAAGCGGTGGTGACGCGCGACACCGGAGTCATTCAAGGCGCCAGCCATGTCGTCTTACCAGGCGTCGGGGCCTTCGGTGACTGCATGGCGAATCTCGAGCAGTACGGGCTGGTTGATTCCGTCCGGATGGCGGTTCAATCGGGGAAGCCGTTCCTGGGTATTTGTCTGGGGCTGCAGCTATTGTTTACGGAAAGTGAAGAGTTCGGCTTGCATAAGGGGCTGGATCTCATTCCCGGCAAGGTGCGGCGGTTTGCCGCCGATCCCGCGCTGAAAGTTCCCCATATGGGATGGAATCAAGCGACAGTGCAGCGTGCCTGCCCGGTCTTTGCCGGCATCCCGAACGGCGCGAACTGGTACTTTGTGCATTCGTATTTCGTCGATCCCGTTGAGGCACAGATTGCGGCGACGACAACGACGTACGGGATTTCGTTCGTTTCAAGTATCTGGAAGGACAATGTCGTGGCCTGCCAGTTTCACCCTGAGAAGAGCCAAACGGTCGGCCTGCAACTGATCAAGAACTTCGGGGCCTGGTCGTGAGCATGCATGTGGGTTCTGTACGCAGGATAGGCCTGGTCTGCCTCACGGGCGTCCTGTTGGCCGGCGGCACCGGCTGCAGCGGGTCGAAGGTGACGACGAAAGCGTCGAACGAACTCCCGCGCTATCGCGTGAAGACGATGGCGGTAGTCCCGTTCACGACCATTGCAACCCCGCAACTGCGCGACCAGGGGGATCCGTTTATGTCGACGCCGCAAAGTGTCCGCCGATCGGACATTTCCGTCGGGGTACCGTCGAATGTGGAGCCTCCTGCCCGGCAGACGGTGACTGTGCCGGGAAGTGCGGCTGAGAAAATCACGCAGCTATTCTGGGTTCGGTTACGGCATCGTGCCGGCCTTGCGGTCTCGTCGCCGGGTGATTCGGGGAGAGCTGTGGCTTCGCTCGGCGGGGATCCGCTGAAGACCTCGCCTGAAACGACGGCGGCGGCTGTAGCGAAGAAACTGCAGCTGGATGCCGCCCTGATCGGGCAGGTGTTGGTCTACCAGGAGCGGGTGGGGAGCCGGCTCGGAGCAAACCCTCCGGCCTCCGTCGGGTTTGAGATTAAAGTCGTGGCGGCGGACGGGCAGGTATTGTGGGTCGGCAACTATTATGAGCGCCAACGGCCGATGACCGAGGACTTCATGGGCTTCATTCATCGCTGGGCTTTCGTCACGGCGGACGAACTGGCGGAGTACGGCGTGGATGAAGTGTTGAAAGAATTTCCATTCGGAGCAGGGGGAGAGAAGTAACGTGCTTGTGATTCCAGCCATCGATTTGAAAGACGGGCGTTGTGTGCGGTTGCGTCAGGGCGATATGGCCGCGGAAACGGTGTATTCGGAGGATGTTCCGGCGGTCGCGCGGAAGTGGCAGCAGGGCGGGGCCGGCCTCATTCATGTCGTCGATTTGAACGGGGCGGTCGACGGCGAGCCGCGCAATCTTCGGCAGATCGAAGCCGTGATGAAGACGGTGAGTGTGAAGGTGCAGGTCGGCGGCGGCATTCGCACGATCGAGACGGTCCGGCGCTATCTCATGGCCGGCGTTTCGCGCGTCGTGCTCGGGACCGCGGCGATCACCGATCGCGCGTTTCTTGAGCAGGCCTGCCGGGAATTTCCCCGGCGCATTCTGCTCGGGCTCGACGCGCGTGAAGGCAAGGTGGCGGTGAAGGGGTGGACGGCCGTCTCGGAAACCAAAGCGATCGATCTGCTCAAAGACCTTGCCGGGCTGGCGATCAGCGCGGTGATCTATACCGACATTTCGCGCGACGGTATGCTGAGCGGCCCCAACATCCCTGCGTTGCGCGAGGTGGTCGAACAGTCGGCTTTCCCCGTCATCGCTTCGGGCGGCATCACGCGGGTGGAGGATCTGCAAGCCGTGCAGGCCCTCGGCCCTCGCATCGAAGGCGCGATCGTCGGGAAGGCACTCTATGACGGGAAATTAGACTATGCTGCGGCGGTCGCGGCGCTGGGCGCCCGATGCTGACGAAGCGCATCATTCCCTGTCTCGATGTGAAAGACGGCCGGGTGGTGAAGGGGGTCAGCTTCGTCAATCTCCGTGATGCGGGCGATCCGGTGGAAGTGGCGGCGGTCTACGACCGCGAAGGGGCGGACGAGCTGTGTTTTCTCGATATCACCGCGTCCCACGAAAATCGGAAGACCATTATCGATGTGGTGGAGCAAACCGCCGCGCGCGTGTTCATGCCTGTGACGGTCGGCGGCGGGGTTCGGACGCTGGACGATATCCGATCGCTGCTCAATGCCGGCGCCGATAAAGTGAGCATCAACACGGCGGCGGTTCAACGGCCGGAGTTTGTGCGGGAAGCGGCGCAGAAATTCGGGACGCAGTGTATCGTCGTGGCGGTCGATGCGAAGCGAAGCGGTACGGCCGGTCGATGGGAAGTCTTTACGCACGGCGGGCGAAAATCCACCGGGCTCGACGCAGTGGAGTGGGCGAAGCGGATGGAAACCTACGGGGCCGGCGAGGTGTTATTGACGAGCATGGATCAGGACGGCCGGCAGAGCGGCTATGATCTTGGACTGACGGCGGCCGTGTCAGAAACCGTTTCGATCCCTGTGATCGCGTCTGGCGGGGTGGGAACGCTCGAGCATCTCTATGACGGGTTTACGAAGGGGAAGGCGGACGCGGTGCTGGCAGCGTCGATTTTTCACTTCCGGACGTATACGATCCCGCAGGCCAAAGAATATTTACGGGGGAAAGGCGTGCCGGTGCGGCTTGATCAAGTCGCGCCGCTTGCGTGACAACATGGGACAAGGCGACGGAGCGCAGGCATTCAAGTTTGACGGGCAGGGGCTGATTCCCGCGGTTGTGCAGGACTGGCTGGATGGAACGGTCCTCATGGTCGGCTATATGAACCAGGACGCGCTGACTCAAACCCTGGCGACCAGAACGGTGCATTTCTGGAGCCGGTCACGCCAGAAACTCTGGGAGAAGGGGGAAACGTCGGGGAACAAGCTCCAGGTGAAATCCCTCTTTGTGGATTGCGACCGCGATACGATTCTGGTGAAAGCGCAGCCGGTCGGCCCGACGTGTCACACCGGCGCACGCGCCTGTTTCTTCACGCCGCTGGAAGAGTCCGGTGCCATGGGCACGGGCGCATCCGATGAGGCGGCCGGAGGGATTCTCGAGGCGGTGCTCCGGACGATCCAGGCACGTCGCGTGAATCCTCAGCCGGGGTCTTATACCACCAAGTTATTCGAGGGGGGGCACGACAAGATCCTCAAAAAAGTGGCGGAGGAGGCCGGCGAGGTGCTGCTGGCGTCGAAGGGCGGGAAGAAAGAGGAGATTGTCTATGAGATTGCCGATCTCTTTTTTCATACGCTCATGGTGTTGGGATATCACGACATCCCCTTATCGGTGATTTATCAGGAGTTGGCGACGCGTTTCGGGAAGTCCGGCCTCAGGCCCGGGCAGTAGTCAGGGAGGACGTGTGAGCAACTGTATTTTCTGCCGTATCGTTGATGGCAGCATCCCGGCCAAAGTGGTCTATCAGGATGAGCATACGTTGGCATTCGATGACATCAGCCCGCAATCGCCGGTTCATACTCTGATCATCCCCAAACGGCACGTTGCGGCGGTGCAGGACCTCGGCGAAGCCGATCAAGCCCTGCTCGGTCGGCTGCTCCTCACCTGCCGGAAGGTTGCGATGGACAAAGGCCTTGCCGAGCCTGGGTATCGTATTGTAGCCAATACGGGGCGCGACGGCGGGCAGACGGTTTTTCACCTGCATTTCCACGTGCTTGGCGGGCGTCACCTTGGTTGGCCGCCGGGCTAGCCGGCTGCTCTCATAATTGACAGGGTTTCAAGCGGTCTGATACCCTGACCAGTCAAATTTTCCGATCATTTACAGGCTAGCTCGTCGGTCGACCATGACGGGTGCAAAGGAGCCAGGACTCTCGTGGGCCGAGGCCTGATTTCTGACGACATCATCAATCAGATTCGT
>OMJA01000289.1 GCA_900299245.1 Nitrospiraceae bacterium | reverse complement strand
GTGGCGACCGGCAACGGGGTGTTCAAGACGATCGACAAGGGACGGCAGTGGACGCCGTTGAATAAGGGTCTGACGAATCTCTCGATTCAAGTGATGGCCGGCGGCGGGGCCGGACCACTCTATGTCGGCACGAGTTCCGGGGTGTTCCGCAGCGACGACGGCCGGAGCTGGGTGGTCGTGAATCAGGGGCTGGATGCGGGGTTGGCGCCTCCCCCGTTCCATTTCCGGTGACGCCAGGCTGTTGATAAAGCCCGCCAGCTGCGTTCTTGGAACTTGCTGCGGCCTTACCCGTGGAATGGCGTGTCTTGGTACGCCGGGGTGGGCGGGTGTGAACAGAGGGCGTTCTGAACAGCCTGAAGAGCAGTCAGGCATTTAGAGTGTCCAGGTGTTTTCATTAACGTGCGAATGGAAAGGATCGGATATGGCAGACGCAGGCAGTACGACGAAAGCGACGATCAGCGTGGCAAGCAAGGGGCAGCCGCTGGGCGATATCGTGTTGAAGTTTTTCCCCGATGTGGCGCCGGGCCATGTGAAGAATTTTACGGATCTCGCGAAGAAGGGCTTCTATAACGGCACGACTTTCCATCGTGTCATTCCGGGGTTCATGATTCAGGGCGGCGACCCCAACAGCAAGAATCCCGACCGGTCGATGCACGGCATGGGAGGCCCGGGCCATAAAGTGAAGGCGGAGTTCAACAGCAAGCCGCACAAGCGCGGCATCGTGTCGATGGCCCGCTCGAACGATCCGGACAGCGCCGGCTCGCAATTCTTCATCTGCGTGGCGGACGCCAACTTCCTGGACTGGCAGTATACGGTGTTCGGAGAAGTGGTGAGCGGAATGGATGTGGCGGACAAGGTCGTCGGCATGAAGCGGGACGGGAACGACAATCCTCTCGAACGCGTCGAGATGACGGTCACGATCACGGAGTAGCGTACGGGTGATGAGTGCTGAGTCAGAAAGTAAGCCGAAGCGGATCCGGATGGCGAGGCTTGTCTGCTACTCAGCACTCAGTACTCAGTTCTTAGGGCTGTTGCTTTTGGCCGGCTGCGCTATTCCACAGGTGCCGTCACGGACGATCTATGAAGATCCTGTGAACTATGTGCGGCTCGAAGAGGACCGCGGCTATCTGGTGGAGTGGCCGCCGAGCCACCACAGCCATCCGGCGGCCATCGGTGCGGAAACGGTGCGGGCGCTGCTGCAAGGGCTGGTCATTCAAGAGCACCGGATCTGGCTGCAGCGGTGGATCGCGGGGGACGCGCCGTTCCAGCCGGCCTTCCAGGATCAGGAGATTGCTCTGCTCTCGGCGCAACTGGCCGAGGCGCTGGCTCAGGCCAAGCCCAGCGAGCGGGTCGCGTTCTATCTGAGCGAGCCGCAGGCGTCGACGAAGCGGATCGTGACGTCAGGCGGGTTGTACATGAAGGGCAGCGAACTGCATCTGATTCTGGGTAACTGGCAGATTGTCTACGGGATCCCCACCTACGGCATGATTTACGACCGGCGTTATCCGATGCGGCCGACCGCGGCGAAGGGGTTCGATCTGTTTTTTCAGCCGCACGAAGCGATGCGGCGCACGGAGAGCAGCTGGATCGACGGCGTCCTGGCCAACGGAGCTGACGAAGTGGTCATCGACCTCACCAAACTGCCGCCTCAGCCCTCGGTTTCATCCACGATCTCCGGCAACCCGCCGGAGAACTGATCGATTGATCTGTCAAAGAGAATCGTTGGGCACCGCACTCGATTTTTGGGCACCCCCAGGATGGTCAAAAGGTTCCGGCAGCAAGGCCGCAGCAAGCGAAGAGGTGAGGCGTACGCTTCGGTACGTCGCAGCCTCTGAGCGATGCGAGAACGAAGCTGACGGACCTTTTCACCATCCTGTCATCGAATAGTGGGATCGATCTGCAGTTGTGCGCTCCCGCCTGCGGCGTAGGCGAGGGTGACTTCGGCGATCTTGTAATCGTACTGCGCCTCGGCCAGCTTGGTTTGCGCCGTGGTCAGTCCCACCTCGGACTGCGTCACCTCCACGATCGTTCCGAGGCCGAGCTTGTACCGCTGCTTGGCCAGGCTCAGTGCCTCCTGCGCCGTCTTGACGAGTTCCTCCGCCAGTTTGATCTGCTGCGCGAACGTGACGGTGTCGAGGTAGGCGTTCGTGACCTGCTGCGTGAGCGCCTGTTCGATATTGCTGTTCTGCGCCTGAGCCGCCGCCTCCTGAGCCGCTGCTTCCTTCACCTGATTTTCGATCAGCCCTCCGGTGAAGAGCGGCATGGAGACCATCCCGCCCGCCGCCCACCAGCCGCCGGTCGCCACATTGCGGTTGGGATCGAAGGTGTCGTAGTAGCCGCCGCTCGCGATGGCGGACACCGTGGGCAGATACTGGCTCTTCATGGCCCGCTTCTTCGCTTCGGCCGAGGCGGTCTGTTCCTTCGCCCGCTTCAGCTCCGGATGGGACAAGCTGTCGGAGATCAACTCGCCCAGCGCGCGCGGAATCTTCACGTCCGTCGTGACGTCCTCCAGCGTGTAGTCTTCCGGTCCCGCGATACCCATCGTGCGGTTGAGGTCGGCGAAACTGGCCTTGAGGTCGTTCCGGCTGCGAACCAGCAGCGATTCCGCGTTCACCAGTTCCACCTTCACCAGATCCAGATCGAGTTTGGATTTCAGCTGCTGCCGGTAGAGCGTGTCGATCTGGCCGGTGATGATGCCGCGTTCCCGCACCGTTTCTTCCGCGATGCGAACGAGCTTCTGCCGCTTGAGACTGTTCAGGTAGCTGCGCTGGACGGAGACGATGACGAGGGCGCGACGGGCGTTCACGTCCTGCTCCTGTGCCCGCTCGCCGTACTGGGAGGACTCCACCAGATTCTTGGTGAATCCGAAATCGTAGATCCGCTGGCTGGCGAGCACGCCGGCCGTGTAGGTGCTCAGGTTGGGCTGGAGCAAGCCGCCGCCGATCAGGAAGCGGGGATTGATGCGTCCGGACCCGGCCGATCCGTCGGCATTCGCGAAGACCTGCGGATAGTAGAGCGACTTGGTCTGGTCCGTTCTGGCGTTGGAGGCGGCGAGGCCGGCATTGGCTTCCTGCACGATCGGATGGTTTTGCAGACCGGTTTCGATCGCCTGCTGGATGCCGAGAAAGCGCCCTTTAGCGCCGGCGTCGCCGGATCCGGACGGTTGCGCCTGTCCCGGCGCGGGGCACAGCATCAAGAACGCGGTCAAGACTGCGGCGGATCGGGTGGAGATCATGGTTTTACTCCTTCGTATGGCGACGGCGGCTGGCCGGCCGAACGCCGTTCGAATTTCTGCTGCGAGGGTTTGGCTTCCGGCAGTTTGAACGGAGAGGTCTGAACGGGGCTGCCCTCCAGGAGTTTGCGCTTCCCGACCACCACGACCTCTTCGTCGCCGTTCAAGCCGGTCGCAATTTCGATCCATTTCCCGTCGGTGATACCGGTCTGGACGGGAACGGATTTCGCCTTGCCTTGGACGATGATGAAGACAGATTTGCCTTTCGGCCCGCTCACCACCGCCTGCGGCGGCAGCACGAGCGCGTTCGGAATTTCCCGCAGGCCCATCGTGACCTCCGCGAACGTGCCGGGACGCAGGACATGGTCGGAGTTGGGTAGGTCGATTTCCACCAATAAACTTCTCGTGGAAGGATCGAGCGCGAGCGTGGAGCGGGTGATCGTGCCGGGAAAGGACCGGCCGGGGAGCTCCTTGACCGAGACCGTCGTTTTCGTCGCGCCCGGGACGATCCAGGGGGAATCGTCCTGCGGCACGTTGGCATAGACCCGCACGGTGTCCAGATCCATGACCGTGAAGAGGGGAATGGCGGTTGTCGCGGACGACGTGGCCACCTGGATCAGGGCGCCGGGGTCGGCGAAGCGCGCGGTGACGATGCCGTCGTACGGCGCGCGCACCTTCGTATAGTCGCGCAGCGCGGCCCGCTGCTGCATGAGGTTCTTCGCGCCTTCGTACGCCGCTTCGGCCACATCGACGTCCTGTTTCGCGATCACGTCCGGCGATTCGTGCAGCACCTTGTCCAGCCGCTCGAAGGTCAGCTTCTTGATTTTGTAGTCGGCGACAGCCTGCTGGTATTGCTCTTCCACTTCGGGCGCGTCGATGATCGCGACCACCTGGTTCTTCTTCACGGGGTCGCCCTTGTCGGGACCGATCCATTTCAGATAGCCCGAGACTTTGGCGTAGAGGGTCGTTTGATAGAGCGGCGAGATATTGCCCGGCAACGTGATCGTGTAGACCAGGTTCTCCCGGGACGGCTTCGTCACCTGGACATCCACCGGATGGGTCGGATCGATTTCGACGGGGACGGCGGTCTCGCCGTTTCCGCCGTTGCCGTTCGCGGCCTTGGCGACCGGTTTGTCCGGCTGCGACGGGGATTCCTGCTGGCATCCGGCAGCCGCGATGAGCAGGGCGAGCAGCACACCGGTCAAAGGTCTGAGCATGTCTTATCTCTCCTCCGCTGTGTCAGGTTCGGCCGGCGGTTCGACGGCCGGCGCGCGCCGCCCCAGTACCAGCGCATGCATGACGGGCACGACGAGCAGGGTCATCATCGTGGAGACCGCGAGCCCTCCGACGACCGCCCGGGCCAATGGCACCATCGTTTCATTCCCTTCGCCGAAGCCGAGGGCGAGAGGCAGCAGGCCGAGAATCGTCGCCAGGGCCGTCATCAGAATCGGCCGGATGCGGCGCTTGCCCGCTTCGAGGACCGCCGCCTCGGCCGACGCGCCGTTGTCGACCATCCGGTTGGCGAAGTCCACGAGCAGAATGCTGTTCGAGACGACGATCCCCATCATCATCAGCGTGCCGATCATCGACTCCACGTTCACCGAGGTATTGGTCAGGTGCAGCATCAGCACGGTGCCAATCCAGCCGAGCGGCACGGCGACCAGAATGATCAGCGGGTCGATGAACGAGCGGAAGAGGCCGACCATCACGAGATAGATGAGCAGCACCGCCAGCGGCAGCGCGAGCGCAAAATTGCTGATGGCCGACCGCATGTTGGCGACCTCGCCCTTGAGCTGGATGGTCACGTCTTTCGGCAGGGGGACCGTGGCGATGGCGCGTTCGATGTCCTGGGCGACACGGCCCAGGTCGTTGCCGACCGGCGTCACCAGCACATTGATGAGGCGGGACAGGTCGTAATGGTCGACGGAGTCCGGCCCGGTTTTCATATTCAGCGAGGCCACATCGCGGAGCAGCACGGGCGGGCCGCGCCGCTCGTCGCCGGACGCGTAGAACCCGTTGGAGAGGTCGAGGTTGCGCCCCGCGAAGGGCGTGTTCTGCAACGCAATGGTCGATCCTGCCGCGCCTCCCGTCGTCAACGACGATGTCGGACCCAGGGCGGTGCGCGCGCCGATGATCGGAATGTTCAGGAGATCTTCGGTCTTCGTGAGCGACTGTTCCGGA
Organism: Nitrospiraceae bacterium; assembly: GCA_900299245.1. Taxonomy (GTDB): domain Bacteria; phylum Nitrospirota; class Nitrospiria; order Nitrospirales; family Nitrospiraceae; genus Nitrospira_D. The sequence goes on along the minus strand of OMJA01000289.1, from coordinate 6,372 downwards.
TACTGCGCCAGGAGGAAGTAGCCGTTTGCGGTCTTGGGATCGAGCCAGTAGTTGGGGCTCAAGGCAATGTTCGAACTGATGCCGGTGATCACATCCACGACCACGCGGTCCTGGGTGATGCCATAGTAGGCGGCTTTCGTCCGGTCCACGTCGATGTGCAGTTCCGGATAGCTCTTGCCCTGCTTGATGCGCACATCCACGGTGTTGGGCACCTGGGCGATCTTTTGCTGGATGGCTTCCGCGACCGGGCGAATGAGGTCGAGCGAGGGGCCTTTCACCTGAATGTCGATCGGCGCCCGCAGGCCGAAGTTCAGCACGTCGCTGATGATGCCGCCGGTCTGAAACGAGACTTCCACGCCGGGGAGCGATTCCCGCAGTCTGGTCCGCAGCGTCGAGACATAGTCTTCGGTCTTGCCCTCATGCCCGGTCACGAGATTCACCAGCACAAAGGCCGTGTGGTTGCCGGTGTTGGGCGCGAAGCGGGCGGCGTCGCCGAAGTAGAGGCCGGTGTTGGAGATCACTTCTTCCAGGTCCTGCTTCGGGATCGTCTCCTGCACCAGCTTCTCGATATCGGCGACGATGGCCGTCGTCTTCTCGATGCGGGAGCCTTCCGGCGCGCTCACAATCATGGTGAAGTTGCCGGCGTCCACCTTCGGGAAAAACTCGCTGTGGAGGCGCGGCAGCAGCAGGACGCCGGTGCCGATGAGCGCCAGCAGCGCGAGGCCGATGACCGCCGGTTTGAAGCGCACGCCCGCGCGCAGCAGCGGTTCATAGACCGCCAGCACGAAACGGAACCAGTCGTTCTGGTCGGCTTCTTCCTGCGAACCGTTGCCATGCCCCTGGTGATAGAGACGGGAGAGGACCACCGGCGTTACGGTCATCGATACGGCATAGTCGGCCAGCATGGCGAAGGCGACCGTCATGGCGAGCGGGACGAAGAGATACTTGATGATGCCGGAGAAGAACATGATCGGCAGATAGACGATCAGGATGCAGATCGTAGCCACGAGGATGGGCAGCGTCAGTTCGCCGGCGCTGTCTTCGGCGGCGGTGCGGCCGTCCTTGCCCATTTCCAGATGGCGGTGCAGGTTTTCCTGCACGACGATGTTGTTGTCCAGCAGTGTGCCGATCACCAGAGCGAGCCCGCCCAGCGTCATGATGTTCACCGACTGGCCGGTCAGATAGAGCGCGACCAGCGCGGCGGTGAGCGAGAGGGGAATGGCGAGAGCCACGACCAGGGCCGCCTTGATGCTGCGTAGAAACAAAAAGATCATGAGGCCGGCCAGGCCTGCGCCCAGGAGCCCTTCTTTCTGAAGATTGGCGATGGCCTGCCGGATGTAGAGCGATTGATCGTAGAGGAATTTCACCGTGGTGTTGGCGGGGATCTCCGTGAGCTTGGGCAGCTTCTCGCGAATCCCGTCCCTCACCTCCAGCGTGTTCGCCCCTTCCTGCCTCGTGATGGGGATATAGGTCGCTTCGCGGCCGTTCACCCGCACGATGGAGGTTTGGATCGCCGCGCTGTCCGCCGCCGTGCCGATATCGCGCACGAGGATCGGTGTGCCGTTCACCACCTTGATGGGAATGTCGTTGATCTTGTCCACCACGTCGATGAGGCTGTTGGAATAGACGTAGTAGTCCAGGTCGCCGATCTTGATGTCGCCGGCCGGGATGATCGCGCTTTGCGCATTGATCGCCTTCACCACATCGGACGGGGAGATGCCGCGCGCGAGCATGCGGGAGGGATCCATGAACACGGTAATCTGCCGGACCTTGCCGCCGAGCGGCGGGCCGAACGAGATGCCGGGGATCGTGGCAATCTGCTGGCGCACGGTGAAGTAGGCCAGGTCGCGGATTTCCTTTGGGCCGAGCGTATCGCTGCTCACCGAGAGCAGGCCGACCGGCAGGCTGGAGACGCCGAACTTGTAGACCGACGGCGGATAGACGCCGGGCGGGAGGAGCCGGATGATGCTGTAGGCCAGGCTGGTCAGTTCCGATTGGGCCGAGTCTATGCTGTATTCAGGCTGGAAGAAGACTTTGATGTAGCTCATCCCGGCGAGCGATTGTGATTCGATGTGCTCCACGTAGCTGGCTTCGACGAAGCGCTGCTCCATTTTCAGCGTGATCGCCCCTTCCATCTCGCTGGGGCTCATGCCGCGGTAGAAGGTGGTGACGAGGATGGTGGGGATTTTGATTTCCGGGAAAATGTCCACGCGCATCTTCTGGTAGGACACACCGCCCAGCACGAGCGCGATCATGCAGATGGCAAAGACGGCGTAGGGGTTTTTGAGCGCGGCTTTGGTCAACATGGGGTTCCTATCGTGAGCGGCACGCGATTCCGTTCTAACCAGTATCGGCAGAGATCGCCCGCGCATTGAATGAGTTCGGCAAAGGTTCCCGGCTTGACGACATAGCCGTTGGCGCCGCTGGCGTAGGCGAGCGCAAGGTCGGAAGCATCGTCGGAGGTGGTAAAGACGACGACAGGGATGGCAGCCAGACGGGAGTCCGCCCGCAGCCGTTTCAGAAATTCATCCCCCCGCTGCCGTCCGAGATGCCAGTCCAGCAAGATAAGAGTGGGGAGATTTGAGTGGTTGTTCAAAAAGTGAAACGCCGCATCAGCGTTCTGTTCGGTGAAGAGGGTGACGGCCAGGCCGGTCTGTATCAGCGCCAGGTGAAACAGTTCGCACTCGCCGGGGCTGTCGTCGATCAAGAGGATGGAGTGATGCGTCACCATTATAAGGAGAGGTATCAGCAGGGACTATGCCGGGTGATGGCGGGATTTCTGTGTTTCTGGAAAATATTGCAGAAACAATAAGTTGCAAATGTAAGTTCACTTGATTGACGAGCTGTTGTCTGGAGTTGAAGTGGGGATTGCTCTGGAGAAATTCCAGGGCGAAAGGGAATTTCTCCAGAGCAGGAAATCAGGCAGCTTTCGATGAGGCGCGCTTCCATTCCATCATTTTGGCGGTGAGTTTGGAGGAGGCGGTGGCATAGGTACCTTTCAGGCCGATCGAGGCTTTGGGGGGGAATCTCTGGAGGGGACTAGTATCGGATTCAATTGTCTGGCTCGACTTGCCAGGTGGACAATCTACACTGTCTCGATGGGGCGATGTTTTGGGGTTGCTGAATCTGGCAAAAGGACGCTGACGCATGGCCCGGGGTTATGTCGGCCACGGAACGCGGAGGCTCTGCGGTTTGTCCGCGCTCTGGTCGAATTGTCTCAGCCGGACGAAGATTTCCAATTCTTTCGGTATCCCGCTCTCCTGATACACGCGAAACTCGATCTGCCTGGGATCCGACGCGGTGGGTTCCAGCTTGTAGCCCCAGAGAAAAAACGGCTTGCCCTGGGTTCCGGTTTCCCGCGCCTTCTGCGCAATCGTCGGGGCTTCAAGGGTGGCCCCCACTGTCTGCGTCGAGCGGATGCACACCCGCCAGTTGCCTAAATCGTTATCCATTTCTTTGTAGGCGAGGACGGCGAAATCGCAATTCAACGTCGCATCGTAGACCGCGATGTAGCCGAGCGGGACAAAGCTGTGGGCCGCATTGTCTGGCGGGGTTTCGAGCAAGGGGGTTTCCATGAACGGGTCCTTTCGCCGATTTGAATGATGGGGCGATTGTCGTACAGGCGTCGGGTTGTTTTCAATCGGTGATCGCTCCTCATCCCCGTATCCGGCATGTTTTCCCCTTGAGTCCGAACCGTTTCGCGCATCGATTCTTGCCCTCTATCAGCGGGAGGTCGTTTGTCTCCCCCCTTCCTCGGTAGGATACCGCCGCCGTCTGTGTCTCGGTACAATCCGGCTCTACGGAGGTTACAGTGGCATCACTTTCCTATAGCCGGAATTATCCCCGGTACCGGCTTTGTTATCCGGTTGTGTTCGGCGGGGCGCCGTTTGTCGGCGAAGGCGTCCTGACCAACCTGTCGTTCAGCGGCTGCTCGGTCCTGTGCGATCGGGAGGTGTCGTGCGGGAGTCACGTGCGGGTGAGTGTGCTCCTGCCGGATCAGGCGCAAGCGTTGACCATCGAACTCGGCACGATCAAATGGGTGCAGGGCCATCAGTTCGGCGTGGAGTTTGTTCGCCTGCCGGAGGAGGCCAGGAAACGGCTCAACAGCAGGCTGCGAACCGAACTGATTCACCTGCTGAAGTCCCGCTCAGGGAAACACGAAGGGCAGGAATTTCCCGTTTAGACCTGCTTGACCGTAGATTCTGTGTCACCTGCTGTCTTTCGTTCGGCGGAGTGCCTCGTTCTTGTTTCCCTCGCACCAACCTGCCGCGATCGATCCCTGTCGGCGTCGAATCCTGAATCATCTGCATCTGCGATCGTTGCGTAGAGGGAGTAGGTTTCGTCTGCGATCTCGTGTACTGTTGCTCCGGTTTGCGTGAGTGACAACAGGAGATGCTGATTTTCCGGAGGTAGGACGATGCGTGTGGTGGCGGCAGGATGTGCGATGGTGCTTGGTCTGATGGTGGCTGCTGTCCCGGCGTTTGCCGAGGGGACGGCTGCGCGGGATTACGCGCTCGGTCAACATGGCAGCCTGCGGCTTACGGTGCCGCTTTCCTGGAAAGACAAAGTCTCGCAGCCGCCGAACGGGCTTCCGCCGACGATTCTCTTTGTGCCGGAGAGCGGCGCCGCGTTCAAGGTTCTGCTGACGCCGATCTGGTCCGACCGGTCCGGGGCGCAGTTGCCCATCGCCTCGGATGTCAGAAAGAAGGTGGAGCAGGCGGCGGCGCAGGCGAAAACGCAGGTGCTCGACCCGGACGTGACGGTGCAGGAGATGACCGGCTCGACGGGAGTTGGGTACCACTATGCGGCCACCGACCGGACTCCCACCCCCGGTGAGTACAAGCGGATGGATCAGGGGATGCTGCGGGTGGGGGATCTGCTGATCTCATTCACGATCCTGTCGCAGGATGCGTCCGAGCCGGCGAATCGGTCGGCGCTGGCGATGCTGGAGGGGGCGGCGCACTCCACGAAGCAGACGGCTCCGCAGGGCCATGCCGCTCGCCCCGATGAACTGCAAATCACGCAGACCGATCAGGCCTATGTGCTCACGGTGCCGGTGAGCCGTCTGGTGATGCGCATTCCGCTCAACGGGCTGTCGCTCACGAACAGCGCGATCGGCGGCCCGACCGACAATCCGCGCTACTTTCATTTTCGGGACGACATGAAGCAGGTGATCATTTCAGGATGGGTCGAGTCAGACCAGGGCTTTCCCGGTCTCCAGAAACTCTGGGCCGACGAGGTGACCGTGTCCAAGAAGAACGGACTCCCCGATGCGCAGCGCGTGGCGTTCGGCCGGCTGGGCAACTGGGAGACCATCGCCTATGAGCGTGCGGTTCCGAACAGCACGAATTCCCACCTCCATGCCCACTGGGTGCAGGCGGGGACCTGGATCGATCTGCATGTCTCGCTGACGACGAGCGGGTCGAGCCAGGATGCCAGAGCCAAACTCGAATCACTGCTTCGCACCATCGTCGTGAGTCAAAAGAAATCCTAGGCCGGGGACTGAAGGTTGTAGGGCGCGGGCTTCAGTTCAGAAGATCATCTTAGAATCAGTGAGATAGGGGAGAATCGGGTCTGTCGGTTGCACTACTTCTCCTACAGGTGAAGAGGCACTCCATCGCGAGTCCCAGCCGGATCTTGTGAATTCCCCCATTATCCCTGCCTTGCCGTCTTTGATTGCTCCGGTACATAGCTTGCTCTCTCCCTCCATATAATAGGCGGCTTCTCTTACCCGATGAGCTAGGAGGTTTCGTCATGGCGACCGATACCCTCGAGGCAACACTCATCCCTGATTCCTCAATGCTTCTCCAGGATGAAGACCTGCGTCATCCGGCGGAAGGCGAACCGGGAGAGCAGATTCATGAACCGATTCCCTCGGTGCTCCGGTGCGGGGAGCGGGTGGAGTTCCGCATCGCGTGTACCTATGAGGTGCAGGATGTTGTGGACGGGGCGCCGGTCGTCGTGAAGAGGGGAGAAGCCATGACGCTCAACCGGAGCGACGAAGGCGTGCTGCTGGTGATGGCTCGGCCGCCCCGGGTGAACCAAATGATCGAAGTGCATACCAGACGGACATCGTGGAGACGGACGGCCTCTGTGTATGAGGCCCGCTGGACTAAACCCGTTCACATTGCGTCGCTGGGGGATGTGTGTCTCGTCGGATGCCGGCGGGTCGCCGGTCCCTGCCTGTACGTGTCATTCTAAGTTCGGAGTGTCAGCAACACAGGAAGTGCAAACTACGACGGGCCGGTCCGGAAGGACCGGCCCGTTGCAGTTTAAAACTCTCCCGCCTGCACCACATCTTCCAGGCTGTTGATGTCGAGCCAGTGGCCGACCGTGTAGAGGACGCGGATCGGCTGCCCGCGTTTGAGCAGT
>OMJA01000288.1 GCA_900299245.1 Nitrospiraceae bacterium | reverse complement strand
GGTTGTCCACGTAGATGGACCGCTTGGTCATGGCCAGGTAGGAGTAGGGCGTCGTGATGTACTGGCCCAGTCCGGAGGAGAGGATCTTCGTGGTCATCTCCTGAAACAGTTCCAGCTCATAGCTGATGCGCCAGAGCATGATGTCGCAATCGCCGCGGATACCCACCGCGGAGTAGGCGACGACGAGCACGCGGCCGGCGTACTCTTCCACGGCTTTGAGGAATTCCTGTTTACCTTTGGTGCGCTCGGCTTCGGGAAGACGGCGCCAGGCCGGATCGATCTTATAGAATACGAAATTGACGAATTGTCGCTTCGGCGGCTGCGCTGGTGCGGTTTGTTCGGGACTCGACATCGGAACTCCTCCGTGTAACGTCTTGATAAGGCAGGTATGTAAAGAGGGGCTTCTTTAGCACTTCGTCTTTTGTTTTGTCAACGGGCGGGAATGAGGGACAGGGTCCGTTGACAGTGGAAAAACGATCTGTTACGGCTTCTGAGGGTGGAGGGATGACAGATGAACCGGACGGCAATCGGCTGCATGCTGTTGATGGTCTCCTACGTTGTCCCGGCTCCGGCGATCGAGACTCAGCCAAACGCCGGGCAGATTCAGGCCGCGCTCGACGCAGGGAAGGCTGCGGCAACAGAGGGCCGGGCGCCGGATTCCTTTTACACACGGTTCGGGGCTCAGGATGAGCTGCATCCGAACGGGTTTCTGATCACCAGACTCGAAGCGCTGTCCGTGATGGCGACGCACATGGCACTGCGGGGGCTGGAGCCTGCCGATGCCGATATTGCGCAAGTCCTGGCGACGAAGACGATGTTGGTCAGCACCGTCATCTTCGGAGAGGTGCCGACGTTCGCCCAGGAGAGTTATATGGTGTTCGATCAGGCCGGCCGTACGATCAAACCGGTTACCGTGCGATTCGACGGGCAGGCGAACCGGAGCGCCGCCTGGCCGGAGCGCCCCCGCTTCAAGGCGAAAGTCGTGGCCTCGTTCAATTACAACGATTTCGATCCCCGGGCCAAGACCACCATTACCGTGTTTCCCGCATCCGGCGGCTCGGAGAGTTTCGTCCTCGACTTCGCCGGAATCCAATAAGAGAAAGACAGGCCGTATGAATGCTGCCAGGTCCGTCCGTCGTTCCGTCACCGCTGAAACCATCGCCATCGGCTCCGAACTGTTGGTCGGCGGCCGGTCCGACAGCAATTCGCTGTTTATTACGGAGGCGCTCGGGCGGCTGGGGATCGAGGTCCGGTTCAAGTCAATCGTCGGCGACGATCTGGCGGATATGGTGCAGGTGCTCAAGACCGCCGTGAGTCGCGCCGGTGTCGTCATCATGACCGGTGGACTCGGACCGACGGTGGACGATTGCACGAGGGAGGCGGTGGCGAAAGCAACCGGGCGGCGGCTGGCCCGTCGAAAAGCGGCGCTGGACGGCATGACCGCGAGGCTGGCGCAGTGGGGCCGCACGCCGAATGCAGGGCAACTGCGGCAGGCGATGATTCCGGCCGGTGCGACCGTGGTGGCGAATCCGGTCGGTTCCGCGCCGGGATTTCTGCTGGAGTGGAAAGGAGCGACGGTCGTCTCGCTTCCCGGCGTACCGCGCGAGATGGAAGCGATGATGACGGAGTCGGTCATTCCCTTTTTGAACGATCAGTTCGCCCGATCCTCACGACTTCGTCCGCGACCGATTCTTCGTCAGGTGTTTCATACCTGGGGGCTGCCGGAGTCAGATGTCGATACCAAGCTCAAGGGGCTCATTCCAAACGGAGCTCCCATTGACTTGGGGTTGCTGGCGTCTCCCATGGGCGTGCTCGTGTCGCTCACGACGAAGTCAGGCGGGACCAGGCCCGTCTCCGATGAGATGCTGGCATCACTGGCGCAGGAGGTCCGGACGAGATTGAAGGACAGTCTCTTTGCCGAGGGGCGCGAGACGATGGAGGAAGTGGTCGGGCGATTGTTGGCCGGACGGACGCTGACGGTGGCGGTGGCGGAATCCTGCACCGGCGGATTGATCGGACATCGCCTCACCCAGGTGCCGGGATCGTCGGCCTACGTCGACCGGGGCGCGATCTGTTACAGCAATCGAGCGAAGAGCGAGATGCTGGGGGTGCCGGCGGAGCTGATTGCGAAGCATGGCGCCGTCAGTCCGGAAGTGGCGGCGGCGATGGCCAGGGGTATCCGTGAACGGGCCGGGGTTTCGGTCGGGCTGAGTGTCACGGGCATCGCCGGACCGGGCGGGGCGACCGGGACGAAGCCGGTCGGGCTGGTCTATGTCGGGCTCGACGGCGGGGCCGGCAGAGCCGTCACCAAAGAGTTCCGCTTTCACGGTGACCGGTTGGTCATCAAACAGCGGTCGTCGCAGGCCGCGCTCGATCTGCTACGCCGCTGGATTCTGAGTCAGGGCGGCGCATGATCAGAGCCTTTCTCGCTGTCGAGTTAAGCGAGGGGCTTCGAGCGAGAGTTGCGCAGGTGCAGCGCGACCTCAAACAACGATTGGACCGCGATGCCTCTCCACGCGTTCGCATCTCCTGGGTCCGGCCCGAATCCATCCATCTCACCATCAAGTTTCTCGGCGACATCGACGAGTCGCTTGTTGAGCCGTTGCGCCTGGCGATTGAACCGGCGGTGAAGGCGCATCAGCCGGTTCACATCCCGATCGAGCGGCTTGGCGCGTTCCCTCATCTTGTACAGCCGAAGATATTATGGGTCGGTGCACCGGAGCCGTGGGAGCGCGGCGAGGAGGCGCAACGGCTGGCTGCACTGCACGAAGCGGTCGAAACCTGTTGCGATACTTTAGGGTTTGCGCCGGATGCCAGGCCCTTGAGCCCGCACCTCACGCTGGCGCGGATCAAGGAAGGGGGAGGCCATGTCGGGAAGGCGCTGGCAGGGAGCGGCCTGCTGGACCGGCCGCTCTTTCTAGGAGCTTTAGATGTGGGACCGGTCGTGCTGATGAAGAGCGACCTGCGGCCCGCGGGATCGGTGTATACGAGGCTGTGGGAGATCCGGTAAGAGCACTACGATCCTTTGAACTTTTCGACCAGGCAGCGTATTCGCTCGCGTTGGACCGGCCGCAGGTCCTGGAACTCCAGCCCGAAGGTCTGTCCGTGGACCCATCGGACGATCGAGCGGTCCAGGTGTAGCTGCCAGTCGTAATCCGGCAGAAAAATCGTGAGTTCGAGAATCATGCCGATGTCCACCGCGGTCTCCGACTCCGCCGCGCACCCGGACTTGGAGAGGTCGATAATCGCGCCTTCTCCCTCGTGATAATTCTCGCCGGAGAAGAAAAGCCGGCATCCCAATCGAATGCGGGGCGCTTTCCGCGCTTCATTCATGGCGTGCCCCCGTAAGTCTGCGTGTTGCCGATCAGTGATGGACTGTGCATCGACGTTCTCCCATGGATCGTCAGCCCCGATTCGGAACGGCGGGGAGTTGTTGAATGACGGCGGTCAGTCGCTCGAACTGCTCGGGCGTGATTGAGGCGAATTCCAGTCCGAAGTGCTCGCCGGATACCCATCTGACGACAGCCTGGTCCACCTCAATGACGACATCGGGTGTCCGGATATCGATCGAGATCTTCATGCGCAGGCCCGGAATGACCGGGATGAAACTCCGGACCCGGCAGCCGCGGATGGAGAGTTCCACGGCCGTACCGTTCCCTTCCGGGAGCTGGGCGGTCGAGAGCGTGCTTTGAAAGTGCACGGGATAACGGGCGCAACGGCGGTTGTACATCAGAGCGCTCCTGGTTGACTGAATCAACAGGCCTGAACGGCTGATATCCCTGCGCAGTGACGCACGGGATTCAAGCGGAGCGGAAACCCGGCAGAAGGCCGGGATCTGAAGCTATGCGCTCGGGGGATGAAAGAGTCCGGAAACGAGAAGAAGGCTATGCAGAGGCGATTGGAAATCGGCAGAACCGATCCTGCTGGACAATAGGCTGAGCGGTGAAACGGCGGATGGAATCGAGAAGGCTTCGAGAAGCGAGGTTGTCAGAGGATCGGCGGGATCGGCGGTTTCGACCGGATTCCACAGAGTGACAGGTGCGCCGAGGGTCTGCGCCAGCACGCCGATGCACAGCAGGATCAGCAGCCCGACGATCACTAGACTGCGGTGTTGATCGGAAGAGCCGGTGCGAAGCTGCTGAATCATCATGATGGGAAAATACTCCCATATCGATGGCAGCACAATCTGAATCGTAGAAGCTGCATGACGACAGACACGGGTCATCGCTTTGCGGGAGGGGGCCGGTTCGGTGGTGGACGTCGGGTTGATCGTCGGAGCGGCGGGACCGGATCCTGGTTAGAAATGGAATCATTGCATAACGGGGGCTGTCTGTCCCGGGCGCAGGTGTCTTTGTGTTCGGCGTTTCCATCCGGATGGGCACGCGGTCCGGATGCAGTTGCCGCAACGGCAGGCTAGGTTTCCCTCTCCCGCTTGGGTATAATCCCCCCTTCCTGATTCCTTCTAATCCTGTAGGAGATACGCATGTCAGAGAAAGACGACAAAAAGCGCGCGCTGGAGTTGGCCCTTTCGCAGATTGAGAAGCAATACGGGAAGGGCGCCATCATGAAGCTGGGGACGGACGAACGTCCCGCCGATGTGCCGGCGATCTCGACCGGGTCATTGGGACTCGATATCGCCCTGGGGGTCGGGGGATTGCCGCGCGGTCGGGTCATCGAGATCTTCGGCCCGGAGTCCTCGGGCAAGACGACGATGACGCTCCATTGTATCGCCGAAGTGCAGAAGACGGGCGGCGTGGCGGCGTTCATCGATGCGGAACATGCGCTCGATCTGAACTATGCCAAGAAGTTGGGTGTGCAAGCGGATGATCTGCTGGTTTCGCAGCCGGACACCGGCGAGCAGGCCCTGGAAATTGCCGAGACGCTGGTGCGGAGCGGAGCGATCGACCTGATTGTGGTGGACTCCGTCGCCGCGCTCACGCCGCGGGCGGAAATCGAAGGTGAAATGGGCGACTCGCACATGGGCTTGCAGGCGCGGCTCATGTCGCAGGCGTTGCGCAAGCTGACCGCGGCCATTTCCAAATCCCAGACGACGCTGATTTTCATCAATCAGATCCGCATGAAGATCGGGGTGATGTTCGGCAATCCGGAAACCACCACCGGCGGCAATGCGTTGAAGTTCTATTCCTCCGTCCGCCTGGATATCCGTCGCATCGAGTCCGTGAAAGAAGGCCAGGATGTGATGGGGAACCGGGTGCGGGTGAAGGTCGTGAAGAACAAGATGGCCCCGCCGTTCCGTCAGGCGGAGTTCGACATCATGTTTGCCGAGGGGATCTCGAAGACCGGAGAACTGGTCGATATCGGCGTGGAAAAGAAGGTCATCGACAAGTCCGGAGCCTGGTACTCCTATAAAGGTGAACGGGTCGGCCAGGGCCGCGACGCGGCGCGGGACTATCTCAAGAACAACCCGGCTGTGGCCAATGAAATTGAAGCCAAGCTCCGCGAATTGGCCGGGGTGCCTGGCCGCCATGAAAAAAAGGCCGAGCCGAAAGAAGAGAAGCCTTCTGCAAAAGCGGAGAAGGGCGAGGAAAGGCGGGCGCATAAGTAGGCGACAGACCTGTGGGTGCAACAAAACGGCTCCCGCCATCGTCGTCGGAAGAGTGGCTGCATCTGGCCGTGCGGTATCTGGCACGGTGGGATCGTACGGTCGCCCAGGTTCAGCAGTTTTTGCTGAGCAAAGGGGCGTCCGCCACGCAGGTGAAACAGACGGTCAGCCGGTTATCCGACCTCCGCTATCTCGACGATGAGGCGTTTGCCGGGCGGTGGATCGAGAGCCGGATGGCGAGACAGCCGATGGGACGCGAGCGGCTGTCGGCCGAGCTGCAGGCCAGGGGGATCGGGGAAGCCGTCGCTGAGAAGGCCGTCCGGACCGCCCTCTCTAAGGTGGATGACGAGACTCTCGCCAAACAGGCGTTGAAATCCTGGCAGCGCAAGGGGCGGCGCGTGACCGTGCTGCAGGCCGTTCGCCTCCTACGTCAGTGGGGTTTCGAAGAAGAGACGATCGAGCGTACTATACGAGCTCGCTTTGGACATGAAGGACTTGAGTCATGAAGAATAGTGCGCGCGAGCTTCGCCAGGCATTTATCCGGTATTTCGAGCAGCAGGGGCATCAGGCGGTGCCGAGTTCGGCGTTGATTCCCCAGGCCGATCCGACCCTGCTCTTTACGAATGCGGGGATGAATCAATTCAAGCGGGTCTTTCTCGGCGAAGAGTCGCGTGCCTACAAGCGCGCCGTGACGGTCCAAAAATGCCTGCGGGCCGGCGGGAAGCACAACGACCTCGAAAACGTCGGGTACACCAGGCGGCATCACACGTTTTTCGAGATGCTGGGGAACTTTTCCTTCGGCGACTATTTCAAGGAAGACGCCATCATCTATGGCTGGGAGTTTCTGACCAAGACCGTCGGGCTCGACAAGAGCCGGATGTGGGTCACGATTTTCCGCGAGGACGATGAAGCCGATCAGCTCTGGAAGAAGATCGGCGTGTCGCCGTCCCGCATCGTCCGGTGCGGCGAAAAAGACAATTTCTGGCAGATGGCCGATACGGGGCCCTGCGGGCCCTGCTCGGAACTGCATTTCGATCAAGGTTCGGCGGTGCCGGGTGACGATACGCCCAACGGCGAGGGCGACCGGGTCATCGAGATCTGGAACCTCGTCTTTATGCAGTACAACCGGGATGCTTCGGGAAAGCTCAATCCGCTCCCGAAGCCCAGCATCGATACCGGGATGGGACTGGAGCGGCTGACGGCGGTTGCGCAGGGCGTCTTGAGCAACTACGACAGCGATCTGTTCACGCCGTTGCTCGGAGCCATCGGCGCGCGCGCGGGTCTGGAGTACGGCAAGAAGGAGCAGGCCGATCGCTCGATGCGCGTGATCGCCGACCATTTGCGCGCGATCAGTTTCCTGATGACCGACGGCGTGCTTCCGTCCAACGAGGGCCGCGGGTATGTGCTCAGGCGGATTCTCCGCCGTGCGGCCCGCCATGGGCGATTGCTGGGAATCGTCGAGCCGTTTCTGCATGAATTGACCGCCACGGTGGTCGAGCAGATGGCCGAGGCCTATTCCGAAGTGAAGGCGGCGGCCGGGACGATTGCAGAAGCCACGCGCGGGGAAGAAGAACGATTCATCGCGACTCTCGATCAGGGATTGCCGATTCTCAATGACATGATCGAGAAGGCCCGCTCATCCGGCAGGACGGTATTGGCCGGAACGGACATCTTCAAGCTCTACGATACCTACGGGTTTCCGATGGACCTCATTCAGGAGGCCTGTCGCGAACAGGTCATGACGGTCGACGAGAAGGGATTCGAGCAGGCGATTGACGAACAGCGGAACCGCGCGCGGAAGACCGGCGGATTCGAGCAGGAAACGGCCAGGCCGGCGGTGTCGGAGTTGGCCGGGCGGCTGGGCGCCACGAAGTTCGTCGGCTATGACCGGCTGGAAACCGATGCCGTGCTGCAGGCGATTCTCAAGTCGGACCGGATGGTGAAAGAAGCGGCCGAAGGCGATGAAGTGGAAGTGGCGCTCGATGTGACGCCGTTCTACGCCGAGGGCGGCGGTCAGATGGGTGACCAGGGTGTGCTGGTCGGTCCGGAAGGCCGGTTGGAGATCAAGGAGACGACCAGACCTGCGCCGACGCTGATTCTGCACAAGGGGATTGTGACCAAGGGGCGGATTCGTGAAGGCGAGCAGCTTCGGCTGTCGGTCAATGCGACGACCCGGCAGGACGCGGCGCGGAACCACACGGCGACGCATCTGGTCCATGCGGCCTTGCGGGATATGCTGGGGCCGCATGTGAAACAGTACGGATCGCTGGTGGGGCCGAACCGGTTGCGGTTCGACTTCGCGCATTTCCGTCCGCTCTCGACCCGCGACATCGATGAAATCGAGACCGTGGTAAACAATGAAATCCGCAAGAATGAAACCGTCACGACCGAAGTGATGAGCATTCAGGATGCGGTGGCCAAGGGCGCGCTGGCGTTCTTCGGCGACAAATACGGCGAGCAGGTGCGGGTGGTCACGGTCGAATCGTTCAGCAAGGAACTCTGCGGCGGTACGCATTGCCGGCATACCGGCGAGATCGGGCTGTTCCGCATTGTGTCGGAGACCGGCGTCGCGGCCGGCGTGCGGCGCATCGAAGCCCAGACCGGCAGCGGAGCCTTTGCGCTCTTGAAGAAGGCCGAAGCGGAGATGCGGGAGCTGTCCGATCTGCTTAAGGTCGGCCCGTCCGAACTGGTGAACAAGACCCGCAAGGTGCTGACGCAACTGAAGGATAAAGAGCGCGAGCTGGAAGAGCTGAAATTGAAGATGGCCAGTGGATCGGCGGTCGCCTCGAGCGCCAAGACCGTGGCCGGCGTGCCGGTGCATGTGCAGCGGACCGACGGGTTGGATGTGAACGGGATGCGGGCGCTGGCCGATCAATTGCGTGACAAGCTCAAGAGCGGCGTCGTCGCGCTCGGCGCGCCGACCGATGACGGCAAGGTCGCGCTCCTCGTGGTGGTCACGAAAGATCTGACCGGCAAACTCAAAGCCGGAGATTTGATCAAGGTGTTGGCCGCGGAAGTCGGGGGCACGGGCGGCGGGCGCCCCGAGATGGCCCAGGCCGGCGGAAAAGATGTATCCCGTCTCGATGCCGCGTTGGAAAAGGTCTTTGGTCTGGTCGAATCTGCCTTGCAGCGGTAAACTCATGCCTAGCCGTATTCTTGCCCTGGATCACGGCACCAAACGGATCGGCGTCGCGTTGAGCGATGAGCTGGGTTGGACGGCGCAGCCGTTGGAAACCTACGAGCGGCGGACGCTGGATCTGGACATCGCCCATATTCTGGACCTGGTCAGAACGCACGACGTCGGGAAGGTGTTGTTGGGCCTCCCGCTTCGGCTGAGCGGCGAAGAGGGCCTGGCAGTGCAGGCGGTGCATCAGTTTCTCGAACGGCTCGCCGAGGCATTGCCGGTTCCGGTGGTGACCTGGGACGAACGGTTGACGACGGCGGATGCGCAAGAACTATTGATTGCCGCCAACGTCGGATGGAGGAAACGCAAAGGCCTCGTCGATCAGATCGCCGCGGCCATTCTCTTGCAGAGTTATCTGGAGGCTCAATCGCCTTCTCCGGTTCAGAGTCAGCCGACGGAGACCGAAGAAGGGTTGGAGCCGGACCACAGACACCACGAACCTGCCGGGCGTCCCTATGAAGCTGCGCGTGATTCTCATCGTGCTCGTCCTCGCCGTCGCCCTCGCCGGGGCGGCCGCCTATCGGATGATGAAATGGGCTGAAGCTCCGGTCGCGACCGAAGCCGAGCATCCTCCCTCAAAAATCGTCGTCATTCCCGAAGGCTCTACGTTCCAGCATGTCGCGGGTCTGCTCGAGCGCGAACGGTTGGTCAAAAGCCGCTCGGCGTTTGTGCTGCTCGGCAAGGCTCTCGAAGCGGACCGCAAGATCCGTCCCGGCGAATATGAACTGAATCCGGCGATGGCTCCGGCCGACATTCTGTCCAAGCTCATGGCCGGGCGGGTGGTGCTGCATTCGGTGACGATCCCCGAGGGCTATACAATGGTGCAGATCGCCGATGTCCTGGCGCAGCAGCAGATCACGGATCGCGCCGAGTTCCTGCATCTGGTGAAGGACAAAGCCTTTATCAAGACGCTCGGGATTTCCGCTGAGACGCTGGAAGGCTATCTCTATCCCGATACCTACCGCTTTCCCAAGCCGGTCTCAGCCAAAGACGTCATCCGGACCATGGTGGAACAGCTCAATCAAGTCATGACTCCGGAATGGCAGGCGCGGGCGAAGGATATTCATATGACGATGCATCAAGTGCTCACGCTGGCATCCGTCATTGAAAAGGAAACGGGGTCGGGCGAGGAGCGGCCGCAAATCTCGTCGGTGTTTCACAACCGGCTGCAGAAGAAGATTCCCCTCCAGAGCGATCCGACCGTGATTTACGGGTTGCCGAATTACGACGGCAACATCCATAAGAAAGATCTCTCGCATCCCAGTCCTTATAATACCTATCGCTGGGCCGGGTTGCCGCCTGGGCCGATCGCCAGTCCTGGGGCACAGGCCATCAGGGCGACGCTCTATCCGGCCGTGTCACCGTATCTCTATTTCGTCTCGAAGAATGACGGAACCCATCAATTCTCCGCCACGCTGATCGAGCACAACAAAGCCGTCGATAAATATCAAAAGCAGTTTTTCTCCCGCGCGCATCGCGGCAAAACGTAGAAGGAGTCTGTTCTGTGATGACGACATGGAATCTGCCCGCGTTACTCGATCATACGGTGTTACGGCCGGAAGCCACCAAGGCCGATGTCTTACGGCTCTGTCAGGAGGCCAAAGATTTGGGCTTCGTCGTCATCTTCGTGCCGCCCTGCTATGTCGATGAAGCGGTGGCAGCCACATCGGGATCAGCGGTGCGGGTCGGGATTCCGATCGGGTTTCCGCTCGGGGGCCATACGACGGCCGCGAAGGTGGTGGAGGCGACGGAGGCCGTGGCGCGTGGCGCGCAGATTCTGGATATGGTGATCAACGTCAGCCGGTTGAAGTCCGGCGACCAGGCCTATGTCAGACAGGATATCGCGGAAGTGGTGAAGGCCACGCCGTTTGCCGAACATAAAGTGATTCTGGAGACTTGCCTGCTCACGCAGCAGGAAAAGATCACTGCCTGCCATCTGGTGGTCGAAGCGGGAGCCGACTATGTGAAAACGTCGACCGGATTCAATACGGCCGGAGCCACGGTCGACGACGTGCGGTTGATGAAGCAGACCGTAGCCGGCAAAGCCAAGGTGAAGGCGTCCGGCGGGATCCGGGACTGGAAGACGACCTTGGCGATGCTGGAGGCAGGCGCCGACCGGATCGGTACGAGTGCGAGCCTGAAGATTCTGGAGGAGTGGAAGGCATCAGGGAGATAGGGGGATGCCGGTGATCGTTCAAGGACCTGCCGGTCTCTTCCGATAAAAAGACGATGACTGGTTCACGGACACAGCGGGTCCTGTTGCAATGTCCCGTTCGATTTACCCATGAGGACGGGGTCACCGGGCAGGGGACGATGGTGAATCTTTCCCTGGGCGGGTGCGCGATTCACAGCGACACACCGGTCTTCGACGACATGCTGATCACGCTGCAGTTCTCCCCGTCGGAAGAGAAGCCGCCCGTCTCCATTGAATTGGGCCGTGTTCGCTGGGCGACGCTCCATGAATTCGGTGTCGAGTTTCTGATGATCCTGCCGAAAGAACGCAGCCGTCTGGAGCGCTTTCTGGCGATGGCTGTCCGTGCAGCCGGTGAAGCCGGCGCCTCTCCTTCCGCCGCTGCCTAATCTACGCAAGATCTGTTCGGCTATGGCGGCTTCTGCTATATTGCGCACATGATAAATCGAGTCATTCTTCTGGTCATTGACGGATTCGGGATCGGGGCGTTACCCGATGTG
>OMJA01000287.1 GCA_900299245.1 Nitrospiraceae bacterium | reverse complement strand
TGAAATCCAAAGAGCGCGCGATCTGGAAAATTCTCAGCATTCTGAATCTCCCCGCCGTCTTGCAGGGCAAGGTCGATCTGGATAAGGAGGGCCTGCCCTATAATCGCATCTCCGCGACGGTCGCGATTCAAAACGGATCGTTCCAAACGGAGAATCTCGTCGTCGACAGCCCGATCCTCAAAATTACGGCGGCGGGCAACTATGACCTGCCCACGGATCAGCTGGATATGGTCGTGGCGGTGAGTCCGTTCGGGTCCTATGCCACGTTCCTCAAGACCATTCCGTTATTCGGGCGCATTTTCGCGGGTGACCGCAAAGGCATGGCCACGGCTATTTTCTCGATGAAGGGCGCCGTGGAAGATCCCGAGGTCACGTATCTCCCGATGAAATCGTTCACGGCGGGATTGTCGGGGCTGGCGCAGCTGGCCGTCGATGTGTTGAAGAACACGCTGACCCTGCCGATGGATCTCATTACGCCGAATGAGGACAAGCCGGCTGCCGCGTCGGAGCTCGATTCGCTGCCGGACGCCGTGCCGGCGACGCCTTGACCGTCACCGGACCCCATGCTAGCATCAGCCCATTCATGCGCCGAACCACCTCTAGCCGGTCCAATTTCCTTCGACTAACCAATCCATGAAACGAACGACTGCCGCACAACCTGATGTCGCGACGCTCTTTATTGCCGCGAGCGAACTTGATTCGAATCTCTATTACGCGACCCGGTTCGTCGCGCCCGATCCCTTCATCTATATGGAGGTCAAGGGCGAGCGGATCCTGGTCATGAGCGATCTTGAAATGGACCGGGCCAAGTCGCAGGCGTCGGTGGACCGGGTCCTGTCCTATTCCGAGCTGGAAAAGAAGGCGAAGTCGAACGGGACGAAAGAGCCGAGCACCGTCGATATCGTCCATGTGATTCTTCGCGAAGCCAAAGTCAGACAATTGCTGGTTCCGGCCAATTTCCCCTTTATCCATGCGACGAGGCTTCAAGAGTTGGGCTACAGCATGAAGCCGAAGCGCGATCCCTTCTACGAGCGGCGCGTGGTGAAAACCGCTGAAGAAGTGCGGTGCATCGAAGCGGCGCAGCGCGCAACGGAAGACGCGGTGGCGGCGGCCCATGCTGCGCTCAAGCAGGCGACGATCCGCGGCGGCGAGCTGTGGCTGGACGGAGAGGTGCTGACCTCGGAGCGGATCAAGAAGCTCATCAACGTGAAGCTGATGGAGCGCGACTGCGTGGCGCAGCATACCATCGTGGCCGGCGGCGAGCAGGCCTGCGATCCCCATCATGAAGGCACCGGTCCCTTGCCCGCAAACCGCAGCATCATTTTCGACGTGTTTCCCCGATCGGCCAACAGCCGGTATTTTGCCGATATGTCCCGCACCGTCATCCGCGGCGAGGCCAGTCCTGAGCTGAAGCGCCTGTATCAAACCGTGAAGGACGCGCAGGAAGAAGCCATTACGAAAGTCAAAGACGGCGCCGACGGGATGAAGATCCATCAAGGCATCTGCGACCGGTTCGAGAAAGCCGGCTATAAGACCGGATTGGTGGATGGGCGGATGCAGGGCTACTTCCACGGAACCGGGCATGGTGTCGGGTTGGACATTCATGAAGCGCCCCGCATCAGCCGCACCGGCTCGCTGTTGCAGGAAGGCCATGTCGTGACGGTCGAACCGGGGCTTTACTATCCGGGATTGGGTGCCGTCCGTATCGAAGATATGGTGCTGGTCACGAGCGACGGCTGCCGTAACCTGACCGATTTTCCGAAGATCTTCGAATTGGGCTAACATGGGCGATCAGTGCTCAGCGACCAGCTTTCAGTTTTCGCTGATGGCTGACTGCTGAAGGCTGAAAGCGTATTCCATGCGCCTTACCATTACCCTCCAGCGATTCAATCCCGAGCAGGATGCGAAACCGCACGATGAGGAACTGCGCCTCGATGTGCGGCGCGGCGCCACCGTGCTCGACTTGCTGATCCGGGTGAAGAACGAACTCGACGGCAGCCTGGCCTTGCGGTATTCCTGCCGGTCGGCGATTTGCGGATCCTGCGCTATGACGATCAACGGAGGCGAGAAGCTCGCCTGCCGTACGTCCGTCCGGAGGGAACTTGAACGGCACGGGGAACTGCGCATCGCTCCCTTGCAGCATCTCCCTGTGATTAAAGATCTCGTCGTCGATATGCGCCCGTTCTGGGGGAAGATCCGCGACATCACCCCCTGGTTGTCGACCTCGATGGCCGTGCCGGATGCCGTGCGAGCAGATGAGCACGATTCCGGCTATCACAATGTCGACGCCTGCATCATGTGCGGCGCCTGTGTGGGCGCCTGTACGGTGCACGCCGTGTCGCCGGGGTTTGCCGGACCGGCGGCGCTGGCCAAGGTAGACCGGTTTCTGTCTGACCCGCGTGAGCCGGAGAAGCTGAAGCGGGCGCGTCTTGCTGTGTTGCAGGAGGCGAACGGGATGTGGGATTGCACGCGGTGCAATTACTGCGTGGAAGTCTGTCCGAAAGACGTGAAGCCGATGGAAGCGATCATCCGGCTGCGGCGGGCATCGCTCG
>OMJA01000286.1 GCA_900299245.1 Nitrospiraceae bacterium | reverse complement strand
GGGATGCCACATGCACCCCAATGCCTAAATCTCGGGCAAGGAGCTCATCAACCGACAGAACAAGCAGATTCCGACGGATGAGGAGCGCTATCCACAAGGCTATCCCCAGAATCTGTGCGTGAATAGGCCCGTTTTATAAATGGTAAAAACACGCTATTGGAAGGAACCGCAATCCGCTACAACCCGACCCGTTTTCTGATCTCTTCCCGCAATGTCGCCTTTTCCTGCTCGAACAACACTTCCAGTTTCTGGAACAAATGGGCTAACGGCCCCACAAACGGAGCAAGCATCACGTCGCGCCGTTCAGCCAGCATCCCTTCCCCCTCGGCAATCTGCACCTTCCAATCCGCGATCGTCCGAGAAAGCACCTTGCCGATCACCAGTTGCTGTCCGGCAGATCCGGCGACCGGTCCCAACAATCGCTCCCGCAGGATCTCCAGCTCATCGGGAATCGACACCTTGACCCTGATCCCGTGCGGAGTCGCCCAGGTCGCTCGCTGGACGGAATAATCATAGGAAAAGATCGGCTCGCGAGGCTCACGAAACGGACCGCTCACATCGGAAATCGTCAGTTTGTTGTTCATATCACCACATCCTATCTACAAAACGATCAGGCATCCCGCCGGAACACGGTTACGCCGATTCCCGGCCGTTCGACAAATGCCGCACGACCTTCTCCGCTGCAACGGCTCCGTCGCGGATACAATCCGGAATCCCCACACCGCGATATCCCGCACCCGTCAACACTAACCCTCCGTACCGGCTCAACGCCGCATCGAGCTGGGTCAACCGGTCGAGATGCCCGATGGTATATTGCGGCATCGCTTTCCACCAGCGATTCACTTCGACATACATCGGTGCCGCCTTGATTCCGCACAGCGCCGCCAGATCCGCGCGGATTTTGGCAATCAGCTGATCGTCGTTCAGCTGCAGAATGGCTTCACGCCCCACCCCGCCGACATAGCAGCGAATCAGCACCTGATCCGCCGGCGCCCGATGGGGCCACTTGAGCGACGTCCAGGTCGCCGCGATCAGATCCCTGGCCTCCGCGCGCGGGACGATGAATCCGAACCCTTCCACCGCACCTGCGACCGCCTGAGCTGGAAAGGCCATTGCAACGGTCGCCGTCGACGCATAGGGAATCATCTCCAGCAACCCTCCGGCGATCGGCGTCAACGGGCGAAGCAGCTCCGCGGACACATAGGCGGGCGTCGCGAGAACCAACGCCTCCGTCGACAGCGCCGACCCGTCGTTAAGAATGAGATCGTACATCCAGCGCCCCGGCTGATGAGACCGCACCCGCAGCGCGTCGACCTGGCAGCCGCCCCGCAAGTCCACCCCCTGCTGGGCAAGGCGCGCCGTCAAGGCCGTCACCAGATCGCCGAGCCCGTTCCGCAAACTGACGAACATGGTGCGCTTGTGCCCGCTCGCCGGAACCGGCGGCTGTTTCTTCTTGGCCGCCATCATGCCGCGAATGATGCTGCCGTATTCCTGTTCCAGTTCGACGAATCGAGGGAAGGTGGCTTTCACGCTCATCTGATCCGCGTCGCCGGCATAAATGCCGGCCATGAGCGGCTCCAATACACGCTCAAACGCCTGCGATCCGAACCGCCGCCTAAAAAACGATGCGAGAGACTCATCCCCGTCTGCGGGACCGCGCGGCATCACGACATCCAATCCCATGCGCGCCAGTCCGGTCCAGCTCAGCAGACCGCTCCGGAGAAAGGGCCCCAACTGTTTCGGCACGAAGGTAATTAGTCCCTCAGGCAGTTCATGCAAACGTCCCCGCGAGAGGACAAACGCGCGCTTCGCGGTTTCATTGGTATTGATGAGCTGATCGGTCAGACCCAGCTTCCGGCACAGCTCCAGCCCGGCCTGTTTTTGGGACAGGAAGGAGTCCGGCCCGGCCTCTGTCGTCAACTCTCCGATTCGGTGGGTAACGATCTTCCCGCCCCAGGCTGGGGAAGATTCCAACACAGTGCAACGGAGCGACAACCCTGCCGCGGACGCCTGCTCCTGAAGCGCAAACGCCGTGGCCAGCCCCGAGATGCCGCCACCGACGATGACCACTGTGCGGGGAGTTGCCACGGATTACGACACCTGAGACGATTGATGGGCGTCGATCACCGACACTAACGTCTCGATCAATGCCGGAGCGGCGTTCAACATGGGCATCCGCTCCAATTGCATGCCGATGCTCACCGCCAGCTGCTTCAACTCAATGTCGATATCGAACAGGGTTTCCACATGATCGCAAATGAAACCGATCGGAGCGACGAGCACGTGCCGATGGCCTTCTTGATGCAGGGCCTCCAGCGCAGATTCCACGGTCGGCCCCAGCCACGGTTCACTCGACCGGCCCTGACTCTGATAGGCAAACCGCGTCGGCTGCGGCCCCAAGCGGGCGATGATGGCGTCGACCGTCCCTTTCACTTCATCCGGGTACGGATCCTTCATCGCCACGATACGCTCCGGCAGACTGTGCGCGGTGAACAGGACAGGCACCTTCGCGCGAAGGTCGGCGGGAAACTTCAGCAATCCCTGCCGGATATTCTCGACGATCGCCGCGATCAGTTGCGGATGCCGGTTCCAGCTTCCCACATAGCTGACCGCGCAGGTGCTCTGGAGGGCAGCCCGCGCTTCTTCCACCTTTTTCCGGTACGCCCCGGTGCTGAGCGACGATTGCTGCGGCGCCATGCAGAGACCGATGACCTGCTCCGGCTGATCTTTGAGCAAATCTTCGTACGTTTCCTTGATGAAGGGATGCCAATGCCGCAACCCCACGTAGACCCGATACCGTACCGCTCCGGACTCGTTCAATCGCCGTTCAAGCTTCCTCGCCACTTCTTGTGTAATGCCGACCGCCGGCGATTTCCCGCCGGTCGCGCGGTAGCGTTCACGAATTTCTTCGACGAGCTCCGGCGGAGTAGGACGTCCCCCGCGGACATCAAGCAGGAACGGTTCGACGTTGTCGAGGGAATCCGGCCCCCCCATCGCCATGAGCAGAACAGCGACCGGAGCTTGTGCATCCGCCATGAGATGTCTCTGGATTAGCGTTGGCTGAGTTTGTGGATCATGTCGATCGTCGCCGCCACATGATCGACCGGTGTCGTCGGAAGGATGCCGTGACCGAGATTGAAAATGTGCCCGGGGCGATTGCCGGCCCGCCGCAGAATATCTTCGACGCGGCGTTCAATTTCGTGGAGCGGGGCGAACAGAACCAGCGGATCCAGATTGCCCTGCACGGCCCGGTCGTGTCCGACCATCGCCCAGGCTTCATCGAGATGGATGCGCCAATCGATACCGATCACATCGCCGCCGGCCTCGCGCATCTGGCGGAGAATGGCCGTCGTCCCGGTGCCGAAATGGATGAGCGGCACCCCCTCGTGCTTGAGCCCG
>OMJA01000285.1 GCA_900299245.1 Nitrospiraceae bacterium | reverse complement strand
CGGATCGGCCGCCGGCGCCGTGGGCGGAGCAGTCGTCGGGCATCCCGGGCGCGGCGCGATGGTCGGCGCGGCCGGCGGGGCGACGGGTGGATTGCTGCGCGGATTGTTCCGGAAATCTCCGCCGAGCCAGGCCTTCAAGCAGTTCGTGAACCGCTGTCTCCAGGAGCGCGGTTACGAGCCGGTGGGCTGGGAATGAGGCAGGGGGAGCAATTCGTCGATGAAGCGAAGCGAGAAGATGCGCGAAGCCGTCCCGACTCCCAGTGCCGTGCCGGTGACGTTGCTGAAAATATCGTAGGGCGACGGATGCCGGTGATGGCAGAAAATTTGAAACCCCTCGATCCCCGCCGATAGGACAAATCCGCTTCCCAGGATCATCCAGACCATCCGTTTCGTGCAGGCCCCGGCATGACGGGTCAGCAGCAAGCCCAGCGGGAAAAACAGCGCCATGTTGGCGATGAGATCGAAGTACAACCGGCGGGAGTGCCAATGAGCGGACGGGATCGTCCATTGGATGGCGTTCCAATGCGCGTGTCCGGCGAAGTTGCGTAGCGGGAGCATGCCCGCCGCAAGGATCACGGCGATCCATCCCGCCAGCGCGAGGTTGGTTCGATGGTATCCCTGGATGCGCGACATGAACGACGTGGTGTAGGTCACGCGGGGATTTTCTCCGATCAGCCGGAGGGATGCCACACATTTTCCGATTCGGCCGGCGACGCCGGGCGGGAACTGTCGCGGGGGCAGGCCGGTTCTTTCCGTCAGGTCTGGGGGGGCCGGAGCCCAGGAGTTGCCTGCGGCGCCGGAGGGTGCAGGATATCGGTGAAGGTTGCGAGGAGGGTCTGTTTCTCGACGGGCTTGGGGAGAAACGCGGCCGCGCCCTTGATTCTGGCTTTGTCTGCGAGTCCCGGTTTCGTTTGTCCGGTCACGACCACGACAGGAATGGTGCGGGTGAAGGCGTTGGATTTGAGCCGGTCGAGCAGCATCCATCCGTCTCCGCCCGGCAGGCCGATATCCAGGACGATGAGCGAGGGTTTGTCGCGGAGGGCCGACCCGGTCGCCTGGAGTGGATCGCCCGCGGACAGGAGGAGATACGGCTCTTCCGCGAGGAAGGTTTTCACGAGCAGCTGAAATTCTTGAGAGTCGTCGACGATCAGTATTTTGGTTCCTGTGCGCATATCAACGGGCGGTCCGGTGCATGACCACCAGCGGTCCCTGGTCGAGATCGTACAGAAGCTGCTGAAGCCGGGCCGTGTCCGCCGCCGACAGCGTGTGAAACTCCAGGCCGAAGGTCGTTCCCCTGGTCCAGCGGACGACCGCCTGTCTGACTTCCAGCGGCCACTGGGAGTCGGGGAGCTGGATCTGCAGTCCCATCACGGCCTGCGCGGCCGGCGTCACCGGCGATTCGATGCTGCAGCCGCCTACCGAGAGATTGATGATCGTGCCCCGGCCCGCGAGAAATTCCCCCGCAAAGGTGCCGCCGAAATTGACGTCGAATCGCGGATTCTTTCGTGTGTATCCCATGTCGCAGTTCCTGCCGGAGGTTGGCCGAACGCGCGGCTCGATCCGAACGTCGCCGGAGCACGCCGATGGCCGGGCAAAGCAGCCGTGATTCTTCATCGGCAGTCGGGCCGTGAACTTGAGGGGCTGAAGCAGTCTGGAGCGGGGAGGCAGCGGAGGCAGAAAGCGGGAGCCGAACGAGACGGTTATTGGGCCGCCAGCTCTTCCTTGACCGCCTGGAGGAGCTTGGCGATGTCGAAGGGCTTCTGAAAGGTCCGGCGGGCGCCGAACAGGTTGGCCACGTCCAGAAAGTTACGATCGCCTTGCGCGCCGGTGATGGCGATGACCTTGGCGTCCACATATTCGCGGGTGAGCTGGAGTGTGGTCTCCAGGCCGTCGGTGTCCGGCATCAACAGGTCCATGATGACCAGATCGGCCGGGTGCTTCTGATAGGTCTCAAGCCCTTCGCGGCCGTTGGCGGCCTCGAGGACCTTGTGTCCGGCTTTTTCCAGCACTTCGCGAAGCAGGTGGCGGATGGATTCTTCGTCGTCGATGATTAAAATCGTGGCCATGGTTTTTCCCTAATCTGTAAGAAAGATCTTACCCGTCCTGCCGCAGCCTGTCCAGGGAGAAAATGGGCGGCGCGTCGGCCCTATCGGACCGGCGTGGTCCGGGAACCGGGTTGCTCGATCAACGAGCGTCTGCGCGGGGAGTCCGACGGGAGGTGCGATCCGGATGAGTCCGGAGGGGATGAAAAGACGTTGACCGATCCGGTTCTTTTTGGTACAACTCGGCTCGTTTTCTGCCGGGTCAATCTGCAACGCACCTTCTCCGGAGAGCGTCTTCGTGACAACTGATTCAGACCGGGCCTGGACCCGCCGTACGTTTCTGCAAACTTCCGCCGTCGCCCTGATGCTGGGCGCGTTGCATGCGCTGATGCCGCCGCGCGCGGCGGCGCAGGCGCTTCCCGAGGGACGGTTGAGCTTGTTGAACGTCTGGACGGAAGAGCGTCTCGATGTGACCTACCGGAACGAGGCCGGCGAGT
The DNA here is from genome assembly GCA_900299245.1 of Nitrospiraceae bacterium. Taxonomy (GTDB): domain Bacteria; phylum Nitrospirota; class Nitrospiria; order Nitrospirales; family Nitrospiraceae; genus Nitrospira_D. The sequence continues at coordinate 1,824 of OMJA01000285.1, read as the reverse complement.
ACGATCTGGAGGCGCTGGACGACATCAATCATATTCTCCGCTGCCATGCGACCGGAGAAGTCTCCGCGATCGATGTGCGCGTGCTGGAGCACGTGAATCTGGTGCAGAAGAAGCTGGGCGGCGACCGGGAGATCCACATCATTTCCGGGTACCGTTCGCCGGAGTATAACGCGCAGCTGGTGCGCGCCGGCCGGCGTGCGGCGAAAAACAGCCTGCATATGCAGGGGCAGGCGATCGATCTCCAGATTCCCGGCATCCTCCCCAACGTCATCCGGCAGGCCGCGCTCGAACTGGGCTACGGCGGCGTCGGCTATTATCCCCGCGCGAAATTTGTGCACCTGGATTCCGGAGCGTTCCGGTCCTGGTAGATACCTGTAGTTTTCCGTGCCGGCATCGCGGTATCCTCTGATGCTGTGTCCCCCCCGGCGTGACGCTTTTTTTCTTGAGGAGGATGGTATGAAGGTTCGTCTCCGTGTCCTGAGAGGTATGTGCCTGGCCGCCGTGCTGGGACTGTTCGGCGGTGCGGCATTGATTCAAGCCGAGACGGCCGACGGCGCCACGAAGGCCGTGGTCTCGAAGGGCAAGCACGTGTCGTTGGAATACACGCTGAAGCTGAACGAGAAGGACGTGGTGGAATCGAATGTCGGGGGCGAGCCGATGACCTACGTGCACGGCAAGGAGGAAATCGTTCCCGGACTGGAGAAAGCGCTGGAGGGTATGGCGGTCGGGGAGAAGAAGCACGTGACGGTCAAGCCGGCGGACGCCTACGGCGAGGTGGATCAGAAGGCCATTCAGGAAGTGAAGAAGAACCTGGTGCCGGAACATGCGTGGAAGGTCGGAGCCGAACTGGAAGCGCGGGGACCTGAAGGGCAGTCGCTGTTTCCCCATGTGACGGCGGTCAAAGACGATACCATCGTGCTGGACTTCAACCATCCGCTGGCCGGGAAAACCCTGTACTTCGACGTGAAGATTCTCGACATCCGCGCGGAGGCCAAGACCAAGTAGCGCGGGATCTAGTCGGTATGCAGTTTAAAAAATAGAAACGAGAGCGGCGGCAGCGTCAGGCTCAGCGAATAGGGATGGCCGTGGCAGGGGCTGGCCTCGGTGTGCACTCCGCCTGAGTTTCCGGTGTTGCTGCCGCCGTATAGACCGGCATCGCTGTTGAGCAGTTCACGGTAGCGTCCGGCCGCCGGAACGCCGACGCGATAGTGATGCCGGGGAACCGGGGTATAGTTTCCCACGCAGAGCAGTGTCTCCCCGGCCGTCTCCCCCTTGCGAAGAAACGCGATGACCGAGTTCTCGGTATCGTTGAAGTCGATCCACTGAAACCCGTTCCATTCGTAGTCGACGGCGTGGAGCGCCGGTTCCTGCCGGTAGAGCCGGTTGAGATCCTGCACGTACCGCTGCAGGCCGCGGTGGTAGGGCTGATCGCAGAGGTGCCAGTCCAGGCTGGTATCGTGGTTCCATTCCTTCCACTGCCCGAACTCGCTCCCCATGAACAGCATCTTCTTCCCCGGATGGCCGTACAGATAGCCGTAGAGCGTGCGGAGATTGGCGAACTGCTGCCAGGGGTCGCCGGGCATTTTCCCGATCAGCGAGCGTTTGCCGTGTACGACTTCGTCGTGCGAGAGCACGAGGACGAAGTTTTCCGTGAAGGCGTAGAGCAGGCCGAACGTGATCTGGTTCTGGTGATACCGCCGGTGCACCGGCTCGTGCGCGAAGTAATCGAGCGTGTCGTGCATCCAGCCCATGTTCCACTTGAAGGTAAAGCCCAGGCCGCCGGTGTAGGTGGGGCGCGAGACGCCCGGCCAGGAGGTGGACTCT
>OMJA01000284.1 GCA_900299245.1 Nitrospiraceae bacterium | reverse complement strand
CGCCTCCTCAAGGCGCAACTACTTCTTCTTCTTCGCGGCTGCCTTTTTTGCCGGCTTCTTCGCTGCTGCTTTCTTCGTGGCCATGAGTACTTCACCCCCCTTCGGAATAAAAGTGTGAACTGATGTGACAGGTATAGCAGAGATTGCGCGGCGAGTAAATTACTTCTGTGCGGATTTTTTTCGATCGGGCGGAAAATGAACAGCGCGTCCGTACCCCGGAACCGTCTGTCCGGTGAGGTCCGATGGTTCGTCGGGACGAGGGAGCGTCTCGCTTCAGCATCATCCGGCGCGCGGACTCCGGTGTGCGGTGCTTGCATTCACGGCGAAGTGCGATCCGCGTAGATCGGCTGCCGGAGCCGGTTTGCCGCATTTCTATTCGAGGATATTCGCGGCGCCCTCGCTTGATGTCTGTCGCCGATGCGGTCGTGCGGTCCGGCCTGGGCTTCGTTGAAACGGGTCGTGAGAGGGGCAGCCGTCGTGTTGACCCGGTCTCGATGCAGCACCGGAGGAGGAGCGCCCCTGAAAAATTTTTTTCTAGAAGGGCGCTCTTCGCAGGAAAATTGCGTCTTCGATGACGTGATGGGGTACGGAGGAGGCGATTGCATGTGGACGATACAGAGTGCTTATCGCGATGCGATCGTTGCCGGGCTCGGCACTCGGGAATGGGTCAGGCGATCATCCGTACAAACGGGTCTGCATCGAAGTCAGGGCCGGTGTGGCGACCGGCCATCGGTCTGATTTTCTCCGCTCTTGCATCGGTCCATTGAGGGGCGTAGGCTTAAAGTATCTTTTCGCAGCCGCCTCATTCTGAAGGTGGTGCTATGGTCCTCCGTGGAACGTCATTCCATCGGTCCGGACCTGCCGGGTGTTTCCCATTCACCAGACGGGCGGTTCACTGTACCCCGACGGGGCGAAGATCCGGCCGTCCTCCGATTCTCGCGTCGCGCGCTGTCACCGGCGCTGTTTTCTCACCTCACGCCATCCGAATCCGGCACCACGGTTGTCGGCGGCTCTGCCGCAGGCCCGGCTGCCTGAGGAGGAAAGGAGGCTGTCATGTCCTATCGTTATAGCAGTATCGACATCATCGTCGGATTCGGGATGTGCGCCATCGTGTTCGGGGCGCTGTTTCTGTTTGTCGCGACGACCGGCACGTTCCTCGTCGCGTCGCCGCCGGCGATGCTCGAGCCGTTGCCCGGTTCAGCCAGCGGGATGGTGTGGCTGCAGCCGGCGCTGGGCCAGGCCATCGTCGAACGGACGCTTCTGCAACGGCAGAGCGACCGCATCACCGCCCAGGCGTCATTGGAATGGGATCAGGCCCTTCTGGCGCACTATCGTTTGCAGTCCATGCCAGGCGGCCCGTTCGGAGTCGTCATGGACCGCGCGGTGGCGATGCCTGAGGAACACGCAGCCCGCGTGCAGGGAGTCATGGGGCAGGCCATTGTGAACGGCACCAGGCGCGGAGTCCGGAGCGGGATGCTGGCGGCGGACTATTCCCTGGCCGGCTACAATCGCACTATGATCGGCAACGTCGAGCGCGTGGGTGAAGGGATGGAGCGTGCGTTTGCGTCGACCTGGCAGCCGCTCCTTGGCCGGTGGATTGTGGATGCCGGCCGCGACTATGCCGTCCGCTCGGCCGGCGTGCAGGAACAACTGGGCGCCGCGATCATCCATGTGGCCCAGGCCAGGACCGGTCTGGAAGCAGCCTGGGCGGCGAATCAGTATCAGCTCGGAACGTTGCTGGCGGCGGTGGATCGTACCGCGACCATGGCCGGCCCGGCCGATCAGATCATGGTCGCACGCATGGAGTCTGCCGCGGGGACTGCAGTGCCCGGTCCGTCGATGACCTGGCCGGGGATTCCGGTCGGCTATCTCTTTGCCGCGATGATCGGAATGGCCCTGGTTTTTTTCAGCGGGTTGAGGCTGTCCGCGATGAGCCGGGAATCCAAAGTGCAGGCTGAGCTGCGGCGCGAGCGTGAGCGCTGGGTGTATCGCCCGGCGGCCTGACAGGCTCAGCCCGGCCGGATGGCCGATGCCTGGTGACGGCGTCGGCCATCCGTTCACCGCCGGTCGGCAACCGAAACACGAGGAGCCCGCCGGCAGATTGTGAGGGATGTCATGGTTATTCTGATCGGTCTCGTGACGATGAGTGCGCTGATCTGGCTGCTGGCCTGGTCGCTGACGGGAGAAAGCGAGGCGGAGCACCGGCATCTGGAGGAGTTGAACGGCTTGTCCCAGCCGTCCGCTCCACCCGAAACAGGAGTGCCGTTCAGGCGGGCGGCCTGAGCCGGTCGAACCGGATCGGATGCGCGTGAGCGTCATCCGGATTGAGTCTTCAGGGGGGAGCCGGATACAATCCCGCGTTGATTTGGTGCGGCTGGGGGCGCATCGGAGCAGCCCGGAGATCTATGGCCGAACCTGAACAGCAGTCGAATCAGCCCGAGACGGCCGAATTGGTCGTGAGCGCCGAACGCCATCAGCAGCTGCACGACATTGTTTCCTACGTGAAGGGGCTGCTCCATCATATCGATCCGGATATGTATGACATCCCGCTGAAGCTTGGGCTGGTTATTACGGTTGAAAGGGTAGGATGGTAATAGAACAGACAGTCGTGATAACCGGGGCATCGACCGGCATCGGGGCGGCCTGTGCCTGGCATCTCGACCGGCTCGGCTTCACCGTGCTGGCCGGAGTCCGCCGGATAGAAGACGGCGACGCGTTGAAAGCCCGGGCTTCGGCCCGTCTTCAGCCCATACTGTTGGATGTCACCGATGGGGCGTCGATCGAACAGGCGCGGCAGGCGGTCGCCGGACTGGTCGGGCCGCGAGGGTTGGCCGGTCTGGTGAACAACGCGGGAATTGCGGTGGCCGGACCTCTTGAGGCCGTGCCGATCGCCGATCTGCGCCGGCAGTTTGAGGTCAACGTCATCGGGCAGGTCGCCGTAACGCAGGCGTTTCTTCCGCTGCTCCGTCAGGGCCGCGGGCGCATCGTCAACATGGGCTCGATCGCCGGGCGAGCCGCGATGCCGGTCATGGGGCCCTATTCGGCTTCAAAGTTTGCGTTGGAAGCGTTGACGGATGCGTTGCGTCTCGAAGTGCAGCAGTGGGGCATTCAGGTGTCCATCGTGGAGCCCGGCGCGATCGCCACGCCGATCTGGACGAAGTCCGGCGCGAAGGCCGAAGAACTGGAAGCCACGACGACGGAAGACATGAAGGCGTTATATGCCGGCGTCATCGCCGGTGTCAGGGCGCGTGTGGCGGAGGCCGCGGCACGCGCGATTCCGCCCGAGACTGTTGCGAAGGCGGTGGAGCATGCGCTCACGGCGGCTCGCCCCAAGACGCGCTATCTCGTGGGGCGCGATGCGAAGGTGCGCGCGCTGATGATCAAGCTCCTGCCGGACCGCTGGTCGGACCGGCTGATGACGCGGATCTTGAACCTGCCTCACTGAAGGCCGGCGGCGGATTTCGTCCGGCCCAATCCTAAATCTCCCTTCGATACGTCGAACGAAAAGCGCAGTTGGACGGCTAGATATTTCTGGACGAGGCCGGATTTATCCAGCGGCTGGTCCTGTTCATGGTAGACCGCGAGTTCCGTCTCGTGCCAGCGCAGCGCGAGTCCCACGATCCAATCCATTTCCGTCGGCTTGGCCTGGTTGGCGCCGTCCCGGTCGGTAAAGAAGTTGACGTCGCCGTACAGCACGACTTTGTTTTTGTAGAGGTCGAGATCGGCATGAGCGACGTAGCGGAAGAGGGCGCGCCCGGTGTTGTCGGGCCGCGCGAAGTAATGGCTGTTGTGGAACAGCCAGCCGGCCCCGCCGTACATGGTCAGGCTCTGATTCGGGAAGAGGCGCCGCCACCAGGCCATATCCTGGGCCGATTGCAACTTCGCGGTGATCAGGCCGTCGGCATAGGCCTGCTTGATGCCTCGGCGGTCGATCGGCGCGTCGCGCTCATATTGGAGGCGCCAGCTGAAATGATCGACAACGCCGGTGAAGGCGTAGGTGCTGTCCCACTCGCTGAGTTCGATCCAGCCGTTCGTGCGATCCGAAAAGAAATTCTGATCGGTATAGAAGGTCAGATATTGTTTATACAGATCCGTTTCGAGATGGAGCATGTGCCGCAGGCCGACGAGGCCGCTGTTGTCCGGTCTGGCGGCGAAGGAGGGATTTTTCGCGAACGCGCCCGTGAGCAGATATCCGGCGAACAGACTCTCTTCCGATTCGCGGTCCAGATCGGCGGGGTCATCCATGGACGGCAGGGGACGGCCGTATTTCTCCAGCGCGTGAGCGTTGGTCGGGAGGCTCCACGCGCCAAGCGAGAATAACAACAGGCTGAACAGGAATTGCCGGGGGCTCATGACCGGTAGGAGTATCATGATTTGCCCCGTCCGGCTAGGCGGAAACAGGAATATGAGTGATGCCGAGCGGGCCGCGGAACTATTGTGCGCAGGGATCGAAGATGGCTTCGCAATCGTTCGAGGCGTCCATGCTCGGAGGCACGAACCGGTACCGCACGTCGGTGACGCGATCGTCCGCCAAAACCACCGTGGCCCAGCAGCCGTGCCGGATCGTCGACATGCTGCCTTTTCCGACCGGCTGGGACTCTTCGAGTACCGGCGCTTCACGATAGTATTGCAGGAGGACGACGTCGTTGCGGGTCTGTTCCTTCAACGGTTTGCCGGCGCAGGCCAGGACATCGGCTTTCGACCTGCCGATGACTTTTTGTTGATTGGGATATTCGCCGACGGTCGCCTGGGCGGCGCAGCCGGAGACTGTCGTGAGACTGATCAGTCCCGATACGAGAACCAGCCGTCGGAACAGACCGGGCAGGACGGCGTGTGTGTGTAGAAGGGAGGTGGTCGTCTGGTCAGGTGATCTTTGCACGATTGATCGAAAGTGCGCCGGTCAGGATATCCGTATGCGGGGTCCGTCTCAATTACCCGACGAGGTCGGGGTTCAAGCGGTTGAGTGGTTTCACCGAGAGCGCTTTGATTTCATTGTAGACGATCGAGCGGCCGACCTGGCGCAGCCGGTTGAAGACGCCTTCGACGATGACCTGGTCGCCTTCATGAACGTCCGCCTGTCCGAGGCTGATGACTTTCAGCGTCCCGGCCTGATCTTTCAAGAGAAACCCGTAGGCCGGCTGTCCCTGGCGGTTGGTAGCCAGCTGGACGTTGGTGACGGAGCCGCTTACCACGACATCCTGATGATCGTATTGTTCCGGGTGCGCCAGCAATTCGGCGATTTCAAGTATGCCGGCGGCCGACGTGACCGGCGGCGTGCTGATGCCGCCGACGGCGAAGATGGCGGAGAACAGCACTGTCCCCAACGTGAGGAGACCGAGGCGTCTGACAGGTTGTTTCAACATGGTTGAACCTGATTATACCCGAGCAAATGCAATTCGCAAGATCACGTGGCTTACCACTTGTCCGACGCCCGTCCGCTGACGTCTTCACCGATAAAATTGTGCAGGATCTGTTTCTGGTGATCGGTGATGACCAGCTTCGGCTCGGACGGACCCGCAAGCGCGTCGGCGTCGGCTTTTGCCCGCGGGGCGGTGCGTTTGAGGAGCTCCTCATCGAGCGCCTCGGGGCTGGTGTCGGTGTCCTGTTGAATGGAGACCAGTCGCTGCAGCCCGAACAAGGTGCGGGTGTTTTCGCTGTGCATCGCCTGGGAGCTGGCTCCGTAGACCAGCGAGTTCCAGAACTTGACCTCGATGGATTCCGGTACCGCACCGACGACATAGGCCGAGAGTTTTTCAATCAGCGAGGACTCCGTCTGTTCCAGTCCGTCGTAGGTGGCGATGGAACGCTGGACCGGTGTGCGGGAGAGCGTTGCCAGGGTGTCTTTCCAGAGATCCAGCGGAGGAACCGTGTTGGGATTGGCCGGCGTGCCGGTCAAGGCAGTCTGGAGCGCCGTCAGATATTGCGTCAGGAACTTGACCTTTCGCGCGGCCAGGGTGCCGGCCGGAATTCCCCAGATATGACCGATCTCATGATCCAGCAAGGTGGTCTGATCGGACGTCTGGCGCTCACGTTCCGCCAGGGTGAGCCTCGTCTTGAACCGTTCCGCCATGCGGATGTGCTGCTGCATTTCGATCGCCAGCCGATAGGTCTGGTATTCCTCCGCGGAAATGTCGTTGTTGTCCCAGCGTTCTTCCAGCACGCGCAGCGCGGGACCGGGAACGGCCACGCGGGCTTGGGCTTTCAGATTGGCAATGGCTTCCGCCGATACGCCGCGGGCGGCCAGGAGCGCCGCCGCCCGGTCGGTTAACTTGTCGGCGGTGGCGGCGAGCGTGCTCAGCGCCGTGCATTGCAGTCCGGTGCGCTCCCGGCGGAGGCGGGCGCGGCGGCGGTATTCGTCCCGCCGGCTGACCATGGCCGAGATCGATTCTTCCGTCATCGTCGTAATGGGTTTCGTTCCCGACACGCAACGGGGATCCGGGCGGTCGGATACCATGAACAGGATTTCCTCGTGTGTCACGTCCAGGTGCTGGAGCAGGAGCAGCCGGAGCACGATGCGGCCCTGGATCGGCATCTTCGCGATGACGTCTTGAATCAGCTCGGCTGTGAGAGGAGTAGCCATGGTTGAAGGCATAGCGATCGTGTGTCCTGTCTGCGTAGGTTACGCGTTCCCGGTTTGCTGTTGATGCGTCTCCAGATAGAGCGCGACGTATTCGCGGACTTCCTGCACGCTGCCGTTGATGAACATCTCGCGGGGGATTTCAATCCGGACCAGTTTTGACGGGTCGACGCCGCGGTCTTTGGCGTAGTGCTCGTCGATGTAGAGGCTGACGGAGCCGTCGGGGAATCTGAGCGCATAGAGGGCGGTGGTATCTGCCATGATCCTACCTGCTGGATAATAAACGAGGACCTAGTACAGGTAACATATGCGTGAATTGGCTGTCAAAGAGGAATCCCTGCGCCAGCCGGTCTGTTTGTCAGCAGCACCTGCCTTCGCCAGAGGATATAGAGCGTGGAGAGGACAATGGCAGCCAGGAGGGTATTTCTGATGCGTCCGGGACCGAAGCAGGTCAGGTTGACCATCCCGTTCGTCAGCCCGTATGCCGCATAGATCAGATAGATGAACAGCGCCCACCGGCGGTGGAGGAGAAACCCGTAGCCGACCGCGAGATGCAACGCCGGAGAAATGGCCTTGGTGGCGAAGCCGGCGATTCCGTCCAGTTTGGTGCAATAGAAAGGAAGCAGGTAGTCGAGATGCTTGAGAATGATCCAGGTGTCGTTGAGGGCGCTGATGAGCAGGAGAAGCCCGAGGAAACGGATGTCGTGTCCCTGTTGCCACACGGCGGTCCAGGTGCGGAGCGCATCCGGGCCGGTATCACCGGGGCCGAGATAGGCGTCGTAGCTTTGAAGCGCCCAGCAGGGCAGGGCGAGCACCATGAAGACCAGAACTTCGACGGCCCGGTCCGCCGCCCGTCCGCTCCAGAAACTGAGCCCGACGAGGAGCAGCGTGGCGGTGCAGGCGAGAAGTGCCGACCGGTGGCGGCCACGGACCAGCTGGCCGAGTCCGGGAAAGAGGGCGGAAAGGAGTGCCGCATGCCGGTCTGTCATCGTCTGGGGTGGCTCAAAGAAAAACGGCCTTCGATCCGGGGATCGAAGGCCGTCTGACATCCTCTCGGCTGGTTCTCAGCCGCCGATGGTATCGAGCGTTTCCTTCAGCGTTTTACGGATACAGGTGAAGATCGGCGTATCGCGCAACGTGTAGCGGGACCCTTCGGTTTCGCGCAGGGCCATTACGAGATCGAGGAAGTCTTCCGGCTTGTCGCTTTCAAACGCCACAACCCATTCCTGGTCGTCGAGGCCGAACGAGTAGGTCGTGTTCAATTTCACGGACGGGAAGCGGTGGCCGACTTCGATATGTTCGTCCATCATGCCCTGGCGGGCGGCCTTCGTCAGTAGGAACCACTCGCGGGTCTTGAGGAACGGGTAGACGAAAATGTATTTGCCCTTTCCGGGGACGACCGTCAGGCGCTTGCTCTCCTGGCCTTCGTGGGTATGGTTGTCCACGTAGATGGACCGCTTGGTCATGGCCAGATAGGAGTAGGGGGTCGTGATGTATTGGCCCAGGCCCGATGCGAGAATCTTGGTGGTCATTTCCTGGAACAGCTCCAGCTCGTAGCTGATGCGCCAGAGCATGATATCGCAGTCGCCGCGTATGCCCACGGTCGAATATGCGATCACCAATACTTTGCCACTGTAATCCTCGATGGCGCGGAGGAATTCTTGCTTGCCTTTGCTGCGCTCAT
>OMJA01000283.1 GCA_900299245.1 Nitrospiraceae bacterium | reverse complement strand
GTTAGCGGTGGGACTGGCCGTGGGCGTCCAGTTTGTCCTGATCCGCAAACTGAAGAAAGGGCAGGAAGCATGAAGGCGGCAAGACTACAGGCCATCGGGACGGTCGCCGGCCTCATTGGAGTGTGGGCCCTGACTGCGGGCGGCTGCGCCAACGAGCAGCAGAAACGCGGGCAGGAACTCTACGCCCATTATTGCATGCATTGCCACGGCGAATCCGGCCGGCAGAACGAAGGCTTCAACTGGTCCGCGATGCCGGATCCGAAGCCGAAAGACCTCTCCAATAAGTCGGAAATGTCGACGTTCAAAGACGAGGACATTTTCAATACGATTTCCCGCGACATGAAGGACACCAGCGAGGGAGGCGACAAGATCGGTGACGACGAATTTGCCGTCCCCACGATGCCGACCTTCAAATACACGCTCTCGGAAGACGAGATCTGGGCGATCGTCGGCCATGTCCGGACGTTGCACGGGATGAAGCTGGAATTCAAAGTCGAGGAACGCAAGAAAGAGCTCGCCGAGGGACTGAAGGCCGCGCAGGAAAAGTTTGACGCCTCCAAGCAGGCCTATGAAGCCGCGGAAAAGAAGGCGAGCGAAGACGCGGAAAAGAAGAGCGCCGAGACCAAGAAGGATGTGGACGTTGACGAATCCGCCTACGCGAAAGAGCAGGCGGCGATGGGGCAGGCAAAGAAGGAACTCGACGCGGCACAGTTGGCGTTGAATAACTTTTCCGGCCGGCCCGGCAAAGGGACCAGCGTCGCGCGTCCCGACCTGACCGCGACGGCCGAGCAGGCCGCGCAGCAGGCCGAACTCGGCAAACGTCTCTATCAGAACAAGTATGGGTGCAACGGTTGCCATAGCATCGGCGGAGAAGGCGGAAAAGTCGGGCCCGCGCTGGATCGTGCCGGGTTCCGTCTGAATGGCACCTGGGTCTACCGCTGGTTGAAGAACCCGCAAGCCATGAAGCCGGAGACCAGAATGCCGGCCTTAGGGCTGAGCGATGCCGATGCGAAGGCGGTGGCGCATTACCTGAATACGCTCCGCGCGCCGAAGGAAGACCCCGCGGCTCCCAAGCCGGCGAGCTGACGTCCCGTAGTCTAGAGGAGAAAGCCGGCCACCAGGCCGGCGAGTATCGCCGCTCCGGCCCAGACGTGGGCCTGGAACATCCGGAATGCCTGCGGGGGATCGACGCGGTTCCTGAGCGCGGCGCTCTGGACGGCGAAAAAGATTCCGACCGCACCCAGCGCCAGATAGTAGGCCCACCCGATTTCAGCCAGCCGGCCGGCCAGCACGAGCAGCACGAGCATGGTTCCGAGCGCCAGTCCGACCGCGATCCAGAGCGCCGACCCGAACAGCAGTGCGGACGATTTGACTCCGATCCGGCGGTCATCCTCCTGATCCTGCACCGCATAAATCGTATCGTAGGCGATCGCCCATACGACCGTCGCCGCAAAGACGATCCAGGCTTGCGGTTCGACGGTGTTCCGTGTCGCAGTCCAGGCCATGATTGTTCCCCAGCCGAAGGCGATGCCCAGAATGGCCTGGGGAATATGGATGAAGCGTTTCGCAAACGGATAGAGCGCCGCCAGCGCCATGGCGATCGGCGCGAGCCAGCGCGTCAACGGGTTCAGAAACACCAGCAACAATCCGGCGGCGGCAAGCAGCAGCGCAAGAAGAACGAATGCCTGTGAGCGGGTGAGTTCTCCCGATGCCAGCGGGCGGGACTTGGTACGGGTGACGCGGCGGTCGAAGGATTGGTCGGCCAGATCGTTCAGAATCACGCCCGCACTGCGCATGAGAAAGGCGCCGGCCGTGAAGATCGCGAACAGCTCCCACGAGGGGAGTCCCCGCGCCGCCAGGACCAGCGCCCAGCAGACCGGCAACAGCAGGAGCGCCGTCCCGGTCTGATTCCGGAAGCGGATCAGCTGCAGCCATGGGCTCCAGGGCAGCCTGTCGGTCGACGTGGATGAAAGAATCGGCCGGTCGTGCATGATGCGGACGATAGCCCAGGGGAAGCGGGCTGTCAATTTGGCGCACGAGTTGTGATCGATCAGGCCTTTTCTGTATAAAACAGTGGTGCAACGAGTCATGCAACGACGACATCTGCATTCGTGCCTGCGCCGTTCAGCCAGGGTTCTTCTCGCGGGGCTGCTGCTCCTCCCGTGGGCGGGCTGTGCCGGGTCGGCACGGGTTGATCGCTCCGCGAAAGACACCCCGATTGCCCTCGCCCCACTGTTGAGACTGTCCAATCCGGCCGCCATGACGCTGTCGTACAATAATGCCTGCGGAGAACCGGTTGTCGTGTCCCTTGGCGAACCGCTCGCCGCCGCGCTCAAACAAAAACTGGGACAAGCCTTTCAATACGTGATCGTGGATCCCGCCGTGCCGTCAGATGGCGTGATGGAAGTGGCGCTGCATGTGAAGCAGATCGAGTTGACGGTTCCACGACGTACCACCAAGACCTATCCTGTGACCGTCACACTCGGACTGGAGGGGGTGTATACGGCGGAGGACGGCAGCAAGCTGTGGTCGAAGAAGGTCAGGAGTGCTGAACCGGGCTCGGTGGAGACTGAGGAGTCCTCGTGCGATGTCACCGGTCTTGATGCGGTGGTCAAAGCGGCCGCGGAGATCGTCGCGCAAGGCCTTGCAGGGCAGGTCAGTGAGTCGGACCGGATTCGTGACTATGCCGAAGCCGCGCAAAGCAAGAAGCCGGGCCTGGCGCGGGCGGCTGCCGCCGCGGCGGCGGCATCACCGGTGCCGGCAGGCGCGGCGGAGACTCCGTTGCGAAAGCCCGAGATCCAGGCCGGCAAGTTGTCCGAATCGGCGGTGTCCGATCCAGCGGCGACCAGACCGGGCGGGACTTCCCCGGCCCTGACTTTCTGGGCCATCCTCCGCGATGAAAACAGAGATCATTTCCTCCAGCCGGATGAGCCGCTCACGATCGATCTGGAAGTAAAGAACGACGGCCCGGTTGAGGCCAAAGGCGTCGAGGTGGTCATCGGAGGCACCGGAGCTCTCTCGAGTCAGCTTCCGCCGGTGATCGTCATCGGCGATGTCGCGGCCGGCGAAATCAAGCGCGCGACAATGACCCGGCCGATTGCCGGTGTGAAAGAGCCCCTGAAGGCGGAATTGTGGTTGAGTTTGCGATCCGGTTCGCCTCTCGCCCATGAGCCCGCCCTCAAGAAATTTACGGTTGTGGTCAAGCCCGGCCGGGCCGACGACAGCCAGGCTCCGGCCGATGTCGAGCAGACGCCGAAAACCTCAGCGGCGTTCAGGCAGCCGAAAGCCGTCGTGGTCGCGATCGGAGTGGGGAGTTTCCGCGACACGCAGGTGTCGCCCGCTAAGTATGCTGCCCGCGACGCCGAAGGCATGGCGTCCTATCTGCAAACCATCGCCGGGCTGCCCGCCGACCGTGTGCGTCTGCTGGTCAACGGACATGCGCTCAAACAGGATCTGGTCGAAACGTTCGAAGAGTGGCTCCCCCAGCGGGTCGATCCCAGCACGGTTGTCTATGTCTATTTTTCAGGGAGGGCGCTCGTCGACGGCGGCGCCGTGTCGCTGGTGCCCTATGACGGCAGCACCGCGTCGGTGAGCCGTGTCTATTCCCTGCGGCGCTTGCAGGAATCGCTGGCCCGTCTGCCGATTCAACGGGCGATCTTCATGATCGATGCCTCGCTGGAACCAGCGCCGGGGTCTGATCCGGCGACGGGCGCGGCGCCGTCATGGGAGATCAGCGCCACCGACGCCGATTCCAAAATGATGGGGATGATCGGAAACAGCGGGCTACAAGATGCCCATGCCTATGAACGGGGACGGCACGGACTGTTTACCTACCATTTGCTCAGGGGCCTGCAGGGACCGGCCGATCTGGATCGCGACGGGACGGTGACGGCGGGAGAACTTTGTGCCTTTGCCCGCGGCGAAGTCATCCGTATGGCGGGGGAACAAAATCGGGGCGGCGCGGGAACCGAGGGTGCTCCCCGCCCCGGGCGCGGGGGGATGGTGCGGATTTACCCCGCGGGCCAAGGGAAAAAAACCCAAACCGGGGCAACCGG
>OMJA01000282.1 GCA_900299245.1 Nitrospiraceae bacterium | reverse complement strand
CCAGCTGAGCCCTGGATTTACCGCATTACTGCAACCCTCCTCGCCTGTAGTCGCCTCACCGTCAGGTGCTCCACGCCGTCCGCCCCATCCTCATCGCCTCCTTCAGTCTCCTCAACGGGAAGCGTGACCCTCTCCTGGTCCGCAAATGCTGAAAACGACCTGGCCGGGTATAAAATTTACTTTGGAACTTCGTCCGGGAATTACACCTCGCCAGGCTCTCCAACCGTCATCGGCAAAGTCTCGACTTATACCCTGACAGGCCTCCAACGGAATACCACCTACTTCTTCGCGCTCTCCGCCTACGACAACGCCGGCAATGAAAGCGCCCTCTCTGCTGAAACCAGCAAGAGCATCCTCTAGCAGCTGCTGAAAACGATCCCCGGCTTCGTTCTCACCTCGGCAACATCCTCAACGTAGCCCAAGGCTACGCCTGCGGTGTTACCCTCGGCTGCGGCCTCGCCGGATGACTGTTTTGACCAGCCGCTTTGTTCAGGATGCTCAAATAGACGATCCAACAAGGCCGCAGGGAGTTCAGCGACTGAGGCGTTATGCTTCTCACCCACCCACCCCGAGCTGCCAAGACAGCTCCTTCACCGGTGGGGTACGTCGCAACGAAGCCAACGATCTAAAAGCGGCTGCTCAAAACAGTCATCCAACGAGGCCGCAGGAGAGAAATAACCGGAGGCGTACCCCCGGGGTACGTTGAGGATTATTTCGATCCGAGAACGAAGTTGGGGACTGTTTTCAGCAGCCGTCACGATTTTGCGCAGCGGAAGCCGATGTAGCTATTGCGCGTCTCAGGGGGAAGTTTGAATCGCCCGTACGTGAGGAGATACTTGGGCAGGTCCGACCAGGACCCGCCGCGCAGCACTTTGAACTGGCCCTGCTCCGGACCCGAGGGATTGGCCTCGGGACTCTGCTCGTAATAATTCGCACCGTACCAGTCCGAAACCCATTCCCCGACATTTCCCGCCATCTGATACAGACCGTAGGGGCTCTTCCCTGACTCATATGACTGCACCGGCATCAGCACCTGGCTGTAGCTGAACCGCGCCCCGAGGGCGAAGTTGGCGACATCGCTCGTCGGCACCTGATTGCCCCAGGGATACAACCGCCCGTCAACTCCGCGCGCCGCCTTCTCCCATTCGGCTTCGGTCGGAAGCCGCTTGCCTACCCAACGGCAATAGGCGTCCGCATCATGCCAATCCACGCCGATCACGGGCCGGTCGCTGTGAACGGCCGGGCTCACGGTCTCCCACTGCCAGGGAGCCGTCCGGCCTGTCGCCCGGAGAAACACGCCATATTGCGCGGTCGTCACCTCGTACAGATCCATCTCAAAGGCGTTGAGCGTCACCCGATGGCGAGGCCGTTCGTCCTCCAATGCCTGCGTGCCGGCTGCTCCCATCTCAAATGGGCCTGCAGGAATCAACACCATCGGAGTTTCCGAAGCAGGGGTCGGCTCCATTGGCTTGGATTTCCGCAGTCGATCGAGTTGGGCCTGACCAAGAGAAGCCAAGCCTAAGATTACGAACAGGATGGTCAAAACGATCATCCAGCGAGGCCGCAGGGAGATTGAACGCCGAGGCGTACGCGGTCGGTACGTTGAGGCGTTCAAACGACCGAGAACGAAGCTGGGGATCGTTTTCACCATCCTGTTCAATAGATGATGCCGCCAACCACCCAATGCCGATCATCCGGCACATCAATGAGGAGCCGCGTGAGATTCATCTGCGCCAGCTGCGCGCCGATTTCATCTTCCGTAAAGGCCGCCAGCAGCGAATTGTAAAAGTCGCGGCGCAGAATCTCCGGCGCTCCGCCCGCATACTGATCCACGATCGCGTGCGCGGCCTCGGGCGACTCGGGCCGCAGCAGATCCATGACCAGCACCGGCGAGCCCGGCTTCACGAAGAGCCTCAGCTTGTGCCAGAACTGCAGCGGATTGGGCAGGTGATGGAGCAGGCTGTTGGAAATAACCGCATCGGCCTGGTTGGCCCCGGCCAGATCCTGGAAGCGCTCACAACGCACCGTCACCCGATCCGCGACCCCTGCCTGACGAACGGCCTGCTCAGCCAGCGCAATCATCGGCCGCGATGCATCGATTCCGGTGATACGACAGTCAGGCAGCGCGCGCGCGAGGCGCACCGGAATGTCACCGGGCCCGCAGCCCAGATCGAACACATGGCCCCGGGTAAACTCCGGGAAATACTCCCGGAACAACTCGACGAACCGTTGATTCTCCGACGAGAAATCCGCCTCGGCATAGGCCTGGGCCTGCAGCGGATCATCCATCAATTCCTGTTCGAGAATACGCGACGTCATACGCTTACTCCTTGGCTCAGCGGACCTTCGCCTGAACATCCACTTGATCGCCCGGCCGGACAACACCTTCCTTCAGAACTTTGGCATATACCCGGCTCCAGCCCGGATGCGTCTTCTGCGAGATGCGCTGATAGTCTCCGTCGTGAAACCATCGGGCGTTATGGCTACAGGGCACGGTATAGCTCGTCACTTCCAATTCGACTTCAGGCCCGACGATGACCCGCACGCCCGGTTGCACAAGCCCCCAATCCAGCTCGGCCAGCGTCAGATTCTCCCCGGAAAATCCCGGCTCGATGGAATGCCCCTCGTCTTGCAACCGCTCGATCACTTCCAACGAATAGAGACAGACCGCGCGATCTGGCCCGCCGTGCACTTTCACATTACGCTGACGGTCGCCTGCGACGCCCTGCGCCGTGACGCGAGCCTCGAACACCGGCCGCTTCGGCACCCCTCCGTCCGATACGCTGATCTGATGCACATGCGGATAGGGCGGCCGGCCTCGGTTCATGCGCTATTCCAGTCCTTCGCAGGGCTCAGACCGGCCGAGTTCCAGCGCTACCCAGCCTTCCTGCTCCCGCCGGTGGACCGGATAGAGTCCCAGCGACGCATACCGTGCCATGACTTCCTCCACCTGCTCGACTAACAAGCCTGAAAAAAAGAGCCGCGAGCCGGCCACGCCATAGGCGGCCAGCTCATCGGCCAGCAGCAAAAGTGTCTGCCGGTCGATATTGGCGACCACCAGATCAGGCCGGTTCTCCATCGCGACATCGGACAGCGTCCCGCAGATGAGTTCCAGTTCCGCACCGAACGCGTTCTGCCCCGCACACTCCCGGGCACAGTCCACCGCCACCGGATCGATTTCGACGCCGACGGCCGACCGCGCGCCCAGGCGCAACGCCGCCATCGCCAAAATCCCGCTGCCGGACCCGACGTCGAGGACCCTTTCTCCGCCGCGAATCAATTCCTCCAGCCACTCCAGCAACATGCGGGTGGTCGCGTGATGTCCCGTGCCGAAGGCCTGCTTAGGGTCGAGGATGATGTCGATATCGCCGGGCAGTGACGACGCAGTCTCCCAACTGGGCCGGATCACCAGCCGGCGTCCCACGCGGAGCGGCTTGACCGACAGCGCCCATTGACGGTTCCAATCCTGATGCGGCAGGTCCCCGACCTGAACGGCCCCGCTGCTCAGCCCGGAAGGATCCAGTTGATTGAGCGCCGCGCGCACCTGCGCCAGTTGATCGCCGTTCCAGTGCTGACGGGACCAGTAGAGATGGGTCGTCCCCTGATCCTCCCAGGCGCCCTGCACCAGCGGATCGCCCAGCAGGCCGAGCAATTCGCCGGAATCCACCTCTGCAGGAATCCGCACATCCACCCAATCCGGCGTCATCGTCTTTCCCTCGCAAACAATTGACGGGACCGATCCCTTCCCAGTATGGTCACGCTCATCGTGCAGACCGCTCGCCCCTCAGTTCCCTTACTCGACCGCGAACAGACGCTCGTCCGGTTCTTACGCCGGGGCGACAGGCTCCTCCGTCTGGGCACCGGCGCCAGTGCTTCATTTTCACGCTGGCGGCTCGTTCTCTTTCTCATCGGCTTCGTCACCACAGTCGGCTTGTACCGGCTGGAGCACTACTCCGCAGGCAACTGGTCGACCGCCCTGTTTCTCATCGGATTCGTGATTGTCGCCGCGTATCATAACAGGCTCGAACACCGGATTCATCGGCTCACCATCTGGTCTGCGCTCAAACGCCAACACCTCGCCCGGCTTCGCCTGGACTGGCAGGCGCTTCCGCCGTGCCCTCCCGTCACAGCCGAGGCCCACCTCTATGCGCCGGACCTCGACCTGACCGGGCCGCACTCGCTCCTGCACCTGCTCGATACCGCCACCTCCACGCAAGGGCGGGAACGGCTCGCGTCCTGGCTCCTCACTCAGCCGCCGGATGAGCAGATCTGGAAGAACCGGCAGCAACTCGTCCGGGAACTGACCCGGCTGACGAATGTTCGCGACCGGCTGACCGTCCAGGCCCGATTGATGGGCGAAGCGGAAATCAACGGGCACCGCATCGCCGCGGTTCTGCAGCATCAGCTGCATCTGCCGTATCTGCACATCATTCTTCCGGTTCAGGCCCTGCTCGCCGTGCTCACGGCAGGGCTCGCACTCGCGGCGCTGTTGAATCTGCTGCCGGGCTATTGGATGATTTCATTCGGTCTGTATGCCGTGATCTATTTGTCGACAGACCAGGGAGAAGAATTACTCGAGCATGCCGTCGGATTGCATCATGAAGTCGAAAAGCTGGGATCGGTCTTACAGTTCCTGGAACGGCGGGCGAACAACACAGGGTCGCCACTTGCCGCCGCCTGCCGCGCGCTCACCGAAGCGGAAACAGCTCCCTCGGCGTTGATCCGGCACCTCGCATGGGCGCTGCACGGCGTCAGCGTCAAAGCCCATCCCCTCATTCACCTGGCATTCAATGCGCTCTGCCCCTGGGATCTGTTCTTCACGTTTCGCCTGCAGCAGTTTCAGCGGCGGATCCAGAGCCTGCTCCCCCTCTGGCTGAATTGTCTAGCCGAAGTCGAAGCCGCCTCGGCTCTCGCAACCTTCGCCTATCTCCACCCGGCCTACCTCTGGCCGGCTCCCGCCGGCACAGCGGCCCTGACGGCCACCGGGCTGGGACATCCGCTGATCCCATCCGACAAACGCGTCGCCAACGACATCACCCTCGCAAGCCGGGGCACCATTCACCTGGTCACCGGCTCGAACATGTCCGGCAAGAGCACCTTCCTCCGGACAATCGGAATCAACCTCTGCCTCGCGCAAGCCGGCGCACCGGTCTGCGCCAAGACCTTTGCCTGGACCTGGAGCCGCCTGGCCTGCTGCATCCGCGTCAACGATTCGCTGGATGCGGGACTGTCCTTCTTCTACGCGGAAGTGAAACGGTTGAAATCAATTCTTCAGGCCACCGAACTTCGGGACTCCCCGCCGGTCTTATTCCTGATCGACGAGATTTTTAAAGGCACCAACAACCGCGAGCGGCTCATCGGCAGCCGCGCCTACATTCAGGCCTTGGCCCACAGCAACGGGTACGGACTCGTCACCACCCACGATCTGGAGCTTACAGACCTGGAACAATCCACCCCGGGTCTGATCAATAGTCACTTCCAGGAAACCGTCGCCGCCGGCACGCTGCAATTCGATTACAAACTAAGACCGGGGCCCTGCCCGACGACTAACGCACTCCGGATCATGGAACTGGAAGGGCTACCGACGAACCCTCCGCCCCGTTCCTAAGGGCGGCGTACGTCACCGCGACGCCTCATCTACCGCAGCGAAATGCACGCATTCCTGCGCGGCAAGCGACGTTTTCTTTGACCTCCGGATGAGCTTGCCCCATAGTGATGCGAACCATCGCACTTCACCCGGGCACGTCGCATGACGAATCAACCGTCGCATCCGCTCCGCGGGCTTTTGATCGCTCAGTTCTTCGGCGCCTTCAACGACAACGCCTGGAAACTCATGGTCGCGCTGCTCGGCATTCGCCAGATTGCCGCAGCCGTGGCACCGGGCGCCGACCTGGAATCGGCCTCGCAGGCGCACACGACCCTCACCTTCGTCATCTTCACGCTCCCGCTGATGCTGATCTCCCTCGTGGCCGGTGTCGTGGCCGATCGTGTGAGCAAACGCACCATCATCGTCGCGATGAAGGCAGTCGAGGTCGGCTTGATGGCGGCCGGAACCGTCGCACTGTTGATCGATCCGGCCGGTGGCCGGCTGCCTCTGATCGTGCTCGGTTGCATGGGCATCCATAGCGCGCTGTTCAGCCCGGCGAAATACGGCATCCTTCCGGAAATTCTGCCGCACGACCGCTTGTCGCAAGGCAACGGCGTGCTGGAATTAAGCACGTTCCTCGCCATTCTCGGCGGCACCGCGATCGGCGGGGTGCTGCTTGACGGCGTCGGCTCAGCCACCTGGCTCGCCCCGCTGGCGCTGACGCTCCTGTCGCTCATCGGGTTCGGCGCATCGCTGACCATTCCCGCAGTTCCTGCCGCCCGCTCGGAAGGCGGCATCGCCTCGACGCTTAGCGGCGCAGTCCTGGCCGTCCGATCCAACCGGACGCTGCTGCTCGCCATTCTCGGCTCGGCTTTCTTCTGGACGGTCGCCAGCCTGGTCGGCCAGGACGTCCTGGTCTATGCCAAAACCGTCCTCGCCCTGTCGGACTCGCTCTCCGGCCTCCCGCTCGCGCTGCTCTCGATCGGCATCGGCGCCGGCGCCGTGCTGGCGGGCAAACTCTCCGGCGATCGGGTCGAGTACGGATTGATTCCCTTCGGCGCCTTCGGCATTTGTTTCTTTCTTCTGCTCCTAGGTCTCCTGGGACCGGGACTGGCCGGGACCCTCATCCTGATGACCGGCCTCGGCCTGTCCTGCGGCCTCTTTGTCGTACCGGTGAATTCATTGATCCAGTGGCACGCCCCGGCCGACCGGCGGGGCAGCATCATTGCGCTCTCGAATACGTGCACGTATAGTGGCGTCCTCATGGGATCGCTCAGCGGCGGCGTCTTTGCCTCACTCGGCCTCTCCACCACCGGAATTCTGCTCGCGGCGGCGGCAGCCACCTTTGCCGGCACACTGTGGGCCCTCTGGCTGGTCCCGAGCGCCTTCGTCCGCCTCGTCCTCATTCTGTTGACCAAAACGCTGTATCGGGTGCGGATCATCGGACACACGAACGTGCCGCAAACCGGCGGAGCGCTGTTGGTGCCGAACCACATGTCGCTGGTCGACGGCTTTCTTCTTATTGCGAGTCTCGATCGCCCGGTCCGCTTCGTCGTCGATGCCGCCTATGCGACCCATCCGCTCTTCAAGTGGCTAATGGACATCATGCGGGTCATTCCGATTTCCTCGTCGGGAGGACCGCGAATCATTCTGCGCGCGCTGCGCAGCGCGGGTCAGGCGCTGGACGACGGGGAAATCGTCTGTATCTTCCCGGAAGGGCAGATCACCAGAACCGGCACACTCCTGCCGTTCCGCCGCGGGTTCGAACGGATCGTCAAAGGCCGAATGGTCCCGATCATTCCGGTGCATCTGGATCGTGTCTGGGGCAGCCTGTTCAGCTTCGTAAAGGGGCGTTTCATCTGGAAGCTCCCGGAGCAGATACCCTATCCCATCACCGTGTCGTTCGGCGCGCCGCAACCGGCGGACACGCCGGCGCACGAACTCCGCCGGCTCGTCCGGGAACTGGGCGAGGCCGCCTGGACGCTCCGCAAAGCGGATCAGCAACCGGTTCACCGTCCGGTCCTCTCGGCCTGGCGCCCCCACCCCTTCACCTTCGCAATGGCGGACGCCACCAGGCCGTCGATCACCGGACTCAAAGCCCTGCTCGGCACCATTACGCTGGCGCGCGCGATGAAACCGCATTGGAAAGGACAGCGCTATGTCGGACTGCTGCTGCCACCCAGCGTCCCCGGCGCCTTACTCAATGTGGCCGCCGCACTCACCGGAAAAACCAGCGTCAATCTGAATTACACCGTCGGCCGTGTCGGACTGGAATCCGCGGTCACTCAGGCAGGTCTCAAGACCGTTCTCACCAGCCGCCTCTTCATCGAGAAAGCCAAATTGGAAATTCCCGGCGGCGTGACGGTCTTGTATCTGGAAGACATCGCCAAGACGATCTCCGGCGGCGCCAGGCTCACAGCCTTCCTGCTCGGCCTTTTTGCCCCGATCGGACTTCTGGAACGGGCCTGCGGACGGGAGCGTCCGATCAGCCTGGACGATCTGGCCACCATTATCTTCAGCAGCGGCAGCACGGGCGAACCCAAGGGCGTGATGCTCTCGCACTTCGCCATCAATTCCAACGTCGAAGGCGCCGGGCAGGTCATCCACATCAGCAAAGCCGACCGCGCCCTGGGGATCCTTCCGTTTTTTCATTCTTTCGGCTACATGCTGCTCTGGTTTTATGCGCGCAACAACACCGGCATCGTCTTCCATCCGTCGCCGCTGGATGTCGCGGTCATCGGCGACCTCTGCAGCAAGTACCGCATCTCCCTGCTGGTCGTGACCCCGACTTTCCTGCAACTCTATCTGCGCCGCTGCACGCCGGAACAATTCAGCTGCCTGCGGGTCGTGCTGACCGGCGCGGAGAAACTCCCGCTCCGCCTCGTGCAGGCATTCCAGGACAAATTCGGCATCGTGCCGGTCGAAGGCTACGGCGTCACGGAATGCGCCCCAGTCGTGTCGTCCAATTGCCCGGACTTCCGCGCCTCCGGCTTCTACCAGGTCGCATCGCGCCGCGGCACCGTCGGGCAACCGTTCCCCGGCGTGTCGGTACGCATCGTCGATCCGGATACCTGGGCCATCCTGCCGCCCGGCCAGCCCGGCATGTTGCTGGTCAAAGGTCCGAATGTCATGAGCGGCTATCTCGGCAGGGAGGACCTCACGGCCAAAGCCATGAAAGACGGCTGGTACATCACCGGCGACATTGCGACCCTGGACGACGACGGCTTCCTCACGATCACCGACCGCCTCTCGCGCTTTTCCAAGATCGGCGGCGAGATGGTGCCTCACGGGAAAGTCGAAGAAGCGTTGCAGCAGGCGGCCGGCGCAGACATGCAGGTCTTCGCCGTGACCGGTCTGCCGGATGAGAAAAAAGGCGAACGGCTCGCCGTGCTCTACACCATCGACGAAGCCGACCTCCCGGCGGTGCTCGACAAGCTGGCCGCCGCCGGACTGCCCAACCTCTTCATCCCGGCGAAGAACCAGTTCGTGAAAGTCGCGGCGTTACCGATTCTGGGAACCGGCAAGCTGGATCTGCGGGGAGTCAAACGAATCGCCACTGAACGACTGATGCCGGCGTCCTGACCATGTCCGCCATCCATCGTCTCTCGCGCATTCCAGCCCTGCTCCTCGCCCTAACTCTCTGCGGATTGATCGCTTCCGGCCTCGCTCCGAAAGACCGGCTGACCTGGTTTCTGGAAATTCTCCCGATTGTAGTCGTTCTTCCCGTTCTGATCGCGACGTATCGCCGCCACCCGCTCACCCCGCTGCTGTATTGGCTTCTCGCCCTTCACGCTGTAGTCTTGATCGTCGGCGGCCACTATACCTACGCAGAGGTCCCGGCCGGACGGTGGGTGCAAGAGACCTTCGGCCTGGCGCGAAACCCCTACGACCGGCTCGGACACTTCGTCCAGGGCTTTGTGCCCGCCCTGGTCATGCGGGAATGGCTCCTGAAATCCTCACCGCTGCAACCCGGCCGCTGGCTCTTCTTTCTGGTCTGCTCGACCGCTCTGGCATTCAGCGCGCTCTACGAACTCTTCGAATGGCGGGTCGCCGTCGCGCTCGGGCAATCGGCCGTGGAATTTCTCGGCACCCAGGGGGACGAATGGGATACCCAGTGGGACATGGGCATGGCCTTGATCGGTGCCGTCACCGCTCAGCTGACACTCGCCCCCCTGCACGACCGGCAACTGCACTCTCAAGCCGGCACAGACGGCGGCTCACACGAACCGCCATCCTCCCGGAAACCAGCCGCTGTCTGCATCACGATGGCAATAGTACTACTGGCAGTCCCTGCCATGGCCGTCCCGATGATCGCGGATACGTCCGCCGCACCACTGGTGCAGGCAGGCCAATCCCCGCTCCTGCATGAACGGCTCGGGCTCTTCGATGCAACAGCCTTCACCGTCACGACCGGCCGATGCACCGGCTGCCCCACGCCGCCGCAAGCTCTATGGTACTTTGCGGATGACACCATTGCGATTCCTGCGGCGCAGGAAGGACAGGGGGCCGCCCATCAATTGCCCTTCCTCGTATGGCTCGGCTCACCCGAG
Organism: Nitrospiraceae bacterium; assembly: GCA_900299245.1. Lineage (GTDB taxonomy): Bacteria > Nitrospirota > Nitrospiria > Nitrospirales > Nitrospiraceae > Nitrospira_D. Next base: position 7,547 of record OMJA01000282.1, on the reverse strand, counting down.
TTGATTCCCCGCGCGACGCTGACGCCGGACGGGGCCCGGCTTCTTTTCCCTGGCGGCGAATCCGCGTCCCTTCGGATAACCCCCAAATTGTCGAGCAACCAGTCTTACTACAACGATGCCACGGCGCGTTTTTTCAGCCCACATCCATTGCGCCTACGCGGCCGCACCGTCTCGACGGCGGAGAGCCTCACGTTCGAAGCCCGCACGATCTGGCCGGAAGATTTCCTGCTGGCCCCGGAAGAGGCGCGTACCGTCGAAGCCGATGCTCACACGATCGCGCGCCTCATGGAACAAGCGGACCGGCTACCCGGCGACCGCATCACCACGCACCGGTTGTGGGGAAATGCCGATGCAACCTGGGCCGGGAAACCGGTGCTCGCGGCGATCTTGAACGGCGCGCAAGGCGACGACGACGAGGCGCACGGCGGACATTTCGGCATTGTCACAGGACGGGTCGGCCCGCATGGCGAATGGGCCGATTGGATCGTGAACAATTTCTACGACGCGGACGTAGTCAGCGAAAAAGGCATTCTCCCCGCCATGGTTCCCATGGATAACTACCTCATGGACCTCAACAGCGGGCAATCCTACTATCGGCCCAGCGCACTGCTCGTACTGGTCTTGAAGCAGGACCGTATCCCGGCTGCCTACCAAACCAACATCCAGGACGTGTTCCGCCGCTTCTACCGGCACGAACTGGATTATGATCACTCGCTGCTTAACTGCGCAGGATTCAGCATCGACCAGCTCCGGACACTCGGATGGCGGATTCCTCTGCAAGGGCCCAGCAGCCGACTGAAGGCAACGGCCGGCTATGTCTACATGGCTGCCTCGGACCGGAGCCTGGCCAGCGGACTGAAGATCTATCGATACTTTTCAGAAGAGCTGACCAGGCTGTTGCCGCGCGTCACCTTCGAAGCTATCGGGAACGACCTCCTACACCTCCTGCAGCAATCCGATCCGCAACGGGAACTCACGCCTTTTGAGCAACGGCTGCGCGAAGACGTCGAGGCGGTTCTCTACGTGCACATCCCGCAGATTCCTTCCAGCCGCGCAATGGGCACCTATGCCGTCGCCTCGCTCGATGAATACCAACAGCGCGTGCCATCCGATCGATCGAAATGGAAAACCGTCGCCGTGCCGCCTCGTCCGTTCCCGCCAGAGCTACGGGTTGCTCCCGTACCGGTGGAAGCGGCGATGATTCCCGGCTCCGTGCTCGCGCTCACAGCCGGCTGTATGGCCGGCCTGGTCTGGTTGGGCCGCTTCCTCATCCGCAAACGATAGCAACTCGGTATTTTCAAGCCGGCACAGCCGCCCCCGAACAAGCGTGATTTGACTTGGCTTTCCGGGGCATCATGTTACGCTGACAGCTATCCGTAGGAATACTCGGTTGCTATGGCCAGTATCTACCAGCTCAAACCGGCTTTCCAGAATCTCCTGCGCCCGCTGACTCGCGCGCTGGCCGCCGCCCATGTGACGGCGAATCACGTCACACAGGCGGCGCTGGGACTCTCCTGCCTTGTTGGCGGCGTGATCGCTCGCTATCCCGACCGGACCTCGCTGCTGCTGTTGCTCCCGGGAACGCTGTTCATCCGGATGGCGCTGAACGCCATCGACGGCATGCTGGCGCGCGAGCACGACATGCAAACAAAGCTCGGGGCAATCCTCAACGAATTGGGCGACGTGCTGTCCGACAGCGCCCTCTATCTGCCGCTCGCGCTGGTCCCGGCCTTCAATCATTGGCTGGTGGTGGGACTGGTCATTCTGGCCGTACTGGTGGAAATGGCCGGCGTGGTGGCGATTCAGATCGGTGCGGCCCGCAATTATGCCGGTCCGATGGGCAAGAGCGACCGCGCCTTCGCCTTCGGGCTGATCGCGCTGCTGCTCGGACTCGGCCTGCCGGAAGGAAGGTGGATCACCGCCGCACTCTCCATCATGCTGCTGCTCTCGCTCGTCACGATCTACAACCGCGCCAGGCTGGCGTTACGGGAGAGCCGGTCCTGATGCTGTCGCACATCACACCATCGGTCCTGGCGGCGCTCGGCGGAGTACTCGGCATTCTGGTCGTCGCGTCGCTCATCGCCGCGCTGCTGAAACGGCTGCATCCGGACAAGAATTATTCGGAGTTGATCCAGCGCATCCGGTCCTGGTGGATCATGATCGGAATTTTCTCCGGCGCGATCCTCCTCAGCCGGACGGCCTCCATCCTCTTTTTCGCCTTCGTCAGTTTTCTTGCGCTGAAAGAATACCTGTCCCTCATCCCCACCAGGCGTGCGGATCGCCGCGTGCTCTTCTGGGCCTATGCCGCCATTCCCGTCCAGTACTACTGGGTCCATGAGCAGTGGTACGGCATGTTCATCATCTTCATCCCCGTCTATCTCTTCCTCCTGCTGCCCATGCGGATGGTCATGATCGGGGAAACAAAGGAGTTTCTCCGGGCGGCCGGCACATTGCACTGGGGTCTGATGACGATGGTCTTCAGCCTCAGCCATGCAGCTTTTTTCCTGGTTCTGGACGGAACACACAATCCGGCCGGCGGCGGTGCAGGATTGGTCCTGTATCTCATTTTTCTGACCCAATTCAACGACGTCGCCCAATACGTGTGGGGGAAACTCACCGGTCGCCACAAGATCATTCCAAAGGTCAGTCCCAACAAAACCTGGGAAGGGTTTCTCGGCGGAGTGGGAACCACCACCGCCCTGGCGGTGCTCCTGGCTCCTCATCTCACCCCGCTGACGCTGGTCGAGTCGCTCGGAGCAGGACTCCTGATCGCACTGGGGGGATTCATCGGTGATGTCACGATCTCCGCCTTGAAACGTGACATCGGCGTCAAAGACAGCGGCAGCCTGTTGCCGGGCCACGGCGGCATTCTCGACCGGATCGACAGTTTGACCTACACCGCGCCGCTGCTGTTCCACTATGTGTATTACCTGCACTACTGAGAGCGTCTCGTGTTGCAACGACTGTTCTTTCTGCTAATCGTCCGCCCCCTGGTCCTGATCGTGATCGGCCTGAACATCCGCCATCGCGAACGGATCCCTCTGACCGGGCCGGCCATCGTCGTCTCGAACCACAACAGCCACCTGGACACCCTGGTCTTGATGACGCTCCTCCCCTGGCGGCTCCTGCCGCGCCTTCGGCCGGTCGCGGCCAAAGACTATTTCTTCCGCAACCGCCTGCTTGCCTGGTTTGCGGTGCACATCATGCACATCATTCCTCTGGAGCGGGAGATTCTCGACCGGCACCAGGACCCGTTTGCCGCCTGCTCCGAGGCGTTACAGAACGGAGACATCCTGATTCTTTTTCCGGAGGGATCGCGCGGAGACCCGGAGCAGCTGAGCACGTTCAAAACAGGCATCGCCCATCTCGCCAAGCGCAATCCGGACGTACCGATCACACCCATATTCCTGCACGGTCTGGGCAAAGCGCTGCCGAAGGGAGAAGCCATCCTGGTGCCGTTCTTCTGCGACGTCTTCATCGGAGATGCCGTCCGCTGGAGCGGGGATCGCGGCAGTTTTATGACGAGCCTCGAACAGGAAATCAAAACCCTGGCGGAAGAAGGATACTGCCCGGCATGGGAATAACCGGCCGGTTCGGATACTATGAGAGAATGACCTATGACTGACAGTCCCGCAAAATCGCTGGTTGATTGCCATGTGCATCTCGCCGCGCTGCCCGACGGCGACAACGGCTGCTATATTTCGCCGAAGATGCTCAAGAGCCCGTTGTTTCGTTTTCTATTTTGGAAACACGGGTTGTCGGTGAACCGCCCGCGGGAAGCCAACGAAAAATATCTGGAGGATCTGCTCGTCGAACTGCGCGCCTCGAAACACGTGCAGAAAGGCGTCTTGCTCGGCATGGACGGTCATTACGACTCCAATGGTATCCTGAGCCTGGAACATACTGATCTGCTCGTGAGCAATGACTATGTCTTGAAGGCCGCCCGGGCCCATCCGGACGAACTGCTCGCCGGCGTGTCCATCAACCCGCAGCGCCGTGACGCGGTCGAAGAAGTGCACCGTTGCGCGGATGCCGGAGCCACTCTGGTGAAAGTACTGCCCAACGCGCAGCAGTTCGATCCGGCCGATCCGAAATACAAGCCCTTTTACCGGGCGCTGGCCGAGCGGAAACTGCCGTTCCTCAGCCATGTGGGCTATGAATTCAGTCTGATCGGCAAGGATCAGTCGGTCGGCGAACCAGACCGGCTCCGGGTCGCGCTGGACGAAGGCGTCACCGTCATTGCCGCCCATGCCTGCAGCTACGGCCTGATCCTCTTCGAGAAGTTTCTGCCGACCCTGCGCGATCTCGTGAACCGCTATCCGAATTTCTATGCGGACATCTCCGCCCTCACCCTGCCAAACCGGTTCCGGATGCTCTTGCACCTGCGCGACTATCCCGAGGTACACGAGCGTCTGCTCTTCGGCACGGACTACCCGCTGTCCGTCTTCCACATCGCCGCCTGGGGCCGTGTCGCCTTCGGGACCTTGCGTAAGATGATGCGCACCAAGAACCGGTTCGACCGGCAGGTCGAGGTCTGCAACGGGCTGAATCTGGGCTTCCGGTCGCTGGGCGACCTGTTGCCCCGGTCCACCGAGACGAGAACACGGTAAGCGGAACTGTCGATGGATCGAGACCACATTCTCAGCTCCCTTCGCGAAAGGATTCTCGCCTTCGCGACATCACGGGTATCGAAGGACCATGCCGAGGATCTGACACAGGAGACCCTGGCGGTGCTCCATGAGAAATATCCGACGGTCACCGAGCTGACTGAACTCGTTCCGCTGGCGTTTCAAGTCTTGCGGTTCAAGATGCTGGATGCCCACCGCAAGGCCTTCCGGCGAGGCGAGTATCAGCAGGAGTCGGTGGAGGACCTGCCGCTCGCCGACCCCGGCAGCGATCCGGCCGCGCAGCTGGATCAGCAACAGCGGGTAGGCCGGCTGCTGGCGGCGATCACACAACTCGGCGAACGCTGCCGCGAACTCTTCAAGTGGAAACTGGAAGGCAAGAGCTTTCCCGAGATTCAGAAGATCATGGGGCAACCGTCGATCAATACGATCTACACCTGGGATCTTCGTTGCAGAAAGCAGCTGTTGGCGTCGATGGGCGGCAGCTGGGAATAAACGATGGCAGAACACGAACTCGAAAAACTTCTTGGCGGCTTCGCGGCGGATACGCTGACGCCGGAGGAAAAACAGCGGCTCTATCAGGCCGCGCTGCAAGACCAACAACTCTTCGATGCCCTGGCCGATGAGCAGGCACTGAAGGAACTGTTGACCGATCCAACCGTGCGACGGCGCCTGCTGCACGCGTTACACGAGACAAGCCCTGCGAGGGGCGGAAGCCCGGCAACCTGGCTGGACTGGTTCCGGAGGCCGGCTAATCTTGCGCTGGCGGGCGGACTGGCCACCGCCGTTTTCGCCGTCGTCCTCGGCACCAAAATTTACCAGGACAGTGTGCAGCAAGCCGCCCGGTCGGCCGCAACCGAGGCACCGCCACCAGCAAAGCCTCAACTCCCTGCGGCTGTCGCCGCCCGACCGGCGCCGTCGCCAACAACTGAGTTCAAGAGGCAATCCAAAGAGACAGATTCTCCTGCGTCACCCGTCTCCAAGAAAGATGCGCTCATCGACAAGTCGGCGACCGGTACCGTGGCCGGCCCCTCACAACCACAAGACTACCGCCCGGCTGATGCCGCGCAAGAACCGTCTCCCCAAACAAGCCGACAAGAAGGCGCTCGGAAACAGCCGGAAACTCCCGTCGCCACGTCACCTGATCGGCAACCCGCCGCCGGCGCACCTGGAGCAGCGCCTGAAGCCAAGATCGCGCAGACACCGGCTAGGGCAGCAGCCCCTGTCGCAGACACACAACCAGCCAGCGCACGCGCCTTGTTCTATGGAGAAACAGTGCGCGCTGATTCCGACAGGAAAATCCAGAATAATGAGCGCGCCATGAATGCGCCGGCCGAGTCAGAGGCACCAGCCAATCTATTCAAACGAAAGCTGGAAGGACTCTCACAACTCAGCAAAGCCGCCGGCTCTGCAACGCCCGGCAAACCTCTCGGTCTCCGGTACAGCTTTGTTGTGCAGAACTCCGACGGGCAGGAGCAGGAAGTCGATGCGGCAACAGCGGCAAGCACAACGCCCGTACACATCACGCTGGAACCCAATCAGGACGGGTACATTCAAGTCTGGAGAAACGTGGGAGAAACCAACACACAACTCCTGCTGCCGCTGAAAGAGACCGGCCGCATCTCCATGAAAATCCAGGCAGGGCAGCGGCAGCGTCTTCCCCTGCCCGCGGACAGTGGAACCGTCGTGGTCCGCCTGTCCCCTGTCCCGTTCGGCCCCATCTCCAGGCAGGAAGCTGCGCTCCTCACCCGGCGTTCGCCGGCGCTCATTCAAGAATCGGTGTCGTCCCCGCATCCCGCCGGCTCTCCTGAACAGGCTACCTATGTGGTCAGCCAGGATCCTTCCCCGACCGCGGAGATCACAGTCGACATCATAGGAAACCGGCAGTAAGATTCTCCCGGGGCACAACCGACTCCAGGGAAACCCGTTCCTCGATCGATGAAACCGTCCGACGACCAAACCCCCGCATTTCTGTCCTATGGCTTCCGCCCGTTCTTTCTCGCGGCGGCGCTGTTTGCCGGTCTCGCCGTTCCCGTCTGGGCCATGATTCTGAACGGCGCGGCGGAGCCCTCATTCCGACTGACTCCGCGCGACTGGCATGTCCACGAAATGCTCTTCGGCTTTCTGCCCGCGGTCATCACGGGCTTTCTGTTGACGGCCATGCCGAACTGGACCGACCGGCCTCCGCTCAGAGGCGCGCCGCTGCTGGCCCTGGTGATGCTCTGGCTGGCCGGACGCCTGGCCATCGCTCTGCCATGGCCCGCGGCGATCCTTCCCGCCGTCGTCGATGCAGCCTATCTGGTCGTACTGGCCGCCATCGTCTGGCGGGAAATCATCGCCGGCAAGGCGTGGGATCGTGCCCCGATCGGCCTGGTGATCAGTCTCTACGCCTGTGCGAACATACTGTTTCATACACTCGCGCACAGGGGATCGGAAACAGACCTTCCCGAGCGAATGGCCGTTGCGTTGATGATCCTGCTGCTGACTCTCATCGGCGGACGCATCACGCCAAGCTTCACCAGCGACTATCTCGTTGAGCGGAGTCTACCGGATCAGCTTCCGTCCTTCTCTCGTTATGACGGACTGACGATCATGCTCACAGTCATATCCGCGCTTTCCTGGGTGGTGCAACCACAGGCCATGACGACGGGATGGTGTTTGGTCGCCGCCGGACTGGCCAATATCGTTCGCCTGTCTCGATGGCGCGGGTGGCTCACATGGCCTGAGCCGCTCGTGCTGATTCTACATGCGGGGTATGGATGGCTTGCGTTCTCGCTACTGAGTATCGGCGGGGCGGCGCCCCGCTTCGGGCTGAAAACCCCCCATGCCGGCCCTGCCCCCACCACCCGCGCGGGCGGCGCGGTGGCCCTCCCGGGGGTGACCCCCGCCCGCCGAGGGGCCAGATCGGGAGGGGACACCGCT
>OMJA01000281.1 GCA_900299245.1 Nitrospiraceae bacterium | reverse complement strand
GGGAGGCAGTTACTATAATGAACCGATTTTTTTCTGAAAAGAGCTGGATTTGCAAAGCCTTATACGAAACTTCTCGATTATCGCCCATATCGATCACGGTAAATCTACCCTCGCTGACCGGCTCCTGGATGCGACCGGCGCTGTGACTGCCCGAGAGGCCAAGGAACAGATCCTTGATGCCATGGATCTGGAGCGGGAACGCGGCATCACCATCAAGGCGCATGCGGTGGCTATCCGGTACAAGGCCAAGGACGGGAAGACCTACGATTTGCATTTGATCGATACCCCGGGGCACGTCGACTTCACGTACGAAGTCTCGCGCAGCCTCGCGGCCTGCGAAGGCGCCCTGTTGCTGGTCGATGCCACGCAGGGAGTGCAGGCGCAGACCATTGCCAATGTGAATCTGGCCATGGCGAATAATCTGACCATTATTCCCGTCATCAATAAGATCGATCTGGCGAGCGCGGACGTCGAAGGGACCAAGAATTCCATTTCTGAAGTGTTGCAGCTGGATGCCAGCAACGCGATGCCGATCAGCGCCAAGGAAGGCAAAGGGGTGCCGGAGGTGCTCGAAGCGATCATCGAGCGGATTCCGCCGCCGTCAGGAGATCCTGCCGCTCCGCTGAAAGCGCTCATCTTTGATTCCTGGTTCGACAATTACCAGGGTGTCATCGTGCTCATCCGCGTGGTGGACGGGGAAGTCCGGCCCGGCATGAAAATCAAAGTCATGTCCAACGACCGGGTGTTCGAAGTGATGGAAGTCGGCAAATTCATGCCGAAGCGGACGAAGACGACGCAGCTGCTGACGGGGGAGGCCGGCTATCTGTGCGCGAACATGCGTGAAGTGGCGGACGTCAAAATCGGCGACACGCTCACCGACGCCGCGCGGCCGACGAGCACGCCGTTTCCGGGCTATAAAGAAGTGAAGCCGCTGGTGTTCTGCGGGCTCTATTCGACCGACACGGCCAAGTACGAAGATCTGCGCGACGCCCTCGTCAAGCTGCGGTTGAACGATTCATCGTTCGTCTATGAGCCGGAGACGTCGCTGGCGTTGGGCTTCGGCTTCCGGTGCGGCTTCCTCGGGTTGCTGCACATGGAAATCATTCAAGAACGCCTGGAGCGGGAATACGGGCTCACGCTGATCACGACCGCACCCACTGTGGTGTATCGCGTGCTGACGACCAAAGGCGATGTGCTGGAAATCGACAATCCCGCCGAGCTCCCGGAGCCCAGCAGCATCGAGTCGTTCGAGGAACCGTTCATCCTGGCCACGGTGATTACGCCTGAACGGTACATGGGGGCGATCCTGAAGCTCTGCCAGGAGCGCCGCGGCATTCAGCGGGACATCCACTTTCTCGATCCGACGCGCGTTGTCATCAGCTATGAGATGCCGCTCAATGAAGTGATTCTGGATTTCTACGATAAGCTCAAGTCTCGCACGCAAGGCTATGCGTCGCTGGACTATGAACTGCTCGGTTACCGCGAGTCCGATCTGGTGAAACTCGATATCCTGCTCAACGGCGAGGCGGTGGATGCCCTGTCTTTCATTACGCATCGCGACCGCTCGATCTATCGCGGGCGGCAGATGGCGGAGAAGATGAAGGAGTTGATCCCCCGCCAGATGTTTGAAATCGCTATTCAGGCGGCGATCGGCACGAAGATCATCGCGCGCGAGACCATCGGGGCCATGAAGAAGAACGTTATTGCCAAATGTTACGGCGGCGACATCTCGCGGAAACGGAAGCTGCTGGAAAAGCAAAAAGAGGGCAAAAAGCGGATGAAGTCGGTCGGGAGCGTAGACGTGCCGCAGGAAGCCTTCCTGGCGCTGCTGAAAGTAGGGGATGAATGAGCATCGACCCGACTCCCCCCAATGTGGAAAATGTCACGGCTGCTCCTCCGGCTGCGGCCCAGGCCGAAGCTCCGGCGGCAGGCGAGGTCCGTCAGAGCGGGAAGTCTATTGTCCGTGAATATGCCGAAGCGATCGTCGTTGCGATGCTGCTGGCGTTCGCCATCCGGGTGTTCGTCGTGCAAGCGTTCAAGATTCCGTCCGGGTCGATGATTCCCACGCTGTTGATTGGCGATCATATCCTCGTCAGCAAGTTGTCCTACGGGCTGCAATGGCCGACCGACTGTAAGCTGCAATGGAACTTTCCGCCGGTGAATTGCTACACGTCCACCAACGTCATGCCGTTCGGCAAGCCGCAGCGCGGCGACGTCATCGTCTTTCGCTTTCCAGAAGATGAGGAGAAGGATTTCATCAAGCGGATCGTCGGCACACCGGGCGACACCGTCCAGATCCGCAATAAGCAGATTTTTGTCAACGGCGAGCTGCTCGACGACCGGGCCTTCACCCAGCGGATCGACCCGGGTATCATCGACAGCACGATCAATCCCCGCGACAATTTCGGTCCCGTGACGGTGCCCGAAGGATCCTATTTCGTCATGGGCGACAACCGCGATCAGAGCCTCGACAGCCGGTTCTGGGGCTATGTGCGGGAGGAAAAAATCCGCGGGAAGGCGTTCAGGATCTACTGGTCCTGGAGCGGCCACGGCCAGTGGACCGAATGGGTCCGGTGGGATCGGTTCGGAAAAGCGATTCAGTGAGCGGCGGATACCGGCCGTATCCGAGCAAAATCCTGCCGGGTTGCTTCGAGGTTCTGATTCACGCGAGCAGCCGCACGGGCAGTGGATCTGACTGGAGTTCAACGAGACCGGTTCGGCAACGCCTTTCAACGATCTGCCAATAGAGGGACGCGCACGTCATGGCTCCGCAGACTCCACAGAATCAATCCGTGTCACAGAAGGCGCTTCGCCAGTACCTCCAGCGGTTTCCGCAGGCCAGTCTGCTGGTCATCGGGGATTTGATTCTCGATCATTATGTGATGGGGCGGGTGAGCCGGATATCTCCCGAGGCGCCGGTGCCGGTCGTGCACGTCGAGTCGGAGACCTTGCGCTTGGGCGGCGCGGCCAACGTCTTCAACAACATCCTCGCTCTCGGCGGGAAAGCGGATTTATGCGGGGTGATCGGGGCCGATGAGAGCGGACGGTTGCTGCTGAAAGAGCTGGGCAAGTCTCGTTCGGGCCGCGGCGGGGTCATTATCGATCACGACCGCCCGACCACGCGCAAGAGCCGGGTCATTGCGCACAATCAGCAGATCGTGCGCTACGACATGGAAGGGCGCCAGGAACTTAAAGGGACGCTTCAGAAGCGACTGCTGCGCTACGTCGAGTCGCGGATTCGCGAGCTGTCCTGCATCGTCGTCTCGGATTACGCCAAGGGCGTCGTGTCGGCTGCGCTGATGACCGAGCTCACGCGAATGGCGGCATTGCGCAAGATTCCGGTCATTGTTGATCCCAAGGTTGAACATTTCGGTTACTACAAAGGCGTGACGGTGATTACGCCGAATCATCTGGAAGCGACGCAGGCTGCTGGCCTGCATGGCGATGATGATCACACTATCAATGGGGCCGGCGCCGTGATCCGCCAGCGGCTGGGGTGCCGGTCCGTGCTCATCACCCGCGGTGAAAAAGGAATGAGTTTGTACGAGGGAGAGGGCACGTCCTGGCATCTTCCGACACAGGCCCGGCAGGTCTATGATGTGACGGGGGCCGGCGATACGGTGATCGGCACCCTGGCATTGGCGCTGGCGACCGGTGCGAATATGCGGGAAGCGGCGACTTTGGCCAATCATGCGGCCGGCATTGTCGTGGGCATGGTCGGCACGGCGACCGTTTCACCCAAGCAGCTCTTGGAGGCAGTGGGCAATGGCTAAGCTGTTGCCGTCAGTGACCGTCGTGATTCCGGCCCGCTACGGGTCGTCGCGGTTTCCCGGCAAGCCGCTGGTGAAACTGGCCGGTAAGCCGATGATCCAGCACGTCTATGAATGTGCGGTGGCCTGCCGTTCCGTGAGCGAAGTGCTGGTGGCGACGGATGACGAGCGGATCAAGCAGGCCGTCGAACAGTTCGGCGGCCGGGCCATCATGATGGGCGGTGAGTACCGAACGGGCACCGATCGGGTCGCGGCGGTGGCGCGGATGTTTGCCGGGGAGTGTTTTCTCGATCTGCAGGGAGACGAAATCCCGCTGAATCCCGAGTTACTGTCGGATCTCATCGCCCCATTTCTTCAGAGCGGGGCCGAAATGGGCACATTGAAGCGCAAGATGGACGCGACCGACGATCTGCAGAACCCGGGAATCGTCAAAGTGGTGACGGATGCCAAGGGCTATGCGCTGTATTTCTCTCGCGCGCCGGTTCCGCTGGTGCGGGACGATCCGAGCCGGCGCGTCGTGAGCGGCCTGCATCACATCCATCTCGGTGTCTATATCTATACGAAGGAAACGCTGCTGCGGTTTGCGGCGATGAAGACAGGCGTGCTGGAAGATGCGGAGAAGCTGGAGCAGTTGCGCGCGCTCGAAAACGGCGTCCGCGTGCGCGTCTGGGAGACGTCCTATGCCTCGCTGCGCATCGATGCGCCCGAGGATGTGCCTGAGGCCGAAGAGAAATTACGGCAGTACGAATCCCTGAAGCGGGAACTCAACCTCAACCGGGCCGCACCGAGCCGATGATGGGGGCAGCCATGAGCAAGTTTATTTTTGTGACCGGAGGCGTGGTCTCGTCGCTGGGAAAAGGACTGGCCTCGGCGTCGATCGGCAATCTGCTGGAGAGCCGCGGGCTCAAGATCACGTTCTTGAAGCTCGACCCGTACATCAACGTCGATCCGGGCACGATGAATCCCTATCAGCACGGCGAAGTCTTTGTCACCGAAGACGGCGCCGAGACGGATCTCGATCTGGGGCATTACGAACGCTTCACCTCGCTCTCGCTGACGAAGGAAAGCAATTACACCACGGGGCGGATTTACAATTCCGTCATCACGAAAGAGCGGCGGGGCGATTACCTCGGCGGCACCGTCCAGGTCGTGCCGCATATCACCGACGAGATCAAGCAATGCATCATGCGGATTTCGCAGGGGATCGACGTCACGATCGTCGAGATCGGCGGGACCGTCGGCGACATTGAAAGTCTGCCGTTTCTGGAAGCCATCCGCCAGATGCCCTACGACGTGGGCCGCGACAATGTGTTGTACGTCCACCTGACGCTGGTTCCGTACATCGGCGCGGCCGGCGAATTGAAAACCAAGCCGACCCAGCATTCCGTGAACAAGCTGCGTGAAATCGGTATTCAGCCGCATATTTTGTTGTGCCGCACCGATCGGTATATTCCGCCGGAGATGAAGGCCAAGATCGCGATGTTCTGCAACGTCGAGAAGGATGCCGTCATCACCGCCAAAGACGTCGAAACGATTTATGAAGTGCCGATCGTCTTCCGGAAGGAAGGCCTGGACGAACTCATCGTCCGGCAGCTGCATATCGAG
>OMJA01000280.1 GCA_900299245.1 Nitrospiraceae bacterium | reverse complement strand
CCCGGCCACGATCATCCGGACGGCAAAGAGACGGCAAAACCGGAATCAGGTTTACGCGATCTTATTCTTCCGGAGCCGCTGGAAGGACAGCCTGAGCCGGAAGATCGATTGGTCATCCTCCCGGAGATCAAGCGGGAAGGGGAACGGTACTTCCTGAGTTCGTTCAAATTGCCCGACAAAATTACATTCGGCGGAGTACCGGTGCCGCTGGACAACTGGCAGGTCAGAGAGCGCATCGAATATGAGTTCTATCAATTTCTGGAGGATCAGGGCGAAAGCATCATCCTGGCGAAGCGCACCGGACGGTGCTTCCCCACGGCTGAAAAGCAGCTGGCCGACGCGGGGCTGCCCGACGATCTGAAGTACATGTTATTGGTCGAGAGCAAGTGCATTGCCGCCGCGTATTCTAAGGCCAAAGCCTCCGGTCCCTGGCAATTCATTCCGTCCACCGGGAAACGCTATCGCCTCAAGAGCGACTCCGTGCTCGACGAACGCCGCAACCTCGAAATGTCGACCGAGGCCGCGGTCAAGTACCTGAAGTATCTCAAAGATTTCCAGCAGAACGACTGGTTCCTGGCCATGGCCTCCTACAATGCCGGCGAAGAACGGGTGCGTAAGCTGCTCAAGGAACAGAAAATCACCGACTATTGGAAGATGCACGGCCCGCGTGAAACCATGCGCTATGTGCCGCGGATCATTGCCGCGAAAGAGATTTATTCACAGCCGGAGAAATATCTGGGGCTGAGCAAGAAGGATCTCTATGTGCCGTTGGAAACCGAGACGGTCACGGTGTACGTGAAAGAATCGCAACGCGCGCTTACCTCGATTGCCGAGGAATACGGGACGTATTTCCTCGAATTGAAGATGCTGAATCCCGAGTTTAAGAAGGATGTGCTGCCGCAGGGCACCTATCAAATCAGGGTTCCCCGGCAAACCTGCCCGAGCCGCTGTTTCAAGCAGGCGAAGACTCCGTAAACTCCATGCCCCTGACGCTGCCGGCATCATCCGCTCGATCCCTTCTCCAGCGTGTGATCGGAGCGGGATTGCGGGCGGCGGATCCGGCTCACGCGATGCTCAACCACGTGCATCGAACCGGCCATCGGCTGCGGGTGGGGAAGCGCAGCTATGACCTGCGATCATTCGATCGGGTTGTCGCGGTCGGAGCGGGTAAAGCCTCCGCGCGCATGGCGCAAGTGCTCGAACGGGTGTTGGGCCCGTACCTCGACAGCGGGCTCATCGTCGTCAAAACGGGACATACGCGTCCCACCACACGCCTCACCGTGATCGAAGCCGGTCATCCGGTTCCGGATCGGGCCGGACGGAACGCGGCTGAACAACTGCGCGCCCGGGTGGCGGAATTAGGCCCGCGCGACCTGCTCATCGTTCTGCTTTCCGGCGGAGCATCCAGTTTGATCCCTGCCCCGGTCGAGGGCGTGAGCCTGGCCGACAAACAGAGGCTCACGCAGATGCTCCTGAGAAGCGGTGCGACGATTCAAGAAATCAATACAGTCAGAAAGCATCTCTCGACGATCAAGGGAGGGCGACTTGCCCAAGCCACCCGCGCGCGCATTGTCACGCTGATGCTTTCGGATGTGATCGGAGATGAATGGACGGCCATCGGATCCGGCCCGACCGCTCCCGATCCGTCAACCTATCGCGATGCGATCGCCATCATGAGAACGTATCGGATCTGGACGAAGGCGCCGGCGTCGATCCGCCGCCATCTTGAGCGCGGGAAGCGCGGCGAAGTCCGTGAGACGCCGAAACCGGGTGCGGCGCGATTCCGGCGGGTGCAACATGAGATCATTGGAAAGAACAGGACAGCGGTTGTGGCGGCCACGGAGGCGGCCACGCGAGCGGGACTTCGAACGATTCTGGTCGAGACGCCGATTCTCGGCGAAGCATCCGCGGCCGGAAGGGCCTTCGCTTCGCTGGCGAGGCGCCTGGCAGCGGGAAGGGAAATCATCCGACGGCCCTACTGCCTGGTGGCCGGAGGAGAAACGACTGTCACGGTTTCGGGGAAAGGTCTGGGAGGGCGCGCGCAGGAGTTCGCCGCCGAGGCCGCCTGTGAACTAGCCGGTCTTCAAAAGACGTGGATTGCTGCCGTCGGAACGGACGGTACCGACGGGCCGACCGACGCGGCCGGTGCCGTGGTGTCCGGAGCCACCCTTACGAGCGCCGAGCGGAAGCAGGTCGATCTCCGCCGCGCACTCGCTCGACACAATACCTACCCGGCGCTTCGTGCGCTCAACAGCCACATCGTGACAGGCCCCACCGGCACCAACGTGAACGATCTTTACCTTCTGCTCGCACTCTAGTTAGCAGGCGGTTGACAAAGGCCGCCAGCGGCGTTCTCGTGTCGCTCAGAGGCTCAACGTACCACAAGGGTACGCCTCGCCTCTTCGCTGGCTGCGGCCTTGCTGGACGGCCTTTCTGAACAGCCTGCGGAGAATTCAGAGCCAGTTCTCCGTGGGTGTCCTGGTTCCTCATCCCTGGAGCGTTCCCGCCGTTTGTCAAAAATCTGGTAGTATCCGCGTCATGTCCTCTCCCCTCGTGCTCGTTCTCGATGCGTGCGACGATCGACTCCTGGCCGGAGGGAAAGCCTCGGGTTTGACGGGCCTGATTGCCCGCGGGTTCCCCGTGCCTCCCGGACTGTGTCTCACGACCGGTGCGTACCGGCAGTTCCTGCGTGAGCAGCAGATGGATGCAGACGCCCTCTGGGGGCAGGTGAGGGAGGCTCAGGGGGCGGTCCGTGCTTCGATTCTCGAAGGCTGCCGTCGGCGGATTCAGCAGGGCCGTCTCTCAGACGCCTGTATCACAGAGGTCACGCGGCATCTTGCGGCATTGCAGAGACCGGCCGATCAACGGTGGGCCGTGCGCTCTTCTGCGACCAACGAAGATGACACCCGCGCCAGCTTCGCCGGGCTGTACCACACCGTGCTGGGAGTTGCCGGAGGAGATCAACTGGAGACAGCCGTGCGGGCAGTCTGGGCGTCGCTCTGGGATGAGCAAGTGGCAGCTTATTACGAGCGGGTCGGATGGAGCGATCACCCGCCGGCGATGGCGGTCGTGATTCAGCCGGTACTGGAAGCCCGTGCGGCCGGCGTGCTGTATACGATTCACCCGGTCACGGGGCGTACCGATCAAATGGTGGTGAATGCCGTGCCGGGTCTTGCCGCGGGGCTCGTCGACGGGACGATGATTCCGGAT
>OMJA01000279.1 GCA_900299245.1 Nitrospiraceae bacterium | reverse complement strand
GCTTCGTGTTGCGATCGAGAAATTCCTTCAGTTTCTTGAAATCCGCTTTCAATGTATCGAGCAGTCCTCCCTGATGTAGAGCCGCTGCCGGGTGGAGCAGCGGGAAGAGCACGAAGTCTTTCATGTAGAAGGCTTGCGCTTTTACTTTTGTAATGCCGACTTTCCTCTCCAGCAGCGTTTGTGTCGCCCAGTTGCCCAACGTGCAGACCAGCTTCGGCCGAATCAACTGAATTTGTTGGAGGAGAAACGGTTTGCAGGTCTCCACTTCATCCAATTCCGGATCGCGGTTTTCCGGCGGACGGCACTTGATGACATTGGCGATGTAAATGTCGTCGCGTGACAGATTGGCCGATTGCAGCAGGTCGTTCAGAATTTTCCCTGCCGCACCGACGAACGGCTCACCCTTCAGATCTTCATTCGCCCCCGGCGCTTCTCCCACGAACATGATACTGGCATGCGGGTTTCCCACGCCGAAGACGACCTGGCTGCGTCCCAGTTTGGCCAGCTTGCAGCGCTGGCAGTTATGCAGAGACTTGGCAAGATCCTGAAGTGGAGTTGTGGTCATGTTGGAGTCGGGCCTAATTGATTGCGCCATCTTAGGAAGGCCGTTGTGGGTTGTCAATGTGCCGGCACGCAACGAGACATGGAGCGCTGAACGGCAGCCTCCGGCGGAGATGCACCGGCGGCGACGCGTTACTCTACTCGATAGCCTTTGGCTGCCAGGCAGGTATCGCGCATGGCGTTGATGGTTGAGAGGCCGTGCAGGGCACGGGCATGGTCGGCTGGATTCTGAGGACCCGGGCCAAAAGGGAACGGGGAGCTCTGGCTATAGAAATGTTGCTCATTGGCCAGCCGGGATTTGTATTCGCACTCCATGTAATCCCGTTCCACTTCGGCCCGGCTGTATCCTGAGGGATGGCCGCCTCGCTCGTAAGGGGTTTGGACGCAGCCGAGGAAGCCGCAAAGCAGAATCCCTATGGTCAACGAGGTCGTGGTTTGTCGGCGCATATCTCACAACTATCAGCTGATGGCGCTGTGGTCAAGCGGAAGATCCCGTGATGATTTTCAGGCATTGGCGTGCGCTGACGATGGCGCTCTCGCTGTTGCCTGGCCAGCCGGTGTCGGTCCATGAGCCTGCGACCAGCAGGTTTTGCACGGGACTTTGCTGAATCGGGCGGAGGATTGCGGTGCCGGCTTTGAGCGAGAGGGCCGCACGCGGGTGTCTATGGATCGTGGCCGGCAGTTGCTGCGCTGCTCCGAGTGTCGGGAACAGGCGCTGGAATTCCTGCCTGGCACGGTCGATGAGGTCGGCATCGGTTCGTTCTGTAAACGGCAGATTTCCGACGGCCGACAACTCATACAAGGCAGTTGACGGATCAGCCGCCGACAGGGCGATCGATTGGAATGCCTGTCCGGACAAAAGGACGAGGCGGGCTGCGGTTGCCGACGCCGGCGCGGTCAGTTGCACAGAGACTCCGGGGAGATCCGTCAGTTCACCCAGCTGCGAGAAGTAGGCATATCGTGTGAGCAGCCGGTCAGGGATGAGCTTCAGGAGCGCGTGGTGCGGCAGACCGGACAAGAACCAGGTCGCGTTGATCGTATGCCCGTCGCTCAGGCGGAGGTGCTCGATGCGATGCTGGCTGAATTGAATGTGGGGGAAGTCGGTTTGCGTGAGGATGCGGGCGCCTGATTCTATCAGAGCGGCCCGTAAGGCTTCGTGCAGGCGCGTGAAGACCTGGGGGCCGAGTCTGGTGCAGCGGGCTGCGCGCGCATCGGAGAGGAACGGAGGTGCCAGGATTCGTGCGCAGGAGGCGGCCGAGAGGTCGGTCAGTGTATTGCCTGTGAGGAAACGGACCAGTGGGGACCAGATGTTGTCCCGCGCGGGTTGGCTTTGTCCGATCGATGCCAGCCAGGCGTCGGCCGTGCGCTGGTCGAGGGTGGTCGGGACCGAAACTTCCTGTTCCCAGATTCGCTCGAGGTAAGAGAGGAGCTGCCAGCGGTCATTCCAGGAGAGGCCGCGAAATCGAACGAGTCCCGCGATCCAATGGAGTGAGCCGGGAAGCGTCGTCGGTCTGTAGGAGACGATGCGTCCATCGGACAGGAAAAATTCAAGCGGGATCGGCGGCTCCAGCGCGGCGGAGTGCAAGCCCGGCAGGGAACGGAGCAGGGCATGGGTTTCGGTGTGGCAACCGAGAATATGTTCCGTCGCCGGATGGTCGTCAGTCCAGGCTGGGTGGTCAATGAGCGTCAGAGAATATCCGCGCCGAGCGAGCTCATACGCTGCGGTCAGGCCGGCGAGCGTGGTGCCGAGAATAACGACGGACTCTGTGCGTGCGGCGGTCACGAGAATCGGGAGCGAAGCCAGATTCCTGCGGCAATCGCCAGGCGGTGACTGGTGGACAGACGAATGCGAGGGCCGAATACCTGATAGTCGGACGCTTCGATCTTTTTTAAGATTCGGGAGTACACTCCGCGCATGATCTCGGCAACCGTGAGCGCACGGCGCTCGTGGGGCGGAAGCGCCATCAAGGCGGCGCGGGCTTTGTCGTAGTACTGGCGGGCGCGGGCGGCTTCGTGTTGCATCAGCTTTCGGGATTCCGGCGAATAGGGCTGTTGCCGCAGGGCTTTTTCCGAATACTTGCAGGCATGAAGATCTTCGAGCGGAAGATAGATGCGGTTTTGCGCGGCATCGGTGCCCACGTCCCGGAGAATGTTGGTGAGCTGGAACGCCATGCCCAGATCGACGGCGTAGTCCTGCGCCCGGGCGGACGTCGCCCCGAAAACATGCAGGCAGATGAGCCCTACGACGGACGCGACACGATAGCAATACGATGACAGTTCGTTGAAGGTCACGTAGCGGTTGTTGTGGAGATCCATTTCCACGCCCTTGATCAACTCTTCAAAGTAGACTTTGGGAATCGAGAGCGCCTTCACATGATGCGCCAGGCTGATCGTGATCGGCCATGTCGGCGTGCCGTGATAGACGGCATCGAGTTCTGCGCGCCATCGGGCCAGTTCTTCCTGCGGACGACTGCCGGGGGGCGGTTCATCCACCGCACTGTCCACGGCTTTGCAGAACGCATAGACGGTGTACATCGCACTGCGGCGTTCCTTGGGCAGAAAGAGAAACGAATAGTAGAAGTTGCTGCCGCTTGCTTTGGTGAGCGCGGTGCAATGGGCTTGGGCTTCATCGACGGTCATGCGGGGGACTCCACGGATGGCAAAGGGGTTGTCTGGCGGATGGCCCTCGCAGGGTTCAGGTGACGCGACGGCATCGGATCACAAAGCGCGGCGACGACGTCTGTGGCTCCGGGAGCCGGTGAGCAGATCCGCATTACGATCTCATCCTCGTGCGCCGGGCCATAGGCGGGTTTGCAGTTCGGCCAGGCTGGTGTCGGCCAGGCTGTGAGTGATGGCATGGGCCTCATGGAGGTCTTGCGTGGTGTGGGTGTTGGCGACGGCCAGGACTTTCATGCCCGCGGATTTCGCCGAACGGATGCCGGGAAGGGAGTCTTCAATGACCAGGCAGGAGGCCGCATCGAGTGCAAGGCCGGGGCGTTGTTGGATCAACCCTGCGAGCGCAAACTGAAACGGTTGAGGGTCCGGCTTGCCGCGGCTGACATCTTCGGCACTGGTGATATGGAGAAACGCATTTCTGATACCGGCCTGTTCGAGGATCAGCTCGATTTCCGGGCGGAGGGCGCCGGAGGCGATGGCCAGGGGATAGCGTGCGGCGGCCTCCCGCACAAACTCGCGTACCCCCGGAAAAATCACCAGATGATCCCTGACGGAGGCCAGGTAGGCGACGGCTTTTTTCGCCATCAGGTCGTGAAGGATTGAAGGGGTAACCGGGCGCCCGTTGGCCTGCAGCGCGGCGAGAAAACATCCACGGTCGTCGAAGCCGAGATAGTTGGCGTAGTAGTCCGGCTCGGTCAAGGTGATGCCGATGTCGGCAAGTGTGCGCCGGAGGCCGGCGAAGTGGAGCGGTTCCGTGTCCGCAATGACACCGTCGAAATCGAACAGAATGGCGCGTAACGTATTCATCTCTCGTGGCAACCCCAGGTGAATGTGTAGGGGAAACGGCGGGGCGCATTATAGCACAGAGGGCGGCGATACAATCCTGTATCGCCGCCCTCCGGTGCTTCAGAACGTCTATGAATCGATTACGGCTTTAAGCGAAGACGCTTCTCAGCGACCCATCCCTTGGCTCCGTCGTCCGTCCGGACGGAGTAGACCCATCCGTTCGGCTGGAGGTCTCCGTCAAGAATAGTGAGCCCGGTTCCTGAGCGAACGGCCGGTCCCGGCTTGGTCCCGGCAGCGTCCTGGAATAACGTGAGCGTCCCACCGGCCAGTGCGGGGTCGACCGAGACCGTTACACGTTGACCCTCTCCGAACATCGGCGCAAGAGCCGCAGGTGCAGGCGCAGTCGGCATTGCCGGGCTTGCCGGCATCGCAGGTGCCGTCGTCGTCGCCACGGGTGCCGGCGGTGTTCCGGCAGGCGCAGGTGTCGAGGCCATTGGCGATGTCGGAGACGGAGTCGCCGGCATCGGGGCGCTTGCCTGAGGGATTGCAGGGACAGGTGCCGGTGCGTCAGGTGCCGTCGGTGCTGCCGGTTGCGCGACTGGTGCCGGGGGCGCAGGTCTGGCGGCCATCGGCGCCGGCTGTGGCGACGGCGCTTCTCCGAGCAGCTGATTGACCCAGTCCATCACCATTTCAGGTTCCATGGCCACATAAGCGCCACCGCCGATGAGAGCTAAGAGCAGGATCCAGAGGACCGGGCGTCCGCCTGATTTCTTGGGCGATTTCATGGGCGACGACGAACGGGTGTTTGTCGTTTGTTCCAATTCTTCTTCGGTGAATTCCAAATCCGGTTCCGGTTGGCGGGCAAAGAACAGAGTGGAGAGCGGATTGCCTGCGAACGACGGACCCCCAGCGACTGCGAACATCGGACACCTCCCTGTAGCGATCATCGACACACGATCATATTCTGTGAAAGTACTTATCACCAAGGTCCGATGGAGTCAATTTTGTGGGGGAATTTCACAAGCGGAATGAGCCCCGGGACCGGAGCGGATGTGTCAGCAGGATCGCGTGTGCGAACAGGAAAGGACCTGGTCGCCCCTACTTCCCGAACGAAACACGGTGAGCCCTTTGCACCCGAGATGATGCGCGAGCCTGAATGCTTCTGCGACGTCGCGGGGTGTGGCCGAGGGAGGCAGGTTGATGGTCTTGGAGACGCCGCTGTCACTATGGCGCTGGAAGGCCGCTTGCATCCGCACATGGTGCGACGGCGATACGTCGTGGGCCGTGACGAAGAGTTGGCGCAGCGAATCCGGTAGCTGGGTGAGGTGTTGGATTGACGGGCTCTGCTCCAGGTCCCGCTGGAGGGAGGAGAGTGCCAGACCGTGCCGATCGGCATGCTGCACGAATGCAGGATGGAGACTCGAGAGCGTCATGCCGTCCATCACCGTCCGCACCAGGTGAATGCCATAAAGCGGTTCGATTCCGGCTGAACAGTCCGCGATGATGCTGATCGTGCCGGTGGGGGCGATGGTCGTGACGGTGGCGTTACGCCGGCGCTGTCTGTGTGATTGCAGACGGCTCCCGCGGTACGCAGGGAACACTCCGCGCTCCCGGGCAAGCCGGGTCGAGGCCTCGTGTGCTTCTGTCTGGATGAAGCCCATGAGTTCCTCCGCCGCTGCCAGCGCGTCGTTCGAGCTATAGGGAATGCCGAGATGGATCAGCAGATCCGCGAACCCCATGATGCCGAGGCCGATCTTTCTCGTGAGCGCCGTCTGGTCCGTGATGGCCTGCAACGGGAAATGAGAGCGGTCAAGGACGTTATCGAGAAATCGAACGGCCGTCGGGATGATGCGGTGCAGCCGGTCGTAATCGATCGCGGGCTTTCCCGAACGGACCGACACGAAGTTGGCCACATTGATCGAGCCGAGGGTGCAGGATTCGTAAGGGAGCAGAGGCTGTTCCCCGCAGGGGTTGGTGGCTTCAATTGCTCCCAACTGGGGAGTGGGATTGGCCCGGTTGATCGTATCCAGGAAGACCACGCCGGGTTCTCCGGATTGCCAGGCTGCCTGCACCAGTTGATCGAAGACGGCTTCTGCCGCTACGCGGCGGACAATCTTGCCCGTGTGCGGATTGATCAGCGGAAGAGTCCGGCGGCGTTGTACGGCCCGCATGAAGCGGTCGGTGATGCCGACCGAGAGATTGAAATTCGTCATCTCGGACGGATTCTGCTTGAGCGCGATGAACTCAAGAATATCCGGGTGATCGACCCGCAAAATGCCCATGTTCGCCCCGCGTCGGGCGCCGCCCTGCTTGATGACGTCGGTCGACAGATTGAAGACCCGCATGAACGAGACCGGACCGGACGCGATGCCGTTGGTCGTGGCGACGCGGTCGGCCCGGGGGCGAATCCGGCTGAAGGAGAACCCGGTGCCGCCGCCCGATTGGTGGATCAACGCCTGAAACTTTACCGCATCGAAAATCGACGTGAGCGCGTCGTCAACCGGCAGGACGAAGCAGGCCGACAGTTGCTGCAATGGCCGCCCCGCGTTCATCAGAGTCGGAGAATTCGGCAGGAAGTCGAGGCGCGTCATCAGGTCGAAGAACTGCCCGGCCAGACCGTGCGGTCGGGTCGTCGCCGGATAATTGCGTTCGGCTCGGGCAATGTCGCGGGCGACCCGCCAGAAAAGTTGCGCCGGCGATTCCGCCACCGCGCCCTTGCGGTTCCGCGCCAGATAGCGCTGGGCCAGGACGGTGCAGGCATTGGGCGAGAGCGGTTTAGGCAATGATCGTGATCGGAGCGTGGTCATAGATTTTTATTATAGTCCGTTTCGGTGAAGAGGCGAATGATGCGCGTGAATTCGTGCCGGCCACTTGAATCTCGGACGAACCGTTCGGCAGAATGAGAATCTTGCTACTCCAATGGAATGAGTCGTGTCGATGAAATCCTATCGAGAAGAGCTCTGGTTTGAAACGAAGACACGCCGCGCGTATCTCAACATTACCCCTCGGGTCGAATCCGTCCTTCGCGCAAGCGGGGTGAAAGAAGGACTGGTATTGGTCAACGCTATGCATATTACGGCCAGCGTCTATATCAATGACGACGAGCCGGGGCTGCTGCGGGATTACGACGACTTTCTGGAGCGACTGGCGCCGCACGAAGCGGTCTACCGGCATAATGAGACCGGGGAAGACAACGGCGATGCGCATGTGAAACGTCAGATCATGGGGCGAGAAGTGGTGGTGGCGGTGACGGACGGGCGGCTGGATTTCGGTCCCTGGGAACAGATTTTCTACGGCGAATTCGATGGCCGGCGCCGCAAGCGCGTGCTGGTGAAAGTGATCGGTGAATGACGGGCCTCGGGTCCGTCCGTGGCTGCCGGCCGCAGCGGCGCGGGAACTGTCTTCGCCCTTGCTCCTGCGGAGATTCTTTGGCAACATGGACTGGTGCGATGTCGGTGAGCGAGAGTTCTTTTCCGGTTATCCGAGGAGTGTCTGATGTTGGCTTGGTCCCGTCCCGATCCGCTCACCCGTGACCTCATCCATTTGATCAACGCGCGTCGTCACGACCATGGCGATACCGACGCGGCGATCGACACGCTGCAGGCTTTTTTGGAGCAGGGACGCGAGTCGGATCTGTTGACCGTCCTGGCGGCGCTCGATGAAGAAATGGCGGAGTGGCTCTTCGATCTGCTGGCGGAAGCCAGCTGTACCCTGGCGCTGGATGACTCGACGGAGGAGAAGCCGTCGTATGCCACGATGGCGGCGTTGGAGCTACCGCTGCAAGCCAATCTCACAGCTCCCCTCAAACTGAAAATCGATCCGATTGCCACGGCGGAGTTGTTGCATCGCCATCTGCGGTTGCCGTCCGGCACGGTGGTGCGGGTGGAGTCCAGACTCCTGACCGATGCGACGCTGGAGCCGCTCAATCTGCAGCTCTTGCATGATCACCTGACCTCCGTCGCCGATTCGGAGCGGACGCAGGCGATCGCCGCGCGTCTCTATCCGCCGGTGGAAAATACGGCGTTCCTCCTCTTTGAAATCATCGGCGCGTCCGATCCGGGTCTGCCGGATTCGTGGGAGGATCGGCATCGGCGGGCGATCCTGGAAGGGCTGGTCGAGCAATGTCCGGAACTCGCGCTCGCGCCGGATACCATCGAGGTGCCGGTGTATGCCGCCTACGCGATGTTCGACGCGCAAAATGCGGTGCGCATTCATCATCTGGCCGATGAGACCGCCGCGGTATGGCGGGATCTCGATCCGCTGGTCCGGTCGAGGACGGTCGTGCATCTTCATACCCAATGCGGGAACGGGGTCTACATGCCGGTGTGGACCGATTTGTTCGATCCGGAACTGCCGGAGGAGCACGGGCCGGTCTGGACCTCTCCCGATGTCTGGGTGTTCACGGCCGATCTGCCGATCGAATGGCCCGGGGAAATGCTGACCAATCGATTGCTGGCCGAGGGGTGCACCAGATTCGAGAATCACATCGTCGAAACCCCCGACAATTAATTTCCACCGGGTTTCTCTGCCGGGTCGCGCTGGTTAAAATCTCTCCTTTCGGTGCTTTTCTTCAGGCCTTGTCCTATCCTAGCCTGACATCATGTCGACACCACCGTCTTCTTCAAATCGTCTCGCGGCAATTCTCGTGACCCTGGTCGGCCTGGGGCTCGTCTGGGGACTTGTCTGGGCCAATCTGCCGACGAAGGACCAGTTTGAAGCCTCCGGCGTCTCGTCCCGGTCCAAGCAAGCCGATCCACCGACCCCTGTGCTGGACCTAAGTATTCCGGGCGTACCTTCTCCGGATGCGCCGGGATCGCATCGTGTCGTGATCAACGGGACAGAAGTCACTCCTGACGAGCAGAAGACGGGAGAGGCGGGCGGCATCATGGATCTTCGCACCAGGCAGATCGTGGAAATGAAATGCGAGGTTGAGTTAGAGCAGGTCTGTCCAGACAGTCTCCAGGGGGGGGATCGTCAGCGGTGCATGGCGCAGCGGGTCAAACAGTTCTCCGCGCCCTGTCAGTCGATGGTTCGCCAGCGTCTGGTGCGGTTCAAAGAGCAGTCCGGACTTGCCGTGGCCTGTGCGGACGATGTGAAGCGATTCTGTCGCGATGTGCAGCCGGGGGACGGGCAGATGCTGCAGTGTCTACAGGACCATGCCCAGGACGTGTCCGATGGATGTTATGCGACGCTGCCGAAGGGCGCCCTCACTCTCAGAAACTGATTCCGCTCGTTTCATCCTTATCCCACTCCCGTCATCCCGGATCGTGTCCCCGCATACAGCGTCAGGCGGCATCAACCGATGCAGGCATAATCAGCGATGACGGCCAGGCATGGTCCGGTCTGGGTGGCGCAGTTACATGGCCATGCGTTGACGGACCCAATGCCACACGGTCTGTTCCTGAGCGTCATGGATAGCCAGGGTCACGACGGTGATATTGTCGTCGCCGCCCGCGTCATTGGCGAGCGTGATGAGGTGTTGTGCGGTCTCGCTCATATCGTCGGTCCGTGTGAGGGAGTGAAGAATCGCTCCCGCGCTAACCCCTCTCGTCAGGCCATCGGAACAGAGCAGCAGGACATCCCCGGTGTGTAATTCGATTTCGCCGATGCTCACGTCGACATCCGGCTGAACGCCGACGGCGCGGGTGACCATATTGCGCCGCGGCGACCGTTCGGCCTCTTCTTCGGTCATCAGCCCCGAGCGCACCTGCTCGGCCACCCACGAATGATCGGCCGTCAGCGGCCGGATAGACTGTGCACGGATCAGATAGAGGCGGCTGTCGCCGACATGGGCGAAGGACAGCAGTCGATCCGTCAGCAGCGCGGCGACTACCGTCGTACCCATGCCGGCCCATTCCGGCCGCTTGGCGGCCTGGGCATAGATGACGCGGTTTGCGTCGCGCACGGCGCTGGCGAGACGGTTGGTGGAAGGGGCGACCTGTGCGGCGACCGGACCGATGAGGGGACGATCGGATTGTTGTGACGCCTCGTTGATGTGCCGGTGGATCGTGTCGATGGCAAGCGCGCTGGCGATTTCTCCGGCGTCGCTGCCGCCCATGCCGTCGCAGACGGCGAAGAGTCCCAGCGTGACATCCGTGCAGTAGCGGTCTTCGTTGTGCGCCCGTTTGCGGCCGATATCCGATCGTGCGCCGAACGTGATGCGGAAGGGCATGGTCCCTCGGCTCAGATAGGCTGACCCTGGAGGCAGGCGCGAAGTTCCTG
>OMJA01000278.1 GCA_900299245.1 Nitrospiraceae bacterium | reverse complement strand
GTCGTGACTCTGCAAGTCATCATCGGGGAGACCACCCGCGATCTGTTCGTCGTCTATCCGTACTCCATGCTGGAGCCCATTAAGGAGAAACTGTATTCCGGCCTGGTCTCCGACCAGTTGGAGCAGGACGGAACCTGGAACAAGAAATTCCGCGATCTCATTCACGAATGCGAATTGCCGATTTCCGTCAAGCTCGGATCGACGACCGTGACGGTCCAGGACGTGTTGAATTTTTCCCCCGGCGACGTGGTGATGCTCGATCAACGGCCCGGCGATCCGCTCGAATGTTACGTCGAAGACTATCTCAAGTTTCTGGGAAGCCCCGGGGTCTTTAAAGGCAACCACGCCTGTCGCATTACGAAGGTCTTGAATTAACACGCACGCAGGGGAGACGACTGTATGGCTGACACCGATGCCGCTCAACCGACCGAGACCGTGAATCAGGAACCTGCGGCCGCAACGCCGGCCTCATTCCCGCCTGTGACGAATACCGCCGTCGCCGAGCAACCGAAAAACATCGACTTCATTCTCGACATTCCCATGAAGGTGTCGATTTATGTCGGCTCCACCAAGATGGCGATTCGAGATCTGTTGCAGCTCGCACAAGGCTCCGTGATCGAGCTCGACAAGCTGGCAGGCGAACCGATGGAAGTGATGGTGAACAACAAGCTGGTCGCCAAAGGGGAAGTCGTCGTCGTGAATGAGAAATTCGGCATCCGTCTCACGGATGTCGTCAGCCCCGCGGAACGCGTCAAACAACTGGCTTAAGAACGGGAGATCGTTGCCGTGATCGAGGTGTGGGATAGCATCGCCAGAACGTTGATGGCATTGGCCCTGGTCCTGCTGCTGATGGGGGCCGTGGCATGGGTGGCCCGGCGAGTGCTGGCTCACCGTGGCGCCGCGCCGGGCGGCGCGCCGCTCGTTCAGGTGATAGCCAACAGTTATCTGGCGCCGCGCAAATCCATCGCCCTCGTCGCCATCGCCGGCGAATACTTTGTCGTCGGCCTGACGGCCGACCATCTCGTTCCGCTCGGCCGGATTGAAAATCAGGAGAGTGTGGCGGCCATCGTGACATCATCCGCTTCCTCCAATCTCCAGACGGGGCTTTCGCCACAGTCTGTCTTCCAGGGCGATTGGTTGCAGAATCTTGTCAACTCCTTCCAGCCGGAGAAGAAGGGCGGGCCAGATGCATAGCCGTCGGCCATCCGGAGGATGCGGGATTGTCTGGTGTTGGTTACTGCTTGCCGCGGCGTGCTGCCTCTTGATGCCGTCTATCGTATCGGCCGCCGGGCCCTCGGTCAGTATCGATCTCGGCTCCGACTCACCCAAGCAGACCGCCGTCGTCATTCAGATTCTGATCCTGTTGACGGTACTCTCGCTGGCGCCGGCCCTGTTTATCATGGTCACGTCGTTCACGCGCATCGTGATCGTGCTGTCGTTTCTCCGCCAGGCGCTTGGAACGCAGTCCGTTCCTCCGAACCAGGTCCTGCTGTCGCTCGCGCTGTTCCTCACGATGTTCATCATGGCTCCTGTCGGACAGCAGGTCTATGGCGAGGCGTTGCAGCCGCTGCTGGCCGAACAATTGTCCTATGAAGACGCGTGGAAGAAGGGGATCGAGCCGGTCCGTGGATTCATGTTGCGTCAGATGCGGGATAAAGACCTGGAACTGTTTATCAGCCTCAGCAAGATTCCCAAGCCTGAGAAGGTCGCCGATGTTCCGACGCACGTCATAATTCCGGCGTTCATCCTCAGCGAACTCCGGATTTCATTTCAGATCGGATTTTTGATCTACATCCCGTTCTTGATCGTCGACATGGTCGTCGCCAGCATCCTGATGTCGATGGGCATGATGCTGCTGCCGCCGGCCGTCATTTCGTTGCCGTTCAAGCTGATTCTCTTTGTGCTGGCCGACGGATGGTATCTCGTCGTCGGATCGATGGTCAGGAGCTTCCAGTAATCACATGACACCCGAAATGGTCACGGAATTAGGACGGCAGGCCCTGGAAACGACCATCATGGTCTCTGCGCCCATTTTGGGGATCAGTCTGCTGGTCGGTTTGGCGGTGAGCGCGTTTCAAGCGATGACCCAATTGAACGAAGCGACGCTCAGCTTCGTCCCCAAAGTCCTGGCGCTCTTCGGAGCGATTCTGGTGTTTATGCCCTGGATGCTGAGCGTCCTGACCAGCTACATGACCAATCTGCTGACCAACATTCCGAACTACATTCACTAGGCCGACATGGGACTGACACAGACGATTCATATTTTCCTTCCGCAATTTCAGGCTTTCGTCGTCCTGGTCTCCCGCATCGGAGGGATTCTGGCCGCGCTGCCGGTATTCAGCGGACGGACGATTCCCGTGAAGGTCAAGCTGGGTCTGGTGCTGGTCTTGAGCCTGATGCTGGCTCCGGTGATTCCGATGCCGGCCTTGTCGATGGATCCGATGATCCTGGCAGGCGGCCTCCTCAGCGAAATGACCATAGGGGTCACGATCGGGTTGGCCGTCCGGCTGGTCTTCGGGGCGCTCGAGGTCGCCGGCGAACTGCTGGGTATTCAAATGGGGTTCGGTGCGGTGCATCTGTTCGACCCGACGACTTCGCATCAAACACCGATGGTCGCGCAGTTTCTGACCATGCTGGCATCGCTGGTGTTCCTGTCGCTCAATGCCCATCTGTTCGCCATGACGACCATCATCCAGAGCTATGAAGCCATCCCGGCCTTCGGCGCGCATCTCTCAGCCCATCTGGGAGAAGAGATTTTGATGCTCTCGCAGCGGATGTTTACCATCGGCCTCAAATTGGCCGCGCCGGTGCTCATCACGATCCTGCTCATCAACGTGTTGCTGGCGTTGCTCGGTCGGGCAGTCCCTCAAGTCAACGTGTTCATATTGAGCTTTCCCGTCACGATCGCCGGCGGACTGATCGTGCTGAGCCTCGGGATGCCCTTTACCGTGAGCTTGATCGGATCACAATTTGAACAACTTCAACTCACGATCGAAGCCTTATTAGGGAGCCTCGGACGTGGCTGATACAGATAAGAGCAGTCGGACAGAGGAAGCAACCGAGAAACGCAAGTCGACCGCCCGCAGTGAGGGTCAGGTCGCCATGAGCCGCGACGTGGGCACGGCGGCTGTGCTGGTTGGAGGAGTCGGGGTGCTGGCCATCGGCGTGCCGATCGGCCTCCGGCAGTTGACCGATGTCACCAGACGAGGGCTCTCCCTGTCTTTCGACGAAACCTTCTGGAAGGCGCTGACGATCGAACACATTCATACCGTCATCGTGCAGACCAGCGTGACCACCCTGATTTTAATTCTTCCAATTCTGGGCGTGATTCTGTTCATGGGCACAGGGGCATCGCTCGCGCAAACGGGCTTCATGTGGCGCCCCCAGGCACTGCAGCCGAATTTCAGCAAACTCAACCCCATCACCGGACTGGGCAAATTGTTTTCCATGCGGTCGGTCATGGAACTCATCAAAGGGCTGGTCAAAATCGCCATCATCATGGGAGTAGCCCTCTTCACAGCCCGCCACGATTTGCTCATGGTGCCGTCGCTCATGGACTACGATCTGCCTGCCGCCATGGAAATGGCGGGGCATCTGACGCTGAAAGTCGCCATGGGCGTCGTGGGCGCCCTCGCGGTGCTCGCGGCGGCCGACTATTTCTACCAGCGGTTCGAATGGCAGCGCGATCTGCGCATGACCAAAGAAGAAGTGAAGGAAGAGCACAAGGCGGCGGAAGGCGACCCGCTCGTCCGCGGTCGCATCCGGTCCGCGCAACGCGATCTGGCCAAGAAACGCATGATGGCCGCGGTGAAGACCGCCGATGTCGTCGTCACAAATCCGACGCACCTGGCGGTCGCCTTGAAATATGACGCCACCCAGAAGGCCGCGCCGTTTGTCGTGGCCAAGGGCGCCGGGTTTATCGCCGAGCGCATCCGCGAACTGGCCCGCCATAACGGAGTGGCTGTGGTCGAGAACAAGCTTGTGGCGAGAACGCTCTACCGGCTGGTCGATATCGGGAAGGAAATCCCGTCGAATCTCTATCGCGCGGTCGCTGAAATCCTGGCCTTTGTGTACCGGGCCAGGGGAGTCAACCCCGGACAACTGTAAGAAGGGCTGTATCACATGGCATCGACGACCGCTGTTCCTCCGATCGAGCATCCTCCGCTGATCAAACACCCCGACATTGTGATGTCCGTCGGCGTCGTGGGTGTGCTCATGGTAATGCTGCTGCCGCTCCCGCGTTTTCTCCTGGACCTGCTGCTCAGCTTCGACATCACGATTTCGATCATCATCCTGCTGGTGGGGCTGCAGGTACGCCGGCCGATGGAATTCTCCGTGTTCCCTTCGATCCTTCTGATGGTCACGCTGCTCCGGCTCTCGCTGAATATTGCGTCGACGCGACTGATTCTGTTGCACGGCAATGAAGGCGCGGCGGCGGCGGGCGAGGTCATCCGTACCTTCGGGACCTTTGTCGTCGGCGGCAATTACACCGTCGGCCTGGTGGTCTTCGCGATCCTGGTGATCATCAATTTCGTCGTCGTGACCAAGGGCGCCGGCCGCGTGGCGGAAGTCGCCGCTCGCTTCACGTTGGACGCGATGCCCGGCAAACAGATGGCGATCGACGCGGATCTCAATGCCGGACTGATCAAAGAAGATGAAGCCAGACGCCGCCGGAAGAACATCGCCGAAGAGGCCGACTTCTACGGGGCCATGGACGGTGCCAGCAAGTTTGTCCGCGGCGACGCCATCGCGGCGGTCATCATCGTCGTGGTGAACATCGTTGGAGGGCTGACCATCGGCATCCTGCAGCAGGGCATGAGTCCCGGGCTGGCGGCGCAAACGTATACGCTTCTGACCGTCGGCGAAGGACTGGTCGCGCAAATTCCCGCCCTGATCGTCTCCACCGCCACCGGTATGATCGTCACGCGGGCCGCCTCGGAAAACGATCTCGGCGCCGAGATGACGGGTCAGCTTCTCAATTCACACAGAGCCGTGGGCACGGCCGGAGGCATTCTCCTGGCGCTCGGTCTGGTGCCCGGCCTGCCGCATCTGGCGTTTCTGATGCTCGGTGCCGGTGTCTGCTGGATTGCCTACCATCTCTACCAGCGGGAACAGGCACCGGAAGCCGTGGCGCCTCCTCCCGTGACGGCCAAAGTCGAAGAGCCGGCAGCCCACATCGCGCCGCTCGATCTGATGGAAGTGCAGGTGGGATACGGCCTGATCAATCTCGTGGAAGGGACGCAGGGCAACGCGCTCCTGGATCGGATCAAAGGGCTACGCCGGCAATTTGCCGAATCCATGGGATTCGTGGTTCCCCCCATCCATATCCGGGACAATCTGCAACTCCGTCCGAATGAATACGCCATCATGCTGAAGGGAGTCGAGGTCGCCAAAGCCGAGGTTCTCCCTGGCCATGTGCTGGCGATCGATCCCGGCACCGCTCAGCGTGGAATGGTCCAGGGCATTCCGACGAAAGAACCGGCGTTCGGTTTGCCGGCCTTGTGGGTAGCAGAGGATCAGCGCGAACAGGCGCAAATGGCCGGGTATACCGTTGTCGATGCGAGTTCGGCCATCACGACACATCTCTCGGAAATCATCAAGCGTCACGGTCACGAATTGCTGGGCAGGCAGGAAGCTCAGGCGTTACTCGATGAAGTCGGTAAAACGCATCCGAAACTGGTGGAAGAACTGATTCCGACAATGGTGTCGCTGGGGACGGTCGTCCGGATTCTGGGCAATCTTCTCAAGGAAGGGATTCCCATCCGGGATATTCGATCCATCCTGGAAGCCATCGCCGATCATGCGATGACGACCAAAGATGCCGAACTGTTGACGGAGATGGCCCGGCAATCGCTCGCCCGTACCATTACCAAACAGTATCAGGCGCCGGACGGGTCGCTGCCGGTCATTACGCTCGACCCGCGCCTCGACCGCTCGCTGGCGGAGCAGGCGGCCACGCTTCCGCAGGGAGCCGTGCTGAATCTGGATCCAGCGCTGTCGCACAAACTTCTGACGGCGCTCAAGCAATCGGCCGAGCGTGTGGCTGCGCGGGGCCAGCAGCCGATTCTTCTCTGCTCGCCGGCCGTTCGCCGGCATCTGCGGCGGCTGATGGACCGGTTATTGCACTCTGTGCCGGTCGTCGGACTGAACGAAATCGACGCCATGGTGCGATTGCAGTCGCTGGATACCATACGGCTTGACTCAGAACTTCCGCAACCGTCGTGAGGTGAACAATGAAAGTCAAAACATTCCATGCCTTGACCATGCAGGATGCCATCCGGGCGATCAAAGAAGAGCTGGGACCGGATGCCGTCATCCTTTCATCCAAGGAAGTGCATCAGGGCGGTCGCTTGATGAGCTACTTCAATAAACCTGTGCTGGAGGTCATGGCGGCGGCTGAATACGATCCGTTACCCGCAATCAAGCCGGCAGGCGCGGAACCGGTCTCGAACGAAAGCCAGAAGCCCGCCGCACCGACGTCTGCCAATACCTGGACACAACCCGTCGGCCCCGACGCGTTTCGTGAAACCTTGCAGGGGATGCTGGCGAACCCGACGCCTGCACCCCGGCGATCCGGCGCGCCTTCCGTCTCACCGCAGGCGTCTGGACAAACGCGCCCCTCAACGCCGCGATCACCGGAAAGAAAGCAACATCGCCTGCATGATCTGCGGAACGAACTGCGTGAGTTGAGCCGGGAGATCGGCGCGGCATTACCGGCGGCGGCACAATCCCTCGGTCATCATACGGAGCCGGCGATCGCCTCCCTGTGCCGAAATCTGGTGGCACAAGGCCTCCGCCCATCCAGCGCGGACCGGATCGGACAATCGTTGTCGCGTGAACTGGCTCCGGGCCTCTCCCGGGATCCGCAGAGTCTTCAGTCCGCCCTGGCGAAATGTCTGGCGCAGGATATTCGCGTAAGTGGCCCCGTGCTCTCCGGTCAGGGAGACCGGACGATCGCCATGATGATCGGGACGAACGGAGCCGGAAAAACGGCGGCGATCACTAAGCTGGCCGCGCACTACCAATTGGAAGAGAAAAAGTCCGTCGCCATCGTGTCGCTGGACACGTATCGATTGGCTTCGGTCGAACAGCTCCGGATGTATGCCGACGTGCTGGGCATTCCATGCGAGTCAGCGTTGTCCGCCAAGCAGGCCGCCGCGCATGTCCACACGCATGCCGACGCCGACCTGATCCTGATCGACACGGCGGGGTTTGGAGAACAAGATCTCGCCTTGGTGCACACCCTGCACCAGCTCCTCAAGGCGGAACCGGAAGTGCAAACGCATGTCGTGGTCTCGGCCTCGACGCGCGAGCAGGATCTGCAGCGTCAGATTTCGCAGATTCATGCGCTCCCGTTGTTGCGCCTGCTGTTTACCAAGCTCGATGAAACGGACTCATTCGGGGCGCTCTATGAGCTGAGTCATCAATCCGGCATTCCGCTGTCCTATTGGAGCGCCGGTCAACGGGTCCCGGACGACCTGGAAACCGCCACGTCGCAACGACTGGCTGAGTTTCTTCTCGGACGCCGGTACAGCGCTCCCTTCCGGTCGTCAACCATCGACCGCGTTATGTCGGATCGGCAGAATTCTTTTCAGCAGGACATCACCACGGACACTGTCACACGGTAGGAGGGCGGAACATGCAGAGTCGATCATTTACACCTATGGCGGGGGATCTTGCGGAGCGCCCCGCGGCAATGACTCAGGTCATTGCCGTCGCCAGCGGCAAAGGCGGCGTCGGGAAAACCAACGTGGTGGCCAATGTCGCCATGGCGCTGAGCAAATCCGGTCAGCGCGTGCTGGTGCTCGACGCCGATCTAGGCCTGGGCAATCTGGATGTATTGCTCGGCTTAGTCCCAGAACACACCATAGAGCATGTGCTGGCCGGCACACACACCCTGGATGATGTCATCGTCGATGGACCAGGAGGCATCCGGGTGCTGCCTGCAAGCTCGGGCGTTCCGCAATTGACCGCATTGAACGACACACAGCAAATGCTGCTGCTGGAACAACTCGAAACACTCTCTCGGGGTGTCGACGTGCTACTGATCGACACCGGTGCCGGCATCTCGCCGAACGTGACATTTTTTACGTCTTCGGCTCAGGACGCCATTGTGGTGGTGTCACCGGAACCGACTTCGCTCACCGATGCATACGCGCTCATTAAGGTATTGACCAGACAATACCGGGAACGCCGCTTCAAGGTGCTCGTCAACATGGCAAAGAGTCCTCGCGAAGCCGCCGACGTGTTCAGGAAACTGGACACCGCCGCGGATCGGTTCCTGCATGTTGCCCTCGAGTATGTCGGATACATTCCACAGGATGATTATGTTCCGCTCGCCGTGATGCAGCAAAAAGCGCTGTTGGAGCTCTTTCCGGCTTCGCCGGCGGCCCAGGCAATGACCCGCCTGGCTGGGCAGATTTTGCAGTGGCCCAAGCCGATTTTTCCCAAGAGCGCCGTTCAGCTTCTGTGGCAACGGCTCCTTCAAACCACTGCGGCCATGTGATGGAGTAATAGGCGTATTAATTATGAGCAAAACGGCAGTACAGCGAGGACATCAACCAATTCCCAGCGGCGATGCGCATCGGGAGCAACTGATCAAAGAGTTTGCGCATGTGATTCGCGCAATGGCGCATCGACTGGCTTTTCGTCTGCCGGCGTACCTGGATGCGGAAGACCTGATTTCCGTCGGCACGATCGGTCTGATGGACGCAATGGACAAGTATGACCCCAACCGGGAAGCCAAATTCAAGACGTATGCGGAATTCCGCATTCGCGGTGCCATGCTGGACGAAATCCGGTCGATGGACTGGATTCCGCGTTCGGTCCATGAGCGGATCGGACTGCTGCAAAAAACTCATATCGTGCTGTTAAACAGGCTCGGCCGTCCTCCGCTGGATGAAGAAGTGGCAACCGAACTGAAAATGCCGCTTGAAGAGCTCGACGAGTTTATCTCCCGGGCGCGCGGCGCCGTGATGATCAGCATCGACGATTTGGGGCTGCAGGAGCATGACGGGCACAAGGTCGTCAAGATGCTCGCCGACACG
>OMJA01000277.1 GCA_900299245.1 Nitrospiraceae bacterium | reverse complement strand
CCCGACTTGGTCAGCGCATTGAACAAGGTGGACTTTCCCACATTGGGCAGCCCGACGATCCCGCATTTCACACTCATGACAACCCCTTTTACTAATCAGTACAACGTTGGGTGAACTCCGCCGGGTTCGCCTGCAGACCGGAACGGGCCGGTTGGTGAAACCGGTCGCGCATTCTACGTGGTCGGAGCCGGTTTGGTCCACTCCTGCGCCCACTTTACTTCTTTTCTGGCAAGGGATACTCTTTTGCCCGAGTTCGCTTCCAGCCTGTTCACAAACGAGTGCGACGAGGCGCGACGTCATGCCCCGCTACCGTCAATCTGTTCCACAATTTTAGAAGGAGTCTGCCATGTTGCAACGCCTTGTGCTGATGATTGCGCTCACCGGTCTGGTCGGTGCGCTGCCTGCAACGGCGGCGCAACTCACGCGTCCACAGGCGGAGTATTCCGCCGACTCGGTGATGCAGACCGAGGAAGGGACGATCGAACAGCACGTTTACGCCACGCCGATGAAGGAACGGCAGGAATTGCTGACCGCCGGCGGCGACGGGGTGGCCATGATCTTCCGGTACGACAGTAAATTGATGTGGCAGCTGATGCCGTCCGAACGCATGTACATGGAACATTCCATGGACAAGGCCGCAGCTCAGAACAAAGGGAAAGACCTCTCCAAATGGGACTTCGAAGAAACCGTCGTCGGTGAAGAAGTGCTGGAAGGCGTGAAAGTGACGAAATACAAGACGATCGCCACCAGCACCGACGGGAAAAAGTACGGTGGCTTCTCCTGGCGTACCAAGGAAGGCATCGCCGTCAAGCAGGACCTGCTCTACAAGGAAGGCAACGAGAAGCACCGGGTGACGACCGAGTTGAAGAATCTCAAGATCGGCAAGCAGGACCCCAAACTGTTTGAGGTGCCTGAGGGATTCACCAAGTTCGATATGGCTGGCATGATGGGCGGGATGATGAGCGGCGAGGGGATGGGGATGCCTCCGGCGGACCGGAGCGGCTCCCATCGCGCCCGTCCCTCAGCTCCCCCGTCTGTTCCCGACGCTCCGGCCACTCCGGAGCGCGATCAGTCCACCGGCGTCGACGATATCAAGCGGGCCGGCGACATGATGAAAAAACTCTTCGGGCGGTAACGTGATCGCGCGGTGGCCGTGGCGAGGCGCTCCGTTTTTTGCCGGTTTCGCCGGCTGGCTTGTCCTCGCCGCCGCCGGGGTTTGTCTGGCTGATCCTCCGGAGATTCCCGCGCAGCCGCCCGTGCGGGCGGCTGCGCTCCATCTCGTCGAACTCAAATCCGGCCGTGTCCTGCTCACGAAGAACGCCACTCAGCCGCTCCCTCCAGCCAGCCTGACGAAGATTATGACGGCGGTCGTCGCGTTGAACGAGGCGTCGTTGCACGATGTCATTCAGGTCGACGGCCGCGCATTGCATGCGCGCTCGTCACTGAAGCTCCGCCGCGGAGAGCCGTTTCTGCTTCGCGACCTCCTTGCCGCCATGCTCGTGACCAGCGCCAACGATGCCTGCGAGGCGATCGCCTGGCATATCGGAGGAACGCCGGCGAAGTTCGTCGAGAAAATGAACGCCCGCGCCGAAGTTTTGGGACTGAGCCGGACGCATTTCGCCAACCCCTGCGGGTTCGATGCGCCGGGCCACTATTCCACCGCGGAGGATCTGACCAGACTCACTCAGGCGGCGCTGCAGATTCCCGAGTTTTCCATGATGGTGCGCACTGTCGAGCGCGAGATCGCGACCACGGACGGACGCCGAAGCATTCACCTCTACAGCACCAATCAATTACTGCTCGATCCCGATGTGACCGGCGTAAAGACAGGATTCACGAACAAAGCCGGACGCTGCCTCATTGCGAGCATGTTCAAGGACGGGCAGCAATTGCTGCTCGTGGGGCTGAATGTGGTCGACCGGTGGGAACAGGCAACCCAACTGCTCCGGTACGGCCAGGCTCTGTTGCGGACGGGGCAGGAATGAGCGGTCCGGTTACTGCCGGCCGACCTGCCGCAGGTAGGCGTCGCGAAGATTCTGCCGGGCAAGTGCATAATCGGGATCGAGTCTGACGGCGGCGCGGAATTCTTCGATGGCGAGGTCCCACTCTCCGCGCCGGGCGAGGGCATATCCCAGATTATTATGCGGCCGGGCCTTGTGCGGCGATTTCGCAACCGTGTCGGACCAGAGCAGGACCGGATCGCGATACAGGGCGTTCCGCTGCGCCGTGGCGGCGCAGAGGATTATGGCAATGGCGAGCCCGACCGCTCCGGCGCCGATTCCGACAGCGCGAGGCCGTTCCACCCCTGCCGCGATCCGATGGGTCAGAACCGATCCGAGTTCAACGGCGGCAAGCAGAATACCGAACGACGCCAGATAGAGATTGCGCTCGCTCAAGAGGTCGTTGCGAGGAATCAGCCAGGTCGGAAGCAACTGCAGGATACACCACGCGACGCCGAACGAAAGGAGCGGAAGCCGCCGTCTGACGAGGAACGCGGTCAGGACCGTGGCGCCCCACAGGCCTAACTCAAGCGGGAGCGGCCACTGGGAGAGGGAGTGGAAGAGCGGCAGGTCATGGTCGAAATTCAGCTGCCCGGGACGGATGAAGAGCAGCAGGGCATAGCCGGCCGCGTGGAGCCCGCTCAAGGCATTGTCCCAGAGGGGACGGATCTGCAGACTGAATTGTGCCAGGTTTGTATACCGGGGATGCTGCCAGGCCAGAAGAGCGGCGGCCAGAACGGCGAACCAGAACGGCGCATGACCGGACAGGACCGCCGCTCGCAGTGCGGCTCCTCTGAGCCGGCGCACGGTCGTATCCCACAAGAGCAGCGCGAGAGGAAATGTGACGGCTGGTTCCTTGGATGCCACGGACAGGATGAAAGCGAGCAGCGCTCCGGCCAGGTAGCGCGGCCGGACGATCTGCCCACTTGTGTCCTCCGAGGCTTTGATGTAGAGGAAGAGCGCCAGCAGGTACCAAAAAGCCATGAGCCCTGAAGCCCGGCCAGAAATGTAGGTGATGGTTTCCGTCTGAATCGGGTGGATCAGAAACAGGAGCGCGGTCCATACCGGCACCATACGGGTTTCATCGGTAACGGCCCGCATGAGTATCCGGTACACGAGGGCTCCGGATCCCAGATGGAGCAGCAGATTCAGCAGATGATACCCGGCGGGAGAGGTGTCGAAGAGACGGCGATCGATCAGGAAGGTTGCGTTGAGCACCGGCCGGACCATGTGATCGAGATGGCCGAGAAATGTCGATCCTCGATCCAGATGCGGGTTCGCGAGAATCGCCGGACGGTCGTCGAAGTGGAAATCTCCCGCGAAGGCAGTGATGTAGAGCAGGCCGGTGAGCAGCAGGATGGAGAACAGCCATTTCCCTTGAAGGTGCGTCGCGAAGTTCACGGTGCCGGCAAGCGTACTCTTTTGCCGCGTCTGAGTACACAGAGAGGAGTGACACACATGTGGCGTCAACGAATCAGTCAGCGGGTTGCCTCAGGGCTTTCGTGCGGCGTGCGGACGGCGGTCATCAGCCTGCTGGGCCTCACGCTGCTGCTGGGTCTGCTGAGCACCCCGGCCGGCGCAGCCGGTCCCTGCACCTGCAAAGACCTCGATAAGATCAAAGAGAATCTGGATCGAGCCGCCACGTCGGAAGAGATCTGGAAGTATATCTTTGCGTGGGCCAGGGAAACCTATCGGGATGTCGATCTCCCCAGGACGAATGACGATCTGAACCAGAAGTTCGTGCAGTTGAAGAATGCCCCCGCATCCAAATGGTACGACCTGA
Organism: Nitrospiraceae bacterium; assembly: GCA_900299245.1. Taxonomy (GTDB): domain Bacteria; phylum Nitrospirota; class Nitrospiria; order Nitrospirales; family Nitrospiraceae; genus Nitrospira_D. The sequence goes on along the minus strand of OMJA01000277.1, from coordinate 5,758 downwards.
TCAAGGAAGGGCCGGTCAAAGAGAAGAAAAGTCTGAAGAAAGTCGCCGGGCTGAGCGACAAAGGCGAGCCTGTCGTGGACGACGAGTTTCAGAACAACAACTGCGACGACATCATCGAGGCGGAGAAAGAGCACGAACGGAAACATAAAGAATTTTATCTAAGCTTTCCCCAGGTCTTCGACGTGGTCATGACCTCGCGGCTTCAGCGTTTGCGCGCGGAGTCGGAGGTCGAATCCTACCGGGCGCAGAAAACTTTCCTGGAAAAGAAGTACGCGGATCTCAAATTGAAATGCCTGCCCAAGGAAGATCCCAGCATCAAACAGCAATTGCAGAATGACGCGGCCCAACGCGAGCGTCTCAATCAGGCGGAAAACAGAATCCGCATGCTCGGGGGAGGGGCAACCGGAAAATGATACGGCAGATGACATCCACGCATGTGTCGGGAGGCCACATCATGAAGACTTCGTGGGGTTCCATGGCGGCACTGGGTGCCGCGCTCATGCTCGGAGGCGCCGGACTCATCCCGCTGCCGGCTCAGGCGGCCGCTCCGGTTCCGTCGCCCAAAGATGAAACGGTCAGAAAATACGTCGACGGTTGCCAGGGGAAACCGTCGAAAGACGCGGACTGCGAGAAGCTCAGGAAGTCCGCCGTCGAAATTTTGAAAGAAGACCTGTTGACGCTTGGATCGTCGGCGAATCACGGTTTTCTCCTCAGTATTCTCCCGGTCTTCAAAATCGACGAACCCGAGTTGCGTGTCGCGGCGGCCGATGCCATCGGCATGATCGGTCCCAGGGACGGCGATGTGGAGCTCCTTGCTCCGCTCGCCAACGATCCGGTTCCGGAGGTCAGGAAAGCCGTGTCGCAGATGTTCTCCCAGGGCAAAAGCGGAGACTTCAAGCTCCTGTCGCAGCGCACCATGACCTGGTCCGGAGGATTCACGCCCGATACCCCGGCGGATCCGGCAAAGTATTCGCTGCCGGTCGCGCCGGACAGCACGTATCTCTTCTATGCCAGCACGGCCGCGCACGGCCGTGTGTCGTACATCACCCGGAAAGGCATGGAGCCGGCAGCCTCATTTTTTAAGAGCAAGTCCAAGCGGGGCCCGTTGAAGCTGGAGGAGTTCAAGACGGTCTATCGCTATCAATTGAGCGATGAGCAAGAGGCGCGTGAACGGATCTGGAAGGAAACCGGAGAGGCGACAGGCAAGCAGGTCGAGGCATTGCAAAAGGATACGACGAATCCACAGGCTACGCTTGAAAAGATCCTGCAGCTTCAAGGCGAGACCATGAGCCAGCGTATGGTGGAGATGAGCGATCAGTTCCGTCCCGATCTGTTCGAGGCGCCTACCGTGTTCGTTCTTGAAGAACGCCAGATCGGTCAACGGAGTTATCCGACACGCTACGTCGTGCTCTACCAGGACAAGGCGCTGAAATCGACGGGGTACCGCTTGTCATGGATGACCGTGCCGGATGAGGCGATCAAAGCGGCTCAAGTCGCGTCGCTCGGGCGTGAAAAAGAGGAAGAGGCCCGCAAGAAAGAACACGAAGCCCAGCGCAAGCGGGCGGAGGAACTCCAGAGTCTGGAAAAGAAGAAAGACGAGCAGGAGAAAAAGAAGTTCAAGAAGGGCCAGGACGATCTCGAGAAAGCGCTGGGGTTCTAATCACTGCGATATCCTGTGCCGCTGTGTGTGCCGGAATGGCCGACAATGTTGCGTTGAGTAGATGCGAGACAGTCGAGAGGGGCAGGGGGGATTTCCCCCCCCCTGCCCCTCATTGCTGCCGGACACGGATTCTTAGTAGACAGATTCCTGCATCGGGCTCCGCACGCACCAGACGGCGTTGCTGCTCGACTTGCTGCTCATCCCTACATGTCCGTCATCGAAATTCACGTTCAATGCGGTGCTGCTCCCGACCGCATTCGCGGTCGCCGACCAGTAGGGCGTGAGCTGCACACCCGTAAACACGGGCGGGATGTACGGCGCCGGCAAAGACGGGTCGATCACACTGGCCAGTTCGACCACCGAAGGAAGCCGCCAGCCGCGCGTGCCTCCGACGTTTCTGTCAATACACTGGAGGCGGGCATCGTTCCAGGTCGGGCCCGGAGAGGACGGGAGCGGCGACTGTTCCCAGACCAGTCCGGTGTTGTTGTCCCGCACCGCCGCGTTGTTGAACTCCGCCAGGACCGTAAAGCGGGACGTTGAGGGATTATTGATGTCCCACCGCTGCGTATAATTTCCCGCTCCGCCTCCTCCGCCCCCGGCGTTGAGCTTTGCGAGAATCTCGTTCAGTTTCGTCAGTATTTGCTTGAAGGGATTCTGATGTTCCTGGTGCGCAGAGTGGGCCGCCGCCGGAGCGACGCCTCCGCCGTAGTTCACGAGGGCCAGTCCCCCGATAAACACCGCGACGCCGACTCCGCTCAGCCATCTCTTGTGGTTGCCTCGAATCATGGTACGACTCCTTGGTGATGTGGTAATGGTACCCACTGACTGTCTCCTGGCCCACGCGTTCGCCTGCGTAACGCGTCTCTTGTGACACTGCGTCGTTCTTACGGTCGTGCCGCGCTTGTCTCGCCGTTCCTGACGGCTTCTGACTCCGTATCCTGTTCTTCCATCCAACGCTGCTCGATGATCTCAATCGCTTTATTTCTGACGTCGTCGTTTTCGTCGTCGAGCGCTACAACCAGGGGATCTAATGATGCCTGTGTTCCCAGTTTCGCCCACTTATCCAGAGCCTGAAGCCGGACCCTGACATCCGGAGCATCCAGCGCCTGGGCCATCCAGACCGGGAGGACCAGGGTGTCTGGTTGTGGAGGAAAATCGTCCGCCGGCGGCGGAGGGCCCTGGCCGGCTGGCGAAGGGGGACTCTGCTGCGGGACCGACGGAAGCGCGGGAGAAGCCGTCAGGCTTGCGCGGGTTTCCCGGTTCGGCTCACTATCGGATACGGCCGGGCCGCAACCGGAGAATCCTGAACAAAGTGTCAAGCCAAACAGCCATGCGATATCCCAATAGAACGAACGCCGGCGTGGAGAAGCGGCGGCGACGCACCGGGGCAACGGCATGGCCGTTCCCCAACCCGGTTGTCTGACCGTCAGCATCTCCATATAGAATGACTCCGTCCTACGTGTGCCGGATTCGCGCTTACTTCTCCGGTATCGCAATCGCCATGCCGCCGGACGGTCTGCGGGTGCGGGGAATACCAGCGAAAATTCATGCGTTTGGCAGCGGGGAATCCCGGGAGCGAGCGCAACTGTCCCTGCCTGAGCGGGGAAATGACAGAAATTGGCAGGCGGAATTCCGGCGGTGACGTTCGGTGGCGCTGCGGATCAGGCAGAGTGACCATCTAAATAATCGGAAGACTAATAGAGTGGGGTGCCGGCTCGGTGAGCGGAACGCCGCAGGGATTGATGCTATGAAGACGGGGAAGAAACGTCAGCCCCTGTTGCGGAGGGCGAACCGGTTCCCAATGGAGCAGTCAGGGCGTCCGTTCGATGATCAATGCGGCTGTATGCCTGGGAAAGGATTTCAAAATCGGGGAGCGCGCCGGGTCTGAGGCGAGAGCAGAGGGCCTTCCGGCTACGGCGAGTTCCGGTAAGGGAGGGGATTTTCCCCTGACCTATTTTTCCTCTTCTCAGACTACTTCCAATCACGTAGAATGCTTCCGCAATCCACGATTGCATTCCATAAGGAGAAGCATATTATGGGTTTTGGCAATGAGTAGTCTGTCGAGCGACGCGATCGGGCAGCAGTCTGAAGATACGGCAATCTCCTGGAAAGGCGCGGTTCCCTTCATCAGTGTCCACCTGATGTGTTTCTGGGCGTTTCAAACCGGAGTCACGTGGGAGTGGGTTGCGCTGGCGATCGGCAGTTATTATCTGCGCATGTTTGCCATTACCGCAGGATATCATCGGTACTTCTCGCACCGCTCGTATAAGACGAGCCGGGTTTTCCAGTTTGTGCTCGCGTTTCTCGCCATGACCTCCGCACAAAAAGGGGTGTTATGGTGGGCCGCCCACCATCGGCATCATCATAAGCACTCGGATCGGGTGGAGGACCGCCATTCTCCGCTGCAGCGGGGGTTCTGGTATTCGCATGTCGGGTGGTTGTTGTCCGACGAGTACGTGAAGACCGATCTGTCCGTTGTGCGGGATCTGGCGAAGTATCCCGAGTTGCGTCTGCTGAATCAGTTTCACGCCGTTCCGCCTATGCTGTATGCATTCCTGATGTACGCGCTCTGGGGAGTCCCCGGTCTGATCTGGGGCTTCTTCATCTCCACCACGGTGCTCTATCATTGTACGTTCTTCATCAATTCTCTGACGCATATCGTCGGCCGTGTCCGCTATGATTCCCGTGACGGGAGCAGGAACAGCTTTATTCTGGCCGTGCTCTGTTGCGGTGAAGGCTGGCATAACAACCATCATTACTATCAGTCATCGGTGAATCAGGGATGGCGCTGGTGGGAGGTGGATTTCTCGTACTATGTCCTGATCGTACTGTCCTGGTTCCGGATCGTGTGGGATTTGAGAACTCCTCCAGCCCATGTCAAAGCCGGGCTCGCCGCTCCCGGAGTGGCCTGATCGCTTCGCCGTTATCCGACGGGGCTGACCTTTCTTTCCGCGTCAGCCCTCCGTTGCGGCTCGTACGTGACACGCTCTCCCGACTCCTTGAAGTCGCGGAGAGGGAATTGTCGCTCTGACCCAGTAAGCTGCTCATAATTGGTTTCGGGTACGCAGGCATCTCGAGTGCGGACCGTTCTTTTTCTCCCGGGCGGGGAAAGAGGAGCACCCCTATGGATCCACGGTCTGTGGTTCACGCATTGCTTGAAAAGGCGCAGGTGCGTGTGAACGGGTCGCAGGCCGGGGATATTCTGGTCCACGACGACCGGTTTTATGCGCGCATCCTTGCCGAGGGATCGTTAGGACTCGGAGAGTCCTATATGGAGGGATGGTGGGACGCCGATCGCCTGGATGAGTTCTTTTTCAAGGTTGACTCCGCCGAACTCGACAAAGCCGTGCACGACACGCACTCCCTCCTGAACACGGTCAAGGCGCGTCTGTTCAACATGCAGGACAAGGATCGTTCCAAGCGTGTTGCGCAATGCCACTATGATTTGAGTCACGAGTTCTACGAACGCATGCTCGGCCCGCACATGCAATACACCTGCGCCTATTGGAAGCAGGCCGGGACGCTGGCGGAGGCACAGGAGCAGAAGCTGGAACTGATCTGCCGGAAACTGCAGCTCAGGCCTGGCGAGCGGGTCCTCGAACTGGGGTGCGGCTGGGGAGGATTCGCGCGGTACGCCGCGCTGCACTACGGCTGTTCGGTGGTTGCCTACAATATTTCCGAGCAGCAGGTTTCGTATGCGCGGCGCTGGTGTGCCGGCCTTCCGGTTGAGATCCGGCTGGGAGACTATCGGGACGCCGCCGGGGAATACGAGAAGGTGGCTGCGATCGGTATTTGCGAGCATGTCGGATACAAGAACTACCGCACGCTCATGGAAGTTATCCACCGGACCGTGAGGCCTCACGGTCTGGCGCTGCTGCATAGCATCGGAAACAATGCCTCGACCGCGATCGGCGACCCCTGGTTCGACAAATACATTTTCCCGGGGGGCATGCTGCCGTCCGTCGCGCAGCTGAGCCTGGCGATGGAAGGACTGTTTGTCATGGAGGATTGGCATAATTTCGGGACGGATTACGACCGCACGCTGCTGGCCTGGCAGGCGAATATCGAACGGCACCGGGGGCAATGGAGCGCCGAGTT
>OMJA01000276.1 GCA_900299245.1 Nitrospiraceae bacterium | reverse complement strand
ATGGTCGTCCTCACGCTGAATATCTTCGCCGCCAACTTGGCCGATCGCGGCGCCGCGATTGAACCGGTTGAAGTCCGCTACCCCAAGAATACGCCGTTGGGTCAGCGGGTCGTGACACCTCAGGACCTCGGAAATTCGAAAACGATCCAGCTCAAGATCATTGAACAGGCGCTGGGGCAGGCACTCGGCGTCAAGGCCGTCAAGCAGGCGCTGGAAGTCTACGGGTATGGAGTCTCAGCCGGAAAGGGATCGGTCAAGGCTACTCTGCCGCCCTATCGGCAGGATCTTATGCATGCGATGGATGTGGTCGAAGATGTCGCGATCAGCCGCGGCTACGGAGAGTTTGCCCCGGTGATGCCGGCGCAATTCACGGTCGGCGGGCTCTCGCGGATCGAGCAGACCTCCGACCGGGCGCGCGAGCTCATGGTCGGGTTGGGATTCCAGGAAATCATCTCCAATATTATGGGGTCGCCGGAGAGCTATCGTGACACCATGCGGCTGGCTGATACGGAGTGGGGGCGGATGGTGGAAGTGGACAATGCCATGACTCTGACGTTCTCCTGCCTGCGCCAGTGGATGCTGCCGTCGCTACTGCGTGTCGAAGCCGCCTCGAGCCGGGCCTTCTATCCGCACCGTCTGTTCGAGGCCGGCGATGTGGCTATTCCTGACGCGACGCATGAACTGGGGTCGCGTACGGAAACGGTGCTCGGTGCGGTTATCGCCCATGCCACCGCCCATTTTTCCGAAATCCATTCCTGTCTCGATATTCTGTTCTACCATCTGGGCAAAGACTATAGTCTGGAACCGGTTCAACATCCGTCGTTTCTGGAAGGCCGTGCGGGGCGCATTGTCGTTGGAGGGCAAGCCATCGGTGTCATTGGCGAAGTGCACCCTGAGGTTTTAGAACGGTGGCAGATCACCGTGCCGGTCGTTTCTTTCGACGTGAATCTCACACAACTGGTGGATCTCGCATAGATCCGGAGATGTGTCCCTCCTCGGTTTCTATCCTGTTCCGTTGAAACTCTTTCTTTTGACTATCTGCCAAATGTGAAGGTGCGGTCGACGGTAACAGTTTGGACCCATATCTCAAATATGGCACTGCTAGTACCCCTCACGTTACTGTGGGGTGTGCTCTCCGCTTATGGTGGTAAACGAGAGTGGACATGGCTAATTGATCCGCCAGAGGCACTCATGTTTGTGTACTCGCAGGTGTTTGTAAAGGTGTGCTTTGGAAAACAGGTCACAAAATCTTACACGATCGTCACAGGCTGGATCGTGATAGCAATAGCTGTCTGGGAAGTAGTTTTTCTTTAAGTTAGGTTGGTGTTGTCCGTGTGAATAGGTAATTGGGCGAGAATTGTTTGGAGCGGGGAAAAAAGAAGGAGGGCGACAACCTGTCGCCCTCCAAGATCCGATATAAACTGTTGAAGCGGTATGACTGTTGAGCGGGTAGGTTACGCTGCGACAGGAGCCAGGTGTTGCTTGGCCAGACCGCACAACTTCTCGAAGCCGGCCGCATCCTTGATCGCCATGTCCGAAAGAACCTTCCGATCCAACAGGATCTCAGCCTTTTTCAGAGCGTTGATGAACCGGCCATACGTCAGTCCCTGTGCCCGGACGGCGGCGCTGATACGCGCGATCCACAACCGGCGGAAATCCCGCTTCCGGTTCTTTCGTCCGTCGTAGGCATACTGCTGTCCCTTATCCACCGACTCAGTGGCTGAACGGAACAACCGGCTCTTGGCGCCGTACTGTCCCTTTGCTAGTTTCAGCCGTTTCTTCCGTCTCGCTCTAGTTTTCGGTCCACCTTTTGCGCGGGGCATGACTCAATACTCCTTTTATCCGTGAGAAGCGTTTTGAAGCTTAGTTATACGGCAACAGGCGGTTCAAAGACAAGGTGGAAGTGGCATCCACCACGGCCGTTCCGCTTAACCGGCGCTTTTGATCGCTCTTCTTATGGCTCAATAAATGGCGTTTCCCGGCTTTCCGTCTGACAATTTTTCCGCTTCCGGTACGGGAAAACCGCTTTTTGGCCCCTTTGTGCGTCTTGGCTTTCATTTTTACCTCGTCCGTCCTCTCTCGGTTTGTACTCAACAGGCTTTCTGCTAATTCTTCGGTGCCACGATCATAATGAGGCTGCGGCCTTCCATGCGCGGGGCATACTCAATAGTTCCGGTCTCGGCCATTTCTGCGATCACCATGTTCATGAGCGACCGGCCCATCTCCTGATTGGCCATTTCACGGCCGCGAAACGTCAAGGTGACTTTCGTTTTGTTCCCGTCAGCCAGGAATTCCTTGATCTGACGGATCTTGATGCCCAGATCGTGCTTATCGGTGCGCGGCCGAAGCTTGATCTCCTTGACCTGCGTGGACTTCTGATGCCGCCGGTTCTGATGGTCTTTCTTGCTGAGCTCGAACTTGTATTTGCCGTAGTCCATAATCCGGCAAACCGGCGGTGCCGCGGTGGGAGCGACTTCCACGAGGTCGTAGCCTCCGTCCTGCGCCTGACGCAATGCGTCGGGCGTCGGGAGGATCCCCAGTTGCTCTCCTTCCGGACCGATGACTCGAACCTCTCGCACTCGGATTTCGCGGTTCACGCGCAGTTTGGGGACGATAACCCACCTCTTAGTGTGT
>OMJA01000275.1 GCA_900299245.1 Nitrospiraceae bacterium | reverse complement strand
TACGCGCCTCATGGGGCTGTTGCTGGCCGCCCTCGCCGTGCAATTCCTGTTTAATGGACTCAAGGGAGACGGCGGACTGCTACAGCCTTAGCGCACACTTCATCGTCATTACATGCGAGCTTAACCGAAGGAGGACACATGCAACGATCCCGTGCAGCAATCATGACTCTGACTCTCGCAGCCGCAGTGAGCCTGACGCTGGGCACGTCCGGCGTCCGGGCCGAAGGATACGGCAAGGACGGCCATGCCGGCGGCGGACACAGCGCCATGGGCGGACACGGCATGGGAGGCATGATGCACAGCAGCACCGGCCACCTGATCCGCCATCTCCTCAAGCACGAGAAAGAGATCGGCCTCACCGCCGAGCAGGTCACCAAGCTGAAAGACATCCAGCTCAATCTGGACAAGACCCGGATCAAAGCGGAAGCGGATATTCAGGTTGCCGAACGCGAGCTAAAGGCGTTGACCGACGATGAAAAGTCGGATCTCGGAGCCATTGAAGCCAAGCTGAAACAGAGCGAGGATATGCAAGTCGGACTGCGCATGACGTCCATCAAGACCAAGCGCGAGGTGCTGGGCTTGTTGACGCCGGAACAGCGCGCCAAGGAAAAAGCCGAGCACGACAAAGTGATGCAGGAACACAAAGGCGCCGGCAGCGGACACGGTAACCCCCATGGCGGCGGTGCGGTCAATCCGCACGGCGGAGCCAACCCGCATAAGGGTACCGGCACTCCGGCAGCTCCCGGCAACATGTCCGTGCAATAACCTTTCTCCTGAAGGAGGTGGCCGATGAAATCTCTCACACTCATTCTCACACTCGCGGTCGGAACCGTGCTGGCGCTCGGCACTCCCGCCTGGAGTGACAAGAAGAAGGGCGAGGAAAGCGATGTCGCCGCCCTGGCCAAGGACGCCAAGATTACGATTGAGCAGGCGGCGAAAACCGCCGTGGAGAAAGTGCCCGGCACCGTCGTTGAGGCGGAGCTTGAAAAGAAACACGGCAAAACCACCTGGGAAGTGGAAGTCCTCGGCGCAGACGGGAAGGTCACGGAAGTCTGCATCGATGCCGCGACCGGAGACGTCATCGGAACGGAAGCCAAAGACAAGAAGGACGAGAAGAAGAAAGAGGGCAAGAAAGGAAAGTAACACGTCATGCCGAAAGAGCTGAAGCTGAAGAGTCATGATTTGCTGGTCGGACCGGGCCGGGCACCGGCGCGAGCCATGCTGAAAGCCGTCGGGTTCACCGATGAGGATCTGTCGAAGCCGATCGTCGGGGTAGCCAATACCTGGATCGAGGTCATGCCCTGCAATTTCCACCTCCGGCGGTTGTCGGAACGGGTGAAGGCCGGGATCCGCGCCGCCGGCGGAACACCGATTGAATACAACACAATTGCCGTCTCCGACGGCATTTCGATGGGCACCGAAGGGATGAAGGCCTCTCTGATCAGCCGCGAGGTCATCGCAGACTCGGTCGAGCTCGTGGCTCGCGGCCATATGTTCGATGCCGTGGTGGCGCTTTCCGGTTGCGACAAGACGATTCCCGGCACAGTCATGGGGCTTGCCCGGCTGAACCTGCCGTCAGTGATGCTGTACGGCGGGTCGATCATGCCTGGGCAATTCCAGGGACACGATGTGACGATTCAGGACGTGTTCGAAGCCGTCGGCAAGCACGCCTGCGGGGCAATGACGAACGCCGAGCTGAAAGATCTGGAAGATCATGCCTGCCCGGGACCCGGCGCCTGCGGCGGCCAGTTCACCGCCAATACGATGGCGATCGCCTTTGAGTTCCTGGGTATGTCGGCCATGGGCCGCAACGGGGTTCCGGCCATGGATCAGCACAAGGACGATGTCGCGTTCGAAAGCGGCAAAATGGTCATGGAGCTCATCAGGAAGGATCTGCGTCCCAAGCAGATCATCACCCGCAAATCGCTGGAGAATGCCATCGCGGCGGTGGCAACGACCGGCGGATCGACCAATGCGGTGCTCCACCTGCTGGCGGTCGCCCGGGAAATGGGCGTGAAACTGACCATCGACGATTTCGACAAGCTGAACCGGAAAGTTCCGCTCCTCGCGGACCTCAAGCCGGGCGGGCGCTTCACCGCATCGGATCTCTTTGCCGCGGGCGGCACCACGCTCGTTGCCAAGCGGTTGCTGGATGCCGGCATCTTGCATCCGAATCAGCCGACCGTATCCGGACGCACCATCGGCGAAGAAGCGGCCGGGGCGAAAGAAACTCCAGGACAGCAGGTGTTGCGGCCGCTCTCAAACCCGATCAAGCCCACCGGCGGGCTGGTGATTCTGAAGGGCAATCTGGCGCCGGAAGGTTGTGTGGTCAAAGTCGCCGGCCACTCCATCATGAAGTTTCAAGGTCCGGCCAAAGTGTTTGAGCGCGAGGAAGATGCGTTCGCCTCCGTCAAAGCCGGGAAAATCAAAGCCGGCGATGTGGTCGTGATCCGTTACGAAGGTCCGTCAGGCGGACCGGGTATGCGGGAAATGCTGGGCGTGACGGCGGCCATTGTGGGGGCCGGCCTCGGGGATTCCGTCGCCTTGCTGACCGACGGACGCTTCTCCGGCGCAACACACGGCCTGATGGCCGGACACGTGGCTCCGGAGGCGATCAAGGGCGGCCCGATCGGCGCGGTGAAGAACGGCGATACGATCACGTTCGATATCGCCAAGCGGCGACTGGATGTGGCGCTCACGGATAAAGAAATCAAAGCGCGCTTGAAGAAGGTCAAACACCCCAAGCCGCGCTACACCACGGGCGTGATGGGCAAATATGCACGCCATGTCTCTTCGGCTTCAGAAGGAGCGGTGACGAGCTAGCAGTGTTGAGTTGGTCTGTATGGGATCGGGGCGGTACACGTCGTGTGTGCCGCCCCGATTTCGTCAGTAGTAGGTGATCTGGCGCTCCCGGCTGACCACCGTTTCCAGAAGCGAAAGCGTTCCGTTTTTCTCGGCCCACCGCTGAATCGTTTCTTTCGTCCAGTTCCCCGCGGCATCGAACTCATACGTCACGACGGATTTGCGCAGATGCGTGCTCCGGAAGAATTCGCTCTGCTGTTCGATCCGCTGACCGGCGTCGTTGTATCGATAGACATCTTTCCGCATCAGCGTCCCGTCTCCCGAATAGAACCGGCCTTCCTTCAGCCGCCCTAGCGGCCCGTGATGATAGGTCGACTCCAGCACCAGCTTTCCCTGAAAATATCGGGCGAGATAGACCAACTTCCCCCGGATATCGTAGAGCGATTTTTCAACGGTCCCGTTTCCGGAGATCGCAAGATCCTCCGTGAGGACGCCGCGGTCGTCATACAGTTCGAATTCGGCGTGAGCCAGCTGCCCGTCTTCGGTCGCCGCAATCGTCGCAACCTGCCGCCCCTGTTCATCGAACCCGTAGCGATAGATCTTCCTGTAGAGAACCTGCCCATCGGGCTCGATCGTTTGTTCCTCCGTCACTCGACCGGACTCATCATAGGACAAATGGTATTGCGCCGAATCTGATTCCTGTATTGGAAACAATTCGACCATCCTTAGACGCCCGTCACGGTCGAAATGATGAACGGTGCGGAGTTGGGGATAACGGGTCACCGCCGTTTTCACCGGGCCCGTCAGTTCCTGCTTGGACAGATCGCTCACCGGCACGGCAAGCGCGACTCCGGGACCCAGGCATATCGAGACACCGGCTATGACGAGGATGGACAACGGCCTGAGAAAATCAGTCAGCATGCAGGTGGCGCATCATACACCGCTTGCCTTGAAGTGGGAACTTCGGCCGTCAGAAACACTTACCGCTCTTTCATCCGGCCGCGCATCTCCGAAATCATTCTGTCGAGATCGGCTTCGGCCTTGCTCCGGTCGCTGACCAATTCATCCAGGTTGTACGCACGGGCCGGCGGATGAGTAGAGAGTGGTTGACCAGGCATCACCTGGCTCCCCGGACCGGCCGTCTTAGGAACCGGGGTCTGATCGGGAATCTGACGAGGAGCGGGAACCGGTTGCGGCATCTGAGCTGGAACCGACAAAGACTCGGCCGCTGCAGGAGTCGACACCGACGGCGGCGCTGCCGCAGGCATCCGGCCGCTTGTCACGCCCTGCTCGCGCAGCCACTGTCTGGCGACCGATGATTTGAGCGAAAAACTGATGCTGGTGATTGGTATCCCGTCGGGCGCCACACGGGCGATCGCCGTATTGACCCCGATCATATGCCCGTCACTATCGACGAGCGGACCGCCGGAATTTCCCCGGTTCAAACTGGTTTCCGTTTGAAACACATGCTTCCCCTTCACGCCGTTGAAATTATCGACTTCGGCGCTGATCACTCCGGTTGTCAGGGTCCACAGTCCACCCTGCTCGGGATGACCGATTGCGACGACACGATCTCCGATTTTCGTCCGGTCCGAGTCGCTCAGATCGATGACCGGAAGCGGCACGGCCGCCCCCTCCAACTTGAGCAATGCAAGATCCAACGGGGAAGAATAGGCCACCACTCTGGCGCGTACCATGCGGGCCAGGTCGGTTTTGCTGTCACCGCTGACGCGGGCTGGTTTCAGAAATACGGACAGACGCGGATAGGGCTTTCCGGTTTTTTCTTCGATGACCACATGCGCATTCGTCAACACGACGCCGTCGGCCTGAATGATCGAGCCCGTTCCCCCGCTGCCGCCTTTCCCGCTGTCGGAATGCCCCATGACCATGACGACCGCCGGGGAGGTCTGCTCATAAATCTCGCGGGGAGAAAGTTCTTTTGCCTCGGCAGCCGTCTGCCACTGACAAATCAGTACACCCAGGAACACCAGACTGTATCTCATCAATTCCTCCCTGTTCCCGGCACACCTCATGGGTGCTCGGCTTTCCCTCGGGATTTCTGAACCGGAGCACATGTCTAAAGTATATGGTTCAACGGACGGGAACACCAGACCGTTCACCGGAGTCACGACGGGAATACGGAAGAAGAGCCGCAGTCTATTGGCGCTTGAAGAAGTCGGCGATCATCTCGACCACATAGGTCAACTGTGCGTCGGTCAGTTCGGCATAGATTGGAAGGGAGAGAACTTCCTCCGCCGCCCGCTCCGACACGGGGAATGCCCCTTTCCGATAACCGAGGTCCTGATAGCACTGCTGCAGGTGCATGGGAAGGGGATAATAAATCTCCGTGCCGACTCCCTTCTCTTTGAGATGGGTGCGGAGTTCATCTCGTTGTGATACCCGCACGGTGTATTGATTGTAGACGTGAAAGTTCCCTGTGTTCGTCGCCGGCAACGTGACTCGATTCATCAGCCCCGCTTGCTGGAACAGCTGTTCATACCGGGCGGCGTTGCGGCGGCGGCCTTCGGCCCATTGATCGAGATACTTGAGCTTGATATCAAGCACGACGGCTTGCAGCGCATCCAACCGGCTGTTGATCCCGACCGCTTCATGGAGATAGCGCACCCGACTCCCGTGCACGCGCAACATGGCCAGAGCATCCGCAAGCCCCTGATTGTCGGTAGTAATCATTCCGCCATCGCCGAATCCGCCGAGATTCTTCGAAGGGAAAAAGCTGAAGCAGGCGGTATCGGCCAGGACGCCGGCGCGCTTCCCGCCCTGTCCGGCCCCGATGGCCTGGCAGGCATCCTCAATCACCTGGATTCGTTTGGCCTTGGCAATCTGATTGATGGCCGGCATGTCGGCGCATTGGCCGAACAGATGGACCGGAATGACCGCCTTGGTCCGGGAAGTGACAACCTGTTCGATTCGCGTCGGGTCGAGATTGAAGGTATCCGGCTGGATATCGATAAATACCGGCTTGGCGCCCAGGCGCGACACCGCGCCCGCTGTGGCAAAAAAGGTAAACGGCACGGTCACGACTTCATCGCCCGGCCCCACTCCCATCGCCATGAGCGACAGCAGCAACGCATCGCTTCCCGACGCGCACCCGATGGCGTACCGGGCGCCGACATACTTGGCCACGGACTCTTCGAACGCCGCGACACGTGGGCCGAGGATAAAGCCCTGCTCGTCGCAGACGGTCTGCACAGCAGCCATGATCTCGGCGCGAAGCGGCTGGAATTGGGCTTTCAGATCAAGCAGTGGAATATTCATGTCCTAACCCGTCAGGGACTCCGTTGAATTAGCCGACGCGATACGACCTCGCTTGACTCCATCAATACCTTGGACGCTGTATGTTTGCAAGTAGAGAATGCCGAACCGGTGCGACTGGCGCTAGCGGAAATCCCGACGCTGAAAAATGATACTCGCGGACATCAACAGAAAGGCGACATACGTCAACCCGTACACCACGATGAGCAGGAGGTCGGTACCGGAGACCTCGATGTGATGGATGACATTCCCCTTGAGATTGAACCTCTCCAAATTCGGCAGGATGTAATAAAGCCCGGTGACCAGCGCACGCATCCCTTCGTCCAGCTTCTCCCCGAAAGTCTTGAGATCGGGTGTGAGATGGCCGATCACGTAGGTCGCCAGTGTAAAGATGGCGCTGAGCGTCGCACTTGTAAAGGTGGAACACAACAGGGCCACCGCGGTAATGACCATGAACTCCATGAAGATCAGCCCAAGCGCTTTAAACAGCATGCTCTCGATCGGCACGTTTTGCGCAACGAGCACCAGCAACAGCCCCGCGGCCATAATCAGGGTATTGACGAACAGTGTCAGCGTCAAACCGAGATATTTCCCGATCAAAAACTGGTAGCGCGCGACGGGCTTTGACACGATGGTATAAATCGTTTTCTTTTCGATCTCTTTGTTGACGAGCCCGATTCCCACGAAGATGGCGATCAACACCCCGAAAATATTGATACTTCCGAGCCCCACGTTCAACAGCAGCCGGTGAAACTCCCCCAACGTCAGCCGCATCAACAACAGGGAACTGCCGATCATGAGCAGCGCAAACACCAGGAGGTTGTACAATAACTTGTCCCGCAGATTTTCCCGGAACGTGTTGAGCGCGATCGACAAGACTTTCATACCCGCGCCTCCACTGGCGACTGCATGCCTTTGGCTTCCCGAATGAACAGATCCTCCAGGGACGCCTTATGAGGGGTCAACGAGACCAGCTTGGCATGTGCCGCCCGAATGACGTCAAGCGCCTCATCGACCTGACGCTGGCTTCCCAGCACGACCATAACTCGTTCCCCGTTCACCATTACCTTCGTCGCCAAGACTCGCAGATGCTCTAGACCCTCCAGCGAGAGCCGATCGATAACCATCTCTACTTCATGGGTGGTCCCCTGTTCGATCAGCTCCGAAACCTGTCCACACGCCACCAATCGACCTTTCATAATCATGGCGACTCGATCGCAGAGCAGCTCGGCATCATGCAAAATGTGCGAGCTGAACATGACAGTCTTGCCAGATTCCTTCAGACGGAAAATGAGGTCGCGCACTTCCTTCCGCCCGATCGGATCAAGCCCGGACATGGGCTCATCCAATACCACCAGCTCAGGATCATTGATCAAGGCTTGCGCGATTCCAACTCGCTGTAACATCCCTTTTGAGAATTTTCTGAGTTGGAGCTCTTTCGCGTGAGACATGCCTACCAACTCAAGCAACTCATCCACGCGCTTATCGAGGCTCCCCCCCCACAACCCAAAGAGATGGCCATAGAAGTTGAGAAACTCACGGCTGGTCAGATAATCGTAGAAATAGGGAGACTCGGGAAGGAACCCGAGTTTGGCTTTCGCGGCCGGATCGCCTACCGGATGGCCGAAAATTCTGGCTTGCCCGCTGGTTGGATAGATGAGCCCCATCAGCATCTTGATGGTCGTTGTTTTTCCTGCTCCGTTAGGACCAAGAAATCCGAACACCTCACCCCGCCGGACATCCAATGACAACTGATCGACAGCGGTGACGCGGCGGCCCCAGAATCCAACACGAAACACTTTGCGGATGGCCTCGATCTGGACCACGTGGTCGGGGGCTGAAGAAAGCATGTGAAACCTTATCCCTTATCCAATCTGTATACTTTCAGTCGCTGAGGATGGGTGCTGCTCGAGATCTCTCCCGTCCGAGCATCGATGCTGTATGCTCCGCCAAACGGCTCATCGGGTACCCGGCCGATTGCGCCGCTCATCACCAGGTCACTCAGGGCGCCGGGTAAATGTCCCTGCTTGGCACGATAGGCATCCCGCGCCGATTCGAGCGCTTGGATATCGCGTTCGATTATGATTTCTTTTGCGCGTTTTTCCAACACTTCACGCATTTCCTGATCCTGCGTCTGGAGCCACAGCGCTTTGAGAAGCTGGAGCGCCACCTCGGGGTTGCTGGCCTCCGCATACATCCGACTTGCCAGGCCGGGCAAATAACTCGGCCCGCCCGGAAGCTTCGCGGCAGCCGCCATATACTCCGCCCCTTTCGCCGCATCGCCAAGAATAAAATAATGATTGTAGCCGAGCAAAAACGGCAGGTTCCAAACCGTCGGGTTCGCTTCAAACCCTTTCACCAGCAACCGATTGCTCAGATCAGTCCTATTTGCCAGGTTTGTCAACACAACCCCGCCCACGTAATAGGCATAGTCATACTGCGGATCCAGCGTCGTGATGACATCCAACGCATGATAGATCCATTCATATTCATCCGCCGACGTCTTTTTTTTCCCGAGTACCTGCAACAGCTGCAGCCAGAGCACGTCGGCCCCGGCGTGCTGGTACCCGAGCAGCATCGGCTTCAAATACTCGCCGCGAGGCAACTGCGCCAGCTCTTCAATGCGGGTGACGTCACGATCCAGCCGTTGGTCGAGCGTCTGCTGAAGGAGAATCAGTGCGATGAGCCCGATGATGGCCAGAACACAATACATCGCCAACGAAACCGTGGGACGCAGAGGGTTCGGCAGGTGAGCATCTGTGGGTACGGTGCTTGAGGTCATCGCAAGAGCAGGTCCTGAAAAACAGCCTGGCCCGCCGGCTGTGACACCGGCGGGCCAGAACCGCACGCTTCACACCGGCTTAGAACACACCGGTGGTGCAATCGTTCGCGCCGTGGTCAACCGTGGAATCCCAGGTTGAAACCGCAGCATCACCGTCCAGGTTGGTCTTGGCAACCGCCACGAAGTTGTTGTTACCAAGCGCTCCCGTGGCAGCCGTCATACCGGCAGCCGGATACAAGGCGCAAGACACCGCCGGCGTATAGAGACCAGGGGCCGCAACCGTCGTGGCGTCCACACCATACACATAGTTCACGTTACCCGTGGCGCGGAAACCGATGTCGGTGAATACGCCGGCAAAGGTACCACCAGCCACACACCAACCGGCCGCAGCAGGCACCGTGGCCGGCTGACCAACACCCCAGGGCCAAGGCGCGGTCTTGGTACCGGCCGCAGCGGCAGGCTGACCGACTTCGACCGCCACACCGATGTAGCAACCGCGCTCACCCTGGAAGGATACTTCAGACGTCTTGATCGCCTGCAGGTTCGTCTTGGCTTCAGACTGCCGCGACTTCATCTGATACTGCAGGAAGTTCGGGATGGCGATGGCCGCCAAAATACCGATGATCGCCACAACGATCATCAACTCGATGAGGGTAAAACCCTCTTGTTTACGGAATGCTTTTAACATCGCACTGCCTCCTGGTTGATGGTTCACTGACTGGCCCATTCTCACTCTCTGCCTCTTCTTGCTACCCGAGGCGCTCGTGTTGGCGCCTACCTGGGCTATAGCAGGTTTGATGCCGGTCAGTGCTAAAGAAGACGGTACCATTATCTTTCTCTAAATCAACAAGTTACGAAAAATGATCCGAATGAGCGTCTCTGCTCCCTGATGCGCGGTCCTTCCGTAATCTGCTCAAAGATGCCGAGAATTGGCATCTTGCTCCCTGCGCAGACCTGAAAATGGACAGCTCACACTCGCATCTGGACGCCATAACAAAGGCTCATCCATCCAGAAATGCCGACTGCATCCTCAGCGATTTCACAATCTATGTCTTTGAATCTGCGTAGATGACCCGCCCCGCGAATGTAGACCAGGCGAGACCGGAGAATTTGGCCTACGCGTGATCGGTGTGAGCCGCTGATGCGGCGATGCGACCCTAACATAGCTCACGTGAGCGTCTCCAGTAATTCGAGTGCTGGGTTCGTGTTTTGTGTTACCGCCGACCAGTTCGCTACAAATGTGGCCGGGGTTTGGTCCTGGAGTGAGCTGTGTGGTCGCGTGAAGTTGTAGTCCTCCTGCCAGCGCGCTAACTTCTCACGCACATCGTCGAGCGTGAAAAATACCTCAATAT
>OMJA01000274.1 GCA_900299245.1 Nitrospiraceae bacterium | reverse complement strand
GTGGTGCATGTGATGCCGTTTCTCAAGTATCCGGAGGTGCGGGAAACGGGCAAAGCCATCGTGCAGCGGTATGCCGACAAGCTGGCGAAGGCCGGCTTTCAAGTGCAGGAGGCGCCGAAACTCGGGACGCCGGCCGAGGAGATTTTGAAAGTCGCCAAGGCGCACAAGGCGGATCTGATTGTCACCGGGGCGAAAGGTCTCGGGGCTATCGGGCGGGTGTTGTTGGGGAGCGTGTCGACACGCATTGTGCAGCACAGCACCTGTTCCGTGCTGGTGGTTCGCTGAACGGCCGAACCGCTGCTCCGCCGGCGGTTATGCGCGGTACACGATGTGGACGCGAGCGAGAAAATCTTCCAGCTCGTCGGTCTGCCGCCGGATCGCCGGTTCGTCGCGCCGGCCTGCCGCCAGTTCCATCACGCCGCCGATGGCGCTGATGGCGTTGAATCCGTAGCCGCCGCCGTCGCCGCGCATGCGATGACCGAGCGTCCGAATCGTCTCGAAATCCTTTTCGGTAAGGGCTGTCCGGAGGGTCAGCAGATCTTTCTGCCGGTTGGCCAGAAAAGTCGGGATGATGTCCTCGAGATCCGGATCGATGTAGACGGTGATACGTTCGGGAGCGGCCAGCTTCGGGTCGGTCATGGGCGGTGTCCTTTACAGGCTTGCAGGAGTTCGATAAGAGCCGTCTTTTTGACGGGCTTGGTCATGTGGGTGTTGCATCCGGCCTCAAAAATCTTGACCGCTTCCTCCTTGAGCGCCAGGGCGGTCAGCGCGATGATGTGGGTGGGAGGCAGATCCTGATCGCGTTCCCACCGGCGAATGGTTTTTGTGGCCGTCAGGCCGTCCATCACCGGCATCTGCATATCCATGAGGATCAGGTCGTAGTGGCCGTTTTTGAATTTCTCCACGGCGATGGCGCCGTTGTCGGCGATCTCCAGCCGATGGTTGGTGTTCTTCAGATACGAGCGAATCAAGAGCTGATTGTCCGCGGAGTCTTCAACCAGCAGCACCCGGAGTGACAAGGTCGGCGTCGTCGATTCCGGAGAAATCGTGTCGGCGACAGGCAACCCCTTGGAGCGTCCCAGGGCGATGCCGATCGTCTGATACAGATCGGATCGTCTGATCGGTTTGACGAGATACCCGCCCAGGCCGAGATCATATGTGCGGGCGATGTCATCCGCCCAGTGGTTGGAGGTCAACATGATGACCGTCAGCCCTTTTCGCAAGGTCGAGCTGTTCACAGCTTCGGCCACAGCAAACCCGTCCATGCCGGGCATCCGGCAATCCAGCAGGAGCAGCTCATAGGGTATGGCGGATTCGGCCGCCTGCTTGAGCTTGTCCAGACCGGCCTGACCGTTTTCCGCCTCGGTGACGGTTGCACCCCAGGCGCCCAGTGTTTCTCTCAAAATCAGTCGATTGGTGGGGTGGTCGTCCACCACCAGAGCACGCAGGCCGGACAGGTTGATCTGGGGAACGACTCTGCTGGGCGCTGGGTGGGAGGTGACGCCGAAACTGAGTGTGCAGTGAAACGTGCTGCCCTGTCCCACCGTACTTTCAGCCCAGATATGGCCGTTCATCCGTTCCGCCAGGTGTTTGGAAATGGTCAGACCCAATCCGGTTCCACCGTAATGCCGGGCGGTCGAACTATGGGCCTGGGTGAAGCTTTCGAAGATTTTTGCCAACTGCTCAGGCGGAATTCCGATTCCGGTGTCCGTGACGGAAAACCGGATCACTCCCGGCGCGGCTGCACCCGGCTCATTGGTGATGCGGACAATCACGGAACCTTTGTCGGTAAATTTCAGGGCATTGCCGATTAAATTGATCAGAATCTGGTTCAGCCGGTGTGGATCGCCGATGAGGGACGAAGGAACGTCGGGCGCCAGATGGCAGGCGAGTTCCAATCCCTTCTCATTGGCGCGCATGGCCAGGATTTCCACGGCTTTGTCGAGGACTTCGTTCAGATCGAAATCGATGGATTCCAGCTCCAGATGTCCGGACTCCACTTTTGAGAGGTCGAGGATGTCGTTGATGAGATTCAGCAAGTTGCCGCCGGCCCGCCGGAAGATGCGCAGATATTTCCGCTGCTCCGGCGTCATCTGGGTCTCCCAGAGCAGGTCCGCCATCCCGATGATCGCATTCATCGGGGTGCGGATTTCATGGCTCATGCTGGCGAGGAATTCGCTCTTTGCCTGACTGGCCACCTCGGCCGCATCCTTCGCAACACGGAGGGCCTGCTCGACTTCGCGTCGTTCGGCGGATTCTAGAGCCAGGGTGGCCATGGTGGCGAGGGAACTTGTGAGGTGCACTTCATAGGGACTCCATTGACGGCGTCCTCCGACGTGTTCCGCACAGAGGACTCCGACGACGTGCCCTTTTTGGCGGATGGGGGCATCGAGCATGGCTCCGATGCGGAGGGGCCGCAGGTAGGTCTCGGCGAAATCTCTGGTTCGTGGGTCGGACAGAGCGTTATGGGCCGAGATTGCATGCTCTTCGCCGGCGAGTGCGCGGAAGTACGGGGCGTAGTCTGCGACTTTCAGTGTCGTCTCGGGCCGGTGGTGATGCGCGCCGTGTTCGTAGAGATCGATGAGTGAGATGGCGAGCCGGTTCTTGTCGAAGAGCCAGATGCTGGCGCGATCCACGTGCAGAAGTGTTCCGCAGGCCGTGGTGATGGCCTGGAACGCAAGGGTGAGATCTCCGCCGGTGAGCGCCTCGTTCTCCGCGAGGGTTCTCAGGGCATCCTGGTATCGTTCCAGGAGTACGGCCGGGCTGGTTCGGACTCGTTTCGGAGAGGCGCGGCGGGTCGTGGCCCGGACCGTGCGGGTCGGCCGGCGCGGAGTCGAGGCTGACTGCTGTGTCGATTTCCGCCGGGGCCGATCTGGTTGACGTGGCATGTCGCTTTCTTCCGCGCGAGGTCGAAGATCGTCCGGCCAAGTTTAGTTGTCGTGGGTATCTTGCACCAGCGACAGAAGTCCGGCCGGCTTGACCCGGTTTCGACCTTCCTGCTTCGCCTGGTAGAGCGCCTGATCTGCGGCTTTGATCAAATCAGTGGGGGAGGCATGGCGGGTCGGAACCATGCTGGCATAGCCGACGCTGATCGTCACGAGGGTATCGTCCGTATGAGAAATTCGCAATTCCTCAACGCGGCGACGCAGCCCTTCGGCGACCTGAGCCGCGCCGTCGACGCCGGTGCCGGGGAGGACGATGACGAATTCGTCCCCGCCATAGCGGGCGACCAGATCTCCGGGCCGGTTGACGGATCCCGTGACGGCCGTGGCCACTTGCTTGAGACACTCGTCTCCCGCCGTATGGCCTTTGCTGTCGTTATAGGTTTTGAATCGGTCGATGTCGAACATGATCAGGGACACCGGCGTGGATTCACGGACCGCGCGCCGCCATTCCTGGTCCAGGAAGTCGTCGAACTGGCGTCGGTTCGTAATGCCGGTCAGGCCGTCGAGACAGGAGAGACGCAGCAGCATCTGGTTGGCTTCCTGTAACTGTCGCATGACCTCGAGCAGTTCCTGCTCGCGCGCCCGTCTGCGGTCGATCTCATGCACCAGTCGGAGCACCGATCGTACGCGGGTCAGGAGTTCAATTTTATTGACCGGTTTGGCGACGTAGTCCATGGCTCCGGCGGCAAACGCCAGCTGGAGTTCCACGGGGTCGGTCTTCACGGTCACCATGATGATAGGGGTGTCGCGGAACCGGTCGTTGGCTTTGATCTGGCGACAGGCTTCGATGCCGCTCATGGCGGGCATTAGAATATC
>OMJA01000273.1 GCA_900299245.1 Nitrospiraceae bacterium | reverse complement strand
GGCCAAATTCTCCGGTCTCGCCTGGTCTACATTCGCGGGGCGGGTCAGTAGGCCAAATTCTCCGGTCTCGCCTGGTCTACATTCGCGGGGCGGGTCAGTCTCCGGCAGTGCTCAACTTGAAATCGGCCTGGCATGGGGGGAGCATGTCCCCATTGCTCAACCTGGACCGGCCATCCGCTTGAACATCTATCGGGCTATTTTCTTTGAACTTGAGTGTCGATCTGTCTATTGATTTAGACGCTGGGGCCAGGAAATGTCTCGATGTTTTGATGTGGTGGCCAGGAAAACAACGCAGGTGAAGAAGGAAGAAGATGTCGAGAGAACAGCTACGCTATGATGGTGTGGTATGAATGGTCTGCTGTTCTGCGTGGTAGGAGCTTCTGACCAGCGGTCCTGATTCAACGTGGGCGAAGCCCATCGTCATCCCCTCTTCTTTCAATTGTGCAAATTCTCCGGGATCGTAATAGCGGGCGACCGGTAGATGATCTCTCGTCGGCTGGAGATATTGTCCGATGGTGATGATGTCGCAGTCGACGTCTCGCAGATCGCGCATGACTTCACGGGCCTCGTCCAGCGTTTCGCCCATGCCCAGGATCAAGCCGGACTTGGTCGTCATTCCCTGCTGCTTGGCTCTCCCGAGTAATTCAATCGATCGATGATATTTGCCTTGTGGCCTGAGGAAGGGAAACAACCGCGGGACGGTTTCGATATTGTGATTCAGGATCTCCGGCTGTTCAGCGCACACGGTCGCGAGAGCCGCCGCGTTCCCCTCGAAATCAGGAATTAAGACTTCGATCGTACAGCCAGGACTCAGTGTTCTCGTCTGCCGGATCGTGTCCGCAAAGATGGCCGCGCCGCCGTCCGGCAATTCGTCTCGATTCACCGAGGTGATGACGGCATGGCGGAGGCCAAGCGCCTGCACCGCTTCAGCGACCCGTCGCGGCTCGTTCCGGTCGATGGCCGGCGGCCTCCCCGTTTCGACGGAGCAGTAGTGGCATCGCCTGGTGCAGATGTCACCCAGGATCAAGAAGGTTGCGGTACGGGCATTCCAGCATTCCCAGCGATTGGGGCAGCGGGCTTCTTCGCAAATGGTGTGGAGTTGGAGCCGGTCCATCGTCTGTTTGATCTCGAGATAGTCCGGGCCGGTCTGTGCGTTGACTTTAAACCAAGCGGGCAAGCGCGGCCGTTCGGACGAACGGAGTTGGTCGATGGAGATGAGGCTCATGAGGAGCGGTCTTTCTTTGTCCGGGGGCGAAACCATCCGGCAAGTTTGGAGAGCAGTCCCTCCGGTTGCGGCGGCGGTGCCGGGTCCGGATATTCGACCCACAGTTCTTGTGAGCCGAGATAGACGCCGTGACGAAAGCTGACCTGGGTCCGGAGTTGCCGATAGCCCTGCCGATGCAGGGTTTGGATCAGCGCAAGCAGCGCTGCGTCCTGCGCGGGATGGGGATCGGTACTGATCCGGACGGTTTCATATCGCAAGACTGCAAGGAAGTGGTCTCCCGCTCGCTCGAATTCCACGGGGCGGCTGAATCCCCGTTCCCGATGGTCCAGCCCGGCCAGCTGATGTTTGTCGAGGCCGCCCTCTCCCATAGCGTGCTGCGCTACTCCAATGCGCGGAGGACGGCGACGAGGTCGCTCAGTGCCAGCGTTTTGCTTTTGAGGACAGTCCGTTCGGCCTGGATGGCTTCACGGGTGGGTTGATCCGCCGCCCCGGACTTCAAACAGCTTGCGCCGAGCGCCAGAATGCGGTCGCATTCTTCGCCGAGCTTCTTCTTGACGACGGGGTTCACGGAGAGAATGTCCATGAGCCGGCGGCGTGTCTCCGTCAGATGGGCCTGCAGTTCCGCATCGGGATAACTCTTGCGGGCGGCCTCATCGAAACAGCGGTCGAGATATTGAGCCAGGAAGACATAGAGCCGCACCAGGGCGGCGGCGATCTCGGTCTGATCTTGTGCGGAGGTTGCCATGGCGTCCCCCTTTCGTCGTAACGGAATTATGCGCGGACGGTAATGTCGTCACCCTCGACTTTGACCTGATACACCTCGACTTTGGCCGCCGGGTTCTTCACGCATTCGCCGGTGGTAACGTCGAACTGCCAGCCGTGCCAGGGGCAGGCGACGACTTTGCCGTGGATGTCGCCTTCGCCCAGCGGTCCGCCGCGGTGCACGCACGTGTTGTCGATGGCGTGGAACGCGCCGTCCACATTGAAGACCGCGAGGGTTTTGCCGTTCACTTCCACGACGACGGCCTGTCCCGGTTTCACATCCGCTGTGCTCGCGACTCGTACGAAATCTCCCATTGCCGATCCTCCGCTCTGTCCGGTGCTGTTAGCTGTTGGTAAAAGGCTGCTTGATCTTTTTCAGCAGGCTGTCGATGGATGAGCCCCGTTGCTCCTCCCCGCCCAGCGCGACGATGATCTTTTGCGCGATCTCGCGAAAGGCCGCAGCCTGCGGAGACGCGGGATTGCCGACGACGATGGGATGACCGGAATCGCCGCCGTCGCGAATGGCCGGATCGATGGGAATGCGGCCGAGAAAGGGAATGCCCAGTTTCTCCGCGGCCCGCTCCCCGCCGCCGTGCGAGAAAATATCGGTGCGTTCGCCGCAATGGCCGCAGACGAACGAGCTCATGTTTTCGACGATGCCGAGCAGCGGCACGTTCACCTTCTGGAACATGGCCATGCCCTTCCGGACATCGTACAAGGCGACTTCCTGCGGTGTGGTCACGGTGATGGCGCCGGCCAGCGGGACCATTTGCGAGAGGGAGAGTTGCACATCGCCGGTGCCGGGAGGCAGGTCGAGCAGCAGATAGTCCAGCTCCCCCCACAGCACATCGCGGAAAAACGCCTGCAGATATTGATGGACCATCGGGCCGCGCCACACCAGCGGCGCTTCTTCCGGAACCAGATACGCCATTGAGATCAGCTTCACGCCGTAATTTTCAACCGGGACGATTTTGCCGTCTTTTTGCTCGGGGCCTTTGGTGCTCCCCATCATCATGGGAATGTTGGGGCCGTACAAGTCGGCATCCATTAGGCCGACTTTTGCGCCGGTCAGGGCCAGTGCGCAGGCCAGATTGGAGGCGACGGTCGATTTGCCGACTCCTCCCTTGCCGCTGCTCACGGCAATGACATGTTTCACCCCCGGGATCAGATTCTCTTTTGCCGGGGCCTGCTGGGCATCATGCGTGTGTTCATCCGCCATGGGTCGATCCTCCGCTATATCGTCGTGCCGGCGCGTACGGGTTCGGACGCGGCCGGGAGAAGAGTGGTCACAGTCTTGAGGCCATCATAAGCGATGCGGAGAGGGAAAGGAAATGGGCCGGTCGGACCATAGAATGTGATGGCCCGACCGGGGAAGTGAACGGTGAATCTACCCGACGGTGGGATCGAGACGGCGCAGGTTCGTGGCCAGTCCGAAGAGCGATAACGTGTAGATGATCCATTTCGACGGATCGAAGTTGTACCACTTGGGTCCGTTGCGGTAATCGCGCGCATAGGTGTGGTGATAGTTGTGATAGCCCTCGCCGAAACTGACGAAAGAAACCAGCCAGCTGTCGCGGCTGCTGTCCTGCGTGCCGTGGGGCTGGGTACCGATCATGTGGCAGAGTGAATTGATCGTAAAGGTGGAGTTCAGCACCATGAACATGCGAAAGAGTCCGCCGAGGAGCAGTGCGCTCACGCCGCCCATCATTCCGCCATGCCACCACACGCCGAGAGCGAAAGGGACGGCCAATCCGGAGACGACAATCACCCAGTAATAGCGGTGTTGCCAGAGGATCACGGGGTCGCGGCGCAGCCGGATTTCATACTTGTCGGTACGATGCGGGGTTTCGTAAAAGAGCCAGCCGCAGTGACTGTGCCAGAACCCTCTGCTGGCATTGTAGGGATCTTCGTCGGTATCGGTGCGGGCGTGATGGCGGATATGGTCCGCGCACCAGATGAGCGCCGAATTTTGCAACGCCCATCCGCCGGCGATCAAGGCGCACCGCTTGACCCAATCCGGACACTCGAAGCTCTGATGAGAGACCAGACGATGGTAACCGACGGTGATGCCCATCCCGGTGATGACATACATGACGAAGGAGAGTATCCAATCGAAGGTCGTGAAGCCGACGAAGTATCCGTACAGCGGAATGCCGATAATTGTAGCGGCGACGATGGAACAAAATAACAGGAAATTCAGATACGAAAAGGCCGCATGATCAGTCGAGGGGGCTTGAGCGGGTGCGGTCATTCATCCTCCTGAAGCAGGGATTCATACAGTCCACCGGTGTGATGTCGGCGAACGCCCGTAATCCTTGTAATAATAGCGAAATTACTCATCTGGTACAACAGGTTCTTCGTTACAGACGTCTGTGTCTACAGGTGTGGAAGAGGATTCCGATGAAGCTGCATGCGAAGGTTCGGCGTATACTGAACGAGTCGGCAACGGATATTGTTCAGGAGGCCGCATGACGTCCAGCGCAGCATCGCTTGAGCCCGCCATCGTCCGTATTGGAACGCACCTCTCGCAATTATCCGCAAGCCGGGCTCCGACGGTGTTCGAGAGCCGGTGGTGGTCGCAGGGTGTGATCAACCTGGCCATGAAGGATCCGGCCTTCAAGGTGCAGTTATTTCGTTTCATCGATGTGCTTCCCTCCCTGGCGTCTGACGCTGCGGTCGTGAAACTGGCGGACGAGTACTTCGGTGCCATGCACGGGAACGTGTTCGGGTTGCAGTGGGGGCTGAAGGCGTTGGCGTCGACTGGTATGGGGGCGGCCATCACCGGCAAGTCGATCCGGCATCAAGTCGAGCAGATGGCGAGGACGTTCATTGCGGGCGGATCGGTGGCTGAGGCCCTACCCGTCCTTGCGGGGTTGTGGAAAGACGGCCGTGCCTGGTCTGTCGATCTATTGGGCGAGTCGACGATCAGTGATCTCGAAGCGGATCAGTACCGGGATCGTTGTCTGGAGGCAATCGCCCAGTTGAGCGAGGCTACCGGCGGTTGGCCGCCGTT
The DNA here is from genome assembly GCA_900299245.1 of Nitrospiraceae bacterium. GTDB lineage: Bacteria > Nitrospirota > Nitrospiria > Nitrospirales > Nitrospiraceae > Nitrospira_D. Next base: position 2,508 of record OMJA01000273.1, on the reverse strand, counting down.
CCGTCTGTCGGAGCAGGACCATCTGGGGGCACTTCCGCGCGTGCAATTGTCGCTCAAGATTTCTGCGCTCACGTCCCGATTGGATCCCATCGATCAGGACGGGACGTACCGCACGGTGGCGGCGAGGCTCCGGCCGATCGTGGAACTTGCGGCCGCCCGCTCCTGCGGACTGATATTCGACATGGAGCAGGCCGAGAGCAAAGATCTGTTGTTGACCATTTTCCGGCGATTGTTTTCCGAAGACCCCTACCGGTCGTTTCCGCAGGCCGGTCTGGCGCTGCAAGCCTATCATCGCGAGACGGCACAGGATGTGCGCGAGCTCATCGCATGGACAGAGCGGCGCGGCACACCGGTCACGATTCGTCTCGTCAAAGGAGCCTATTGGGATTCGGACACGGTCCGCCATCATCAGATGGGATGGCCGGTGCCCTTGTTCGAACACAAGGCTGACACCGACGCAAATTATGAGGCTCTCGTTCCCCTGCTGCTCCGCCATCGGGATGTCATTCGTCCCGCCTTCGGTACCCGCAATCTCCGCAGTCTGGCGGTGATTGAAGCGACGGCTGAATCGCTTGGCGTATCGCCGGAGGCGGTCGAGTACCAGATGATTTACGGCATGGCCGAACCCTTCCAGCATGCGATGGCGGCTCATGGCCGGCGCGTGCGGCTCTATACACCGGTGGGGCGTCTGCTGCCCGGCATGGCGTATCTCGTCAGGCGGTTGCTGGAAAATACGTCGAATGAATCATTCCTTCGCAAAGAGTATGTTGAGTCGCAATCCTTGCGCACGCTGCTGGCTCCGCCGGTGGTTTCGTCCTCATCTCCAATGGCCCCTCCCCGCACTGCCGATGATTTTGTGAACGAACCGCATTGTGATTTTTCGAAGGCGGCCGGTCGGGCGGCGATGCAGGAGGCTATCGGCAAGGTCCGCGGGCAGGCCGGGCGGAGACGGGAAATGCCGCAGTGGGAGTTTCGTTTGACCGGACCGTTGATGGAGTCGCGTAACCCTGCTCATCCGACGGAGGTCGTCGCACGTGTGCAGAGCGCTGCGATTGCTGATGTCGCGGCATCGGTGGAGGTGGCGGTGTCTTCAGCGGCCGACTGGGGGCGTCGGCCTGCGGCGGCGCGCAGTGCCATCATCCGGCGTGCGGCCGTGCTCATGCGCGAGCGCCGCTATGAACTGGCCGCGTGGGAAATCCTCGAAGTCGGCAAGCCCTGGCGGGAGGCGGACGCGGATGTAGCCGAAGCCATCGACTTTCTTGAATTCTATGCCGGGCAACTGGACCGGTTGGCCTCCCCGCTCCAATTGGGCCGCTACCCGGGAGAACGGAACCACCGGGTCTATACGCCGCGCGGCGTGGTGGCGGTGATTGCGCCGTGGAATTTTCCGCTGGCAATTCCGGCTGGCATGGTGAGCGCAGCGTTGGTGACCGGCAACACCGTGTTATTCAAGCCGTCCGAACGGTCGCCGCTGCTGGGCTGCTTGCTGACCGAGATTCTGCTTGAAGCCGGCGTTCCGCCCGGCGCGCTGATCTGTCTGCCTGGAGGTGCGGAGATCGGCAGAGGGCTGGCGGCAAGCCCTGCTGTGTCGACCATTGCGTTCACCGGATCAAAGGATGTCGGCTTACAGTTGTTGGCCGGAGCGACGGCGGTTCAACCGGGACAGCGTCTCGTGAAACGGGTCATCGCCGAGATGGGCGGCAAGAATGCGATCATCGTGGATGAGACGGCGGATCTCGATGAAGCCATCGCGGGTGTGGTGGCGTCGTTTACGGGCTATGCTGGGCAGAAATGTTCCGCCTGTTCCAGAGCGATTGTGCATGAAGGCGTGTATGACCAGTTTCTCGCGCGATTGCATGACGCGGTGATGAGTCTTGCCGTCGGTGATCCGCTCGATCCCGGCACGCAGGTCGGTCCGGTGATCGATGCCAGAGCGAAGGAGCGTATCGAGGGGTATATCGCGTTGGGCCGTCAGGAAGGTCGACTATTGGTCAGCCGATCGGTTGAAGGACCGGGGTCTTTCGTCGGACCGACCGTGTTTGCGGAGGTGACGGTCCGCCATCGTCTGGCCCAGGAGGAAATCTTCGGCCCGGTGCTGGCAGTGATGAAAGCGGCCACTGTGACGGACGCGCTGGAGATGGCCAATTCGACGGACTATGCCCTGACGGGGGGAATCTATTCGCGCAGCCCGGCGAATCTGGCGCTTGTGCGGGAGCGGTTCGATGTCGGGAATCTGTACGTGAACCGGCCGATCACCGGGGCGCTGGTCGGCCGCCAGCCGTTCGGCGGCCACCGTCTCTCAGGAGTCGGCGCGAAGGCCGGAGGCGACGAATATCTGCCTCAGTTCATGATGGCGCGGGTCGTGAGTGAGAATACGCTGCGTCGGGGATTCGAGGCTGCGGACTGATCAGCGGGCTGCTGCCGGTGTGAATTCTTCCAGCTCTTCGGTGATCTCCGTCACGAATCCTCGATCCTCCTTCGAAGCTGACAATTCCTGCCGTTCAAAGT
>OMJA01000272.1 GCA_900299245.1 Nitrospiraceae bacterium | reverse complement strand
TTCGTACCAATGACTGAGTGTGTATCTGCCATGACCCAGCCTCCTTTCACGCTATGCAGAGGTTCAAACGGCTTAGTTTGAAGCCCCGCTCTTGGCTGACGTCAGCCGTGGTTGGACTGTCCCTTTCAACTTTTTCACCCAGTCTGCCAGGGTCATGATTTTTTCGACGGTTGCATCACGGAATGAGAGCATCGCGTCTTCATGGCCGGCCTGTGCACACATTGCGATCGTATAGCATGAGGTCCCGCCCCGAATGATCTTGAGCGACAGGTTCGCCTGGTGGCAATGCACCCCGATGAACATGCAGCAATCGATCTTGTTGTGCCAGATGGTGAGATTCGGGTGGTTGGGATTGATTTCGACTTCGGGATTGATCTTCGGATATTTGGGGCGATAGTCCGGCATGGGAATCAGCATCGGCTTCTGGCCGGGCTGCACGCACTCTTTCAGGGTGTTGTACAAGTGGCGGATCGCCGTCGCCTTCTTGGCGGCCTTTTCATTCCAGGCCCAGAGTACCAAGGGACCGGGGAAAAGGGTCGGGACTTTGGCCATCAAGAATTGCTTTGCAGCTTCTTCATAGGCTTTTTCTTCGGAAACAATGACGCCGTTGATATGGGCTTCACCCGGGTTTGGCAACCGGATTCCCATGCTGGCGGCTGCTGGCGGCAGAAAGTGTTCTGGTCCTGGGAGCACGCGGTATTGACTCATTACGACTTACTCTCCGGGCAAAAGGGTGAAAGACCTAAGAGCGACGCATTTTCCACGACTTGATCCTATCAACACTCTAAGCTTTTCCCTGCGCCTTCTGCAACCTCACAGAAGGCCCACCTCCCGGAGCTTTTGGGCTATGAAGGCGGACTCGGATTAGGCCTTTAGGGACGCCCAACTGCAGAACAGGAAATGTGCAATTCAATCGTGAGTTGGAGGGCCATTATAGGTGGCCGGCTTTTTCCTTGTCAAACGAGGAAAGGCCGGACAGCCCCGTATTCAACAGGACAAAAATGTGTCCGGCAGTCTTCCCGGAGGCCGGTTATGGAAGCTGTTCGCATGCGGCTGATGCGCCGAGGATGCAGGCTTGTTCAAAGTCCTCTTTGGCGAGACGGCCCTGGAGGTGTTCCTGGTAGAGTTTGCCTCGCAGGAGGAGCGCCTGGACATGAGATGGGTCGATTCCCAGGACGACGGACAAATCGTCAATAGCCCGTGCGGACTGGTGCTGCTTGTGATGGAGTTCGGCCCTGAGCAGATAGGCTTCTTTCTGAAGAGGAATCCAGCTGTCAGGGGTGGAGGAGTCGAGTAGCCTGTTCAGAACGGTCAGGGCCGGGGCCCATTGTTTGCCGGACATCAGGGCGCGGGCTTGAGCGGTGGTCACGCGGATGAGCCGCTGGCGGGCAATATCGAAAAACGGGTCGATCTCCAGGGCCTGTTTGTAGGCCTGTTCCGCCGCCTCGTGCCGGTCCAACCATGTGCTCACATCACCCTGACCGAGCAGTGCCCAGAGATTCTTTGTGTCGAGAAGCAGGGCACGGTCAAAATCCATCCTGGCATTGTCGATGTACTCGGAATATTCACTCGGACGAGATTTGTTGGCGTAGGCCAGAGATGCCAGCCGGAGGTAGGTCTGTCCCCGCACGATCAGTGGATCCACGTACTGGGAGTCCAGAGTGGCGGCCTGTGAGGTGAGGTCGATTTTTTGGCGGAGATTGTGTGAGTGTACGGCGTCGTCGACGAGACGGCGTGCGAGGTTCTGGGGGCCTGCATGGCCCGGCTGTTCGATGATGAGGGTGCGAACTCCGGAGACCGGTGTTTGCATCTCCCTGAGCTGAGCTTTCAACTCCGTGTTTTCTTTTTGAAGCTGCCGGAAATGTGCGGCCAGTCGTTCTTCCGAATGCCACCGGCGAATAGCGTTTTGAAGCTGATCCAGGTCGACGACGGCCCGGATACGGACGGTGAAGACCGGACGGTCATTTTCAAAGCTGCGTCGGGATTCCAGGATATCCGTTTTGGTGATTGCCGCCGCGAGTGTCCGGATTTCCAGCGAGCTGATCTGAGTGCTTGTTCCGTTTCGAACCGCTTCATAGTCGTGGAAGGTCGATTCGAGGTAGACCCCTGCCTCTTCGACGGCTTTGCGTTGGGCACGCTGGAGGACGCGCTCTTCCGCCATGGCCAAGGTGTCGCCGTCTGCCATGACATAGCGGCTTTCGGCCAGAATGGTTGTTTCGGTAGCATTGGCATTCCCTGCCAAAGGAAGGAGGAGGCTCAGGAACGTCAGGATCAGTACGCGAATCATACAAAGAACTATACCCCGCGTACCCCGGCTCGACAATGCACCCAAGGTATGGTCTCGATCCGGAATCGTCGCTGGAGACTGAAACGTATCTCTGCGGCGGGCGGAAGCGTCAAAGACCTAATTTATTTGGGTAAAACTTGAGTGAACGGATGGACTTCCACCCGCTCGAAGACCCCGTTTATCGTATAGGGATCCTGGCCGGCGAATTGTTCCGCCTCAGCTTGAGACTCGAATTCCAGCACCATCAAACTGCCGGTCTTGTCTGTGAGGGGGCCGGCAAGAATGACGCGGCCCTGCTGTGCCAACGGCTCAAGATTCGCGAGGTGGGCCGGGCGATAAATCTTTCGTTTCGCTTCACCCTCAGGACCATCGTATCCAAGAATGACAAATTTCATCGGCAGGTATCCTTTGCGGGTACGTTGTATTCGATGCCGGAGGAATGACAGCGCGCCTAAGCCGGGTCTTCAAGCGGGCAACGGTCTTTGTACCCGTCCGTCACTTCATGCCACCAGCGGATTTCAGTCTCTCCAAGCTTCCAACACAGGTACACGATTCGTCCATCGCGCGTATGAGGAAAATCACACAGTCCGAGATCGATGTCTTTTACATGAACGCCGAGCTCATGAATGGCCTGAAGATTCGAGCTGATGGTTTGGAGGCTGAGCACATACTGGGGCCCCACCGGGGTTCCGCCACCATAGGCCGCCCGGTCCGACGCTTTGCGGACTTCTTCGCGAGTCCTGACCAGGATAGCCTTGAATTGCTTGATCGTCTCAAGGTGTTGCTGGAGCTGCGGAATGAGTTGATTGGCTTCGAAAAGCGTAAACACCCGCCCCGGACTGTCTTCGTCTCGATCATCGGCCATATGCAAGTACTCCCGTGCGCTGTGTATCACAGCCGATTTTCCGGTTCAATGGGAAGGGGGCGCTTTTTGTGAAGATAATGGGAGCTGAAAAAAGTAGATTGTTCTGTTGACAACGGAGAAAGGCATGCGTATCATCCGCTCTAGCATTCACATTTGATGCGAATCGCTCTCCACGTAATTTCAACCTCCGGAACCTTTCTCGAATCGAAACCACACGAGTCGGTGTCAGCATCGAAGTAGAAGGCGAACGCCATTAACATCCATTGATCGCATTCAATCGCTCAGGCGTCTCGGGGACCACGATCTGAATCTTCAATACTGAACAGCTTGCATAACCAGAATACGGTACGAATCGACCTCCCCAATTACGATTATCGCTGGCTCAAATATAAACACACATCTGTTCCGCGCATGGTCAATCAATCTGGTCAGTCGTTTATCATGACAACAGAGCCAATGGCTCGATAGGAGAGTTATGCAAGCTGCTAAGGGAGAGGTCATGTATCTGGCGGAGTTGAAGCAGAAATCCATCGCCGATCTGAATGAGGTGGCGCGTGACCTGAAGATCGAAGGCTCGGCCAACCTGCGCAAGCAGGAACTCATCTTCGCCATTCTTCAGGGGCAGACCGAAAAGAACGGCGTCGTATACGGCGAAGGCGTTCTGGAAACGCTGCCGGACGGGTTCGGCTTTTTGCGCGCGCCCGACTCCAACTATCTCCCGGGGCCCGACGACATCTATATCTCTCCGTCTCAGATCCGCCGGTTCAATCTCCGGACCGGTGATACCGTTTCCGGGCAGATCAGGCCGCCGAAGGAAAGCGAGCGGT
>OMJA01000271.1 GCA_900299245.1 Nitrospiraceae bacterium | reverse complement strand
CGAACCTGTCACGGTCGCAGGATGTGCTTCAATGGTGACTTCTACATCCGGGCTGACTGGAAACAGGTCCCGAATCCGCTCCAGCAGTCCGGCCAATTGCCGCGCGGGAATCGTCGTGGGAGTGCCACCGCCGAAATAGATGCTTTGAAGCGCGCGTCTGCCGAGCAGGTCTTGTCTGGCATAGAGCGAGAGTTCTCGTGTCAGTGCCGAGAGGAATGCCTCCGTGCGGGCCGGCGTGGCGATTTCCAGATAAAAGGCGCAGAAGTGACAGCGCTGCCGGCATAGCGGGACATGGATATAGAGCCCGATGTCCCGTTCAGCGCGCATGGTTAGATTTTGAACGGTTGGGGTGTTCCGAAATCTTTCTCAACAACGACTTCAATTTCATCCAGGGCGGATTTCCCCCGGTTTCGAATATGTGCCGCCCATCCGGGATAGCGGCGTAATGACTCAAACACCGACTTCAGGATGTCCGGCTTGATGCGGGTTTCCCACTCGGCGGTCCAAGCCCGGTGATCCTCGTCCCCTTCATAGTCGTCCGGGAACCCGGCTTCCAGACTGAAGCGGAGATTGAAGGATTGTTCCTCACGATACATGCAGGCCTCTCATTGCGATCTGAACTGGGGGATTTTATAATGGACCCCACAAGGAGTATCACTCATGCCTATCTTCGAATATGTCTGTAGCGAATGTAAACACCGGTTTGAGCTGTTGATCAATCGATCGGATGCAGCCGTCTGCCCGAAATGCCAGGCGACGAAGCTGGAGAAACAGATTTCTTCCTTCGGGGTCGGTGCGACAGGGGGATGGGCATCACCTGGCTCCGGCGGAGGCGGCTCCTGCGGCAGCTGTGGTGATCCGCGCGGTCCCGGCTCCTGCTCGATGAACTAGGCGGCGCTGATGGATGCTGATGCGTTGCTTCAACGTGCCATCGGGACGATCGGGCAGTCGGATCCGATCGTCAAGTTGCTTCAGCAGGTGAAGCTGGGCAGGATGAAGGCGGGCGATGCCGGATTGCGCGCCGTCGTCGAGGCCTGGCTCGGTACCTACGAAAAGATGATCAAGACGGAGGGCTTGACCCAAGCGGCGCTCCGGCGGCTCGATCCGGCTCCTCGAGTGGCCGTGTTGCTTGAGGCCGGGGTGCTGCAGGCCGATCAGCCGGCCGTGCGCGGGCTGGCGGCGACGTTTTCCCAGGCTCTGGCCAACGCTCCCGTCGAATAGCCGGTTGTCGATACCATGCGGATCTTCCTCGTCGCCTGGCTCCTGTCATTTTTTGCGTCTGTGGCTGGCGCCGATGACGGGAGAGGCATCGCGCCGCTTCAAATGCTGCCCGCCCCGCCGTTCACCGCGGTCCTTTCCAACGACATCCTCTTTTTGGATGATGCGCCCTCCATCGAGACGTTCCTGACGGGCCTGGATGGTCAGCCTCCCGATTGGACGGCGGTCTATGGGAGCGGCCATCATGATCCTGGACATGATGACCGACTGTTCACGCTCAATCGGGAACGCGATGCTGGGCGTGCCGGTAATCCGTCGTTGCTCAGGCGGATTGCCTTTCGATGGTCGGGAGAGTTGTCGCAGTTTGATCCGGAGACGCGGGGATTTTCTGTAGCGCTCGGTCCTGTGTTCACTTCGACGGGGTGGGGACAGGTGCGTTTCAAGCCCGATGATTTGCCGGGAGAGCTCAAAGTGATTCCTCCGGAGGGTGCGTTGGAGGGGCTGCAACGGGAGCTGTCCGCGGGGAAGGTTGTGGAGCTTGCCGTCATCATCATCGGGAAACTTGTCCCCGAAGAGTCGATTGTGTATGACTTTTCGCATGATCAGGAAGGGCTCGGGCTGATCATGCCGTTTGTGCGTGTCGAAGAGATCCGCTACGTCCTGGTTCCCCAGGGATAGCCGGATAGTGTTCTGCTGATCACCTGCGCGTAACCCATCAGTCGTCCCGCATCTAGCACGTAGTACGTAGCCGATCAGGCCTGCGCCGGTCGTTGCTCTGTATGAAGTGTCCACCAGTCACAGTCACATTATGGACCTCACCGGAAGGCGAGCCTCGTACACCGGCTGTAGGCAAAAACCGTGAATGGATCCGGCCGTGGAACTCGGCGCCGTGTTGCCCGGACATCTGCATCAGCCTGTCGGACTGTTCGCGTAGGCGTGGGCTTGATGCGTGGCCTGCTCAAGAGGAGAGCACGCCCGCGGCTCACAGCTTGGGCAAACCTTCATGTCCTGTGGGCGGCCGGTTCCCCTCTTTCGAACTAACCTTTCTGCATACTCATATTAATCAACTTTCTGGAGTACAGTTCTCTCTGTCACGGTGTCGTTGCCTGTACCGACCGGACCGGGGAGTGAACCATGAGCGTCTACGAACTATTGGGCATCGCGGGAGTGGTGACGGCGGCAGCAGGTTACGGGGTGGCACAGTCGATCGCTCTGTTCCGGCGGCGTGGCGCGATTCGTCCTGCCGGACGGTCTTCTGTTTCACAGACTACGTTCAGAGATACGTATGTCAGTGAGACGACACCGGCCTATTTCCAGTATGTGCGGAGACGCTATCGATATGCGGTGCACTGTCCCGTCCGGTATGTTGCAACAGAGCAGTCCGGTGAGGGAGTCGTTGTGGATATGACACGAGAGGGATGGCGGCTGCGGGGACAGGCGGGGATGCGACGGGGGATGATCTTGACTATGGATCTGTCTCTTTCAAGCCCGGACGGGATCGTTGCGGTGCCCCGAGCCGTTGTCTGCTGGGTGCGGGGAGTAGAGTTCGGTGTGAAGCTCGAAGCCGTGGATTCTCGACCAGCGGAAGCACTCAGTGAGTTTTTCAGCCGCCTTTCGCCGAACACGGTGTTCACTTCGAAGGCGGCGTAGCGACCGTCTGCGGTTTCCTCTGGGACTTCATCAATAGGCGTCTTTAGCGCAGCGGAAACCGGTTCCGCTCGGACGGCTATCCATGATACCCCAGTCGCGATCACTGGTGCGCAAGCTCACGGCCGGTTTGAGCCAGGATCCTCCTCGCATCGCTTTGATCGCGCCCCGTTCCGGTCCGGCCGGATCGGTCAAAGGAGCCGTCCGGTAATAATTGGGATCGTACCAATCCTGGACCCATTCTGCTGCATTTCCAGCGAGGTCGTGAATGCCATAGGGACTGACTCCGCCGGGGAAGCTGCCCACCGGCAGTGTCAGGACTTCACCGTTGATACCCTTCTCTTTGGCTAGCTTCGCGCCCTCTCCCTTGAGCCAGAATGCATCCCAATCGGCGCCGCTCTGGAAATCGACGGTGCGACCGGCCCAATAGCTGGCGCTGTTGGCTTTCGTCCAGTTCCAGTCGTTACCCCAGGGATAGCGGCGCCCGTCCGTTCCGCGCGCGGCTTTTTCCCATTCCGCTTCAGTGGGAAGACGCTTACCGGACCACCGGCAATAGGCGGCGGCATCGTTCCAGCTCACATTCACGACTGGATGATGCGCGATGGCGTCGGGGAAGGCCTCTCCCGCCCAGATGGTCGACGCCGGATTATTGTTCGCCGGGGGACGGTGGCCGGTGGAACGGATGAAAGCCGCGTACTGCTCATTCGTCACTTCAAACCGGTCGAGGAAGAACGCGCGAAGGAAGACCAGCCGTTCGGGATGTTCATCGGCCAGGCCGTCGCTACCTTCCGGCGTGCCGGAACGAAATTCTCCCGCAGGGACCAGCACCATCTCATCTACGGGCGAGTCAGAGCCGAGTGCGGGCAGCAGTGTGCAGAGGATGAGGAGAGCGGAGAGGGCGCTTCTCATCACGTTCAACATTACGGTTTTTTGAGACCGCATGCTTTGGCGACCGCGTCACGGTAGGTCAGCCAGAGCCGGAGACTCCGTTTCACGGTACTGAGAATAGCCTGCTGTGTCGTCGCGGACGGAGCGTTTTGAGTCACCATATCGTAGGCATCGTGCCGATGGCCGGATTCAACAAGCTGGTGGGCTCGAATGAGGTCCATGCAGTCGGGGGAGTTGCCGTGAAAGCGGACCAGCGGATGGTTTTTAATCGTTAGCTCGATCTCTTCAGCCGTTTTCGGTTTCGACGGTTCGAGCAGCTCCTTCCGGTCTTTGACGCTGCCTTCGACGAAGATGGTTAGGGCCGCCGCGCCCAATACCCACGTCGGCTGTTTGGAGATGCGATCCAGCCATGCGCGGTAGGCCCGGCTTGCGGGCAGGGGACGGATCCCTTCGAAATCCTGTGCGCTGAACCCCAACCCTTCCATCATCGTGAGGAAGAGTTCCGGGTGGGATTTGCCGAGCGAGAGTCCCCCAGTGTCTTCTTCGTAGATATTTTCCGCTAGCATGCGCCGAACGGAGGGCGGCGGGTTGTGTCCGTGAATACGGGCGAGGTAGACGGGAAAGTCCCGGACGTAGACGAAGTATTCCTGCTGAAAGTGAATCTTGAGCTGCTCTTTGGTCAATCGTCCGGTTGCAAAATGATCCCATGCCCAATGATGTTTGCCGTCCATGACTTTGAGCAGGGCGTCGAGAAAACGGGCTTGTGTCAGTCGTGATGCCATCGTACCTTGCCTTCTTGAAGGCCGCCTCGTTAGAATCCGACGATTCTGTGAGGACAGCGATGAATCCGATTACTATTCAAAACCCCGACGAGATATTGACCCTTCTGGCCGATGTTGCCTTGCGTGGACCGGGATTTTCTACGGAATGTCTCCTGGACTACGTGCTTGAAGAAGGGTTTACGGAACCCATCTTTCTCAACGCGACCGGCGAAGACGCCACGGCATTCTACCAAGGCCAGCCGAATGCCTGGGCGGTCTATCAGATCCGTGAGTGGAAACGGGTGCTGACGGTATCTGGCGGCGGCCGGGAGCGTCGCGTGCAAATCAGAGAAACGCCTTAGCTGCGTGCGAGTGTAAGGTGGCCCGCCGAAAAGTGCAAATGGTTGTGCGATAATTCGTTCGATCGCGCAGTAAGCAAAGGGGGAGCATGTATGCCGATGCGGTATCTGACTACGGCTCATGATATCGGGGAACTCGCGATCATCAAAAGTCTCTGCGAGGCCAACGGCATATCCTCCCTGTTTCTGGACGAGCACGTGAGCAGCCTGTATCCGGGCGTGCTGGAACTGCGCTGTCAGGTGATGGTCGACGAGTCTGAATGGGAACGGGCTGACACGCTGTTCAGCCGTTTGCGTCTGCCGATTCGGGAAGTCGCATCCCCCTCCTAAGGCATACGCATGTCTGCGCCGGAGTCGTTCCTGCCGCGCTTACCGTGGAATTTTGGGGTGAGGCGAGTCGGCCGGGAAGTCGGTGGGCTTGCGCTCACCGGATCCCTCGTACCAGCCCCCGATGAGCAGGCCTTCTTCAAAATAGAGATACCGGTGCTTCACGACCGCGGCATTCTCCCAATCCTCGAAAATCCATTCTTCGCGGCGTAGTCCCTCTTTGGTGAAAGAGGTGTTGATCGTCTGAGGCCCGCCCCAGGATTTGAGGACCTGGTCTTTCGTCATCCCCGCCATCACCCGGCGTTGCTCGATATGCTTTTGAAAGTCGGGATCGCGCAGTTGAACCGTCAACGGGACGACGACCATCATCAGGAAAGACAGAGCTAGGCCCGCATAGATGATCTTGCGGACCAAGGGACGTCGAATAAAGGATTCCTCGCCCGGCTGCGCAGGGGGCTGTTGGACGGCTGAAGCAGGCTGTTCCATAGTCGTAATTACTTCCTCAATGAACTCGCGCATGCTAACTAAGGGGGGTGGGATGAGTCAAGCGAACGAGCCGGGATCTCACAGGAATTCAGAGGGATAGATCGAAGTCGGTTCATGCCTGTCCGGTGGATGGACCGGCATATGAAAGAGGGTGGCTATGGAACAGAACACGGTTCGACGCGGATCCTGGAGAGTCGGGTTCGAATGGATCATGTGTGCCGGGTTGCTACTGGGGAGTTTGACCCTGTTCTTCTCCGATGTTCAGGCCACGACGATTTATTCCTATATCGATGAGCAGGGCAATCCCCGGTTCAGCGATTCGATGGACAATATTCCTGAGAAATATCGTGCGAAGGTGAAGACGCATGAGCAGGCAACGCCACAGGAGCGTCCGCCTACGGTGTTGGACTCCGCAAGAGCGATGGTCCCGACCTCGGCGATCGCGTCGTTCAAACAGAAAGTCATAGAGCTGCTTCAGGGGTTCGGCATTCCGGTTTCCTCGGCTTCAGGAAAGACCGGGACGACGCCGTCCCCCGCATCCGATATGAGTTCGACCCAGTCCCGCATTTTGAACTATGCCGGAGGTGCGGCGATTGTGCTGTTGCTCATGATGTATTTCAGCAAGAGTCAACTGACGCGTCTGCTGGGATTATGTCTGCTCGTCACGCTTGGGATCGCCACGCCGATCCTGTTGTATGTGAGCGACGATGGTCCGATGACGACCATGAAGAATAAAGCGAATGTGGTGGGGCAGGCGCAGCAGGATCGTTTCAAGCAGGTCGTGCCCTAGGCGTAAGCCGGTTGCGGGCGGTGCGTCATTCGGCGTAGTGGGGCACCGGAATCTTCTTGGGCTGCGGCGCGGGCGGCGGAATCCGTTCAGCGAATTCGGGCGAGTACGGGTTGACGATCGCCTCGTGGGTGTGCCGCTGGCGTTGTTTGACCAGTTGGAGGCTTTGCGTGCTGATTTCCATCCGGTCGACGGGTGCCTTTGTCGTGAGGCGGTCGGGCAAGCCTTGCAGCGAAAACAACTGAAACGTCAGCGTCCAGTCCAGTTGCTCCTTCCCTTTCTCTTTGATTAAGAAACGCGCGGCATCCGATGAGGGGCCTTTGAACAGCAGCACCCAGATATTGGAACGGAAGGCCGGTGCCTGCGGATCCCGTGAGGGGACGAACTCCGGAACCAGCGAAGGAATTTGGGCGATGGGGACCGGCGGGGTAAATTCAATGTCGACCAGCCGCACAAAAAGCGGACGGGTATCACTCGTATCGTTGGGGTCAACGGTGTAGGCGAAGGAGTACCGGACGTCGATGCCGTTTCGAGTGTATGTATAGACATCTTCGCCGTTTTCCGGCGAGACCAGTTTGCTGAAGTACTTCTGCCAGTCCGAGATGGGATAGTAGGTGAAGACCCGGAGTGCGGACTTCCGGTCGCGAACCGCCTGGGGGAGACCCAGCCGCGCATGCAGTTCCTGTTGCGTGAGGCCGAGGAAACCGTCTTCAAAATAGGGTGCGGCGGTAACGGTGTGAGGCAGGCACAGCACAACGACGAGAACGAGCAACCACGTGCGGCGGGACCTGGATTGTGGAGTCGGCACGGGCATCCTCCGTCTGGTGGAGGCATCGTATCGAGCGGGTTGAACCTCTGTCAAGAAAAGGACCTGCCTTGCCGCTCAGAAACCCTTCCAGTATCATGGCGTTTCAATAGAACAGTCATAGGAGACGAATACCAGTGAGTCATTCCTTCTCAGCGCCGATTGAAGAACTTCTCAAGAGCCGGATCCTCATCCTTGATGGTGCGATGGGGACCATGATCCAGCAGCGGAAACTGGATGAGGCGGCCTTCCGCGGCGAGCGTTTTAAGGATTGGGCGAAGGACCTCAAGGGCCACAATGATCTGTTGAATATCACGCAACCGGCCGTTATCGAAGACATCCATCGGCAATATCTTGAAGCCGGAGCCGATATCGTCGAAACAAACACGTTCAATTCCCAGGCGATTTCCCTGGCGGACTATCAGATGGAGACGCTGGGTTACGAACTGTCCAAGGCCGGGGCCGAATGTGCCAAGCGGGCGGTTCTCAAGGTGCAGGCTGCTCAGCCAGGCCGGCAATGCTTTGTGGCCGGGGCGATCGGCCCGACGACGAAGACCTCGTCGATTTCAACAGACGTCAATAATTCGGCCGCGCGGGGAACAACCTACGAAGAGCTGGTGGCGGCGTATAGCGACCAGGTTCGCGGCCTGCTTGATGGAGGAGCCGACCTCCTGCTCGTCGAAACGATTTTCGACACTCTGAATGCGAAGGCGGCTTTTTTCGCAATCCAACAGGTTTTTGATCAGGGCGGACGCCGGGTGCCTGTCATGGCGTCGGTGACCTTCATTCAAGCCGGCAGCAATCGCGGCGTGACGGGTCAGACTGTTGAAGCGTTCTGGAATTCGATCTCGCATGTGCCGCTCCTGAGCGTCGGAATGAACTGCGCGCTGGGGCCGAAAGAAATGCGTCCCTTGATCGAAGAGTTGTCGCAGATTGCCCCGATCTATATCAGCTCGCATCCCAACGCCGGTCTGCCGAATCCGCTGTTGCCGACGGGATTTCCCGAGACGCCGGACACGCTGGCGCCGCAGTTGCGGGAATGGGCGCAGAACGGCTGGCTCAATATCGTGGGCGGCTGTTGCGGAACCACTCCCGACCACATCAGGAAGATCGCGGAGGCGGTGCGCGGACTGAAGCCCAGGCCTGTTCCGGCGGTGGAGCCGTATACACGGTTGAGCGGGCTTGAAGCGGTCACGCTTCGCCCCGATTCGAACTTCGTTAACGTCGGCGAACGGACCAACGTCACCGGCTCGCCGGCTTTTTCGAAACTGATTCTGGCCGGCGACTACGAAGCGGCGCTGTCCGTTGCGCGGCAACAGGTTGAAGGCGGGGCCCAGATTATCGACGTCAACATGGACGAAGGCATGCTCGATTCCAGAGCGGCGATGGAGAAGTTTCTCCGTCTCATCGCTTCGGAGCCGGATATCTGCAAGGTGCCGATCATGGTCGACAGCTCCAAGTGGGAGGTGCTGGAGACCGGTCTGAAAAATATCCAGGGGAAGGCCATCGTCAACAGCATCAGCCTCAAAGAAGGCGAGCAGAAGTTCGTCGAACAGGCGAAGCTGATCCATCGGTACGGCGCCGCCGTGGTCGTCATGGCCTTCGACGAGCGGGGGCAGGCCGACACGTTGGAACGGAAGAAAGAGATTTGTGCGCGCTCGTACCAGATTCTGACTGAACGGGTCGGATTCCCTGCGACCGACATTATCTTCGATCCGAATATCCTGACCGTCGCGACCGGGATGGAGGAGCACAATAATTACGCGGTCGATTTCATCGAGGCGACCCGGTGGATTAAACAGCATCTGCCCGGCGCCAAGGTGAGCGGCGGCATCAGCAATATCTCGTTTTCGTTCCGCGGGAACAACGTGGTCCGTGAAGCCATGCACGCCGCGTTTCTCTATCACGCGATCAAGGCCGGTCTCGATATGGGCATCGTCAACGCCGGTCAGTTGGCGGTGTACGAAGAAATTCCCAAGGACCTGCTGGAATTGGTTGAAGACGTGCTGCTGAACCGGCGTCCTGACGCGACAGAGCGGCTGGTCAGTTTCGCCGAGACCGTCAAACAGAAGGGGAAGGCGGTTGCGAAAGACGACGAGTGGCGCAAGGGAACGGTCGAAGAGCGGCTCTCCCATGCCCTGGTCAAAGGCATTACCGACTACATCGATCAGGACACGGAAGAAGCGCGGCAGAAATATGCGAAGCCCCTGTCCGTGATCGAAGGTCCGCTGATGGCCGGGATGAATGTCGTCGGTGATCTCTTCGGATCCGGCAAGATGTTTCTGCCGCAGGTGGTGAAGAGCGCCCGCGTCATGAAAAAGTCCGTCGCCTATCTCATGCCGTTCATGGAAGAAGAGAAAAAGCGTGCGGGCGGCTATCAGACGCAAGGGAAAGTGCTGCTTGCGACCGTGAAGGGCGACGTACACGACATCGGCAAGAACATCGTCGGGGTGGTGCTGGGTTGCAATAACTATGAAGTGATCGATCTCGGCGTGATGGTGCCCTGCGAGAAAATCCTGGCGGCCGCGAAGGAGCTCAAGGTCGATGTGATTGGATTGAGCGGTCTGATTACGCCTTCGCTGGATGAAATGGTACATGTCGCCAGGGAAATGACTCGCGAAGGATTTACCGTGCCGTTGCTCATCGGCGGAGCGACGACCAGCAAAGCTCACACGGCGGTCAAGATCGCGCCGTCCTATGCCCCATCGGTCGTCCATGTGCTGGATGCCTCGCGGGCCGTCGGGGTCGTGGGAAACCTGATCAGTCCGTCCCAGAAACCGGGATTCGTGCAGCAGGTGAGGGATGATTATGAGCGGATGAGGCAGGCGCATCACGATCGCGGCGCTAAGCCGGTGTTGCCGATCGCGAAGGCACGTGCCAATGGCCTCGTGACCGACTGGGCAACGCTGGACATTCCCGTGCCCTCCTTTCTAGGAGTGCGGACGATTGCCAAACAACCGTTGAGCGAACTGGTGCCGTTCATTGATTGGTCGCCGTTCTTTCATACCTGGGAGTTAAGGGGGCGCTATCCCGCAATATTTGATGATGCGACGGTGGGATCGAAAGCGAAAGAACTCTATGACGACGCGCGCCGGCTATTGGATGAGATCGTCCAAAAGGATCTGCTGACCGCCAAGGGAGTGTACGGATTCTTTGCCGCCGCCGGTGCGGGAGATGACATCGAGCTCTATCGCGACGCGGGGCGCCAGCAGAAGGCCGCCACCATTCACACGCTCAGGCAGCAATCGGAGAAGCCTCACGGTCAACCGAATCTTGCGTTGGCTGATTATGTAGCGCCGCGCGATTCAGGCCGGACGGATTATCTCGGGGCGTTTGCGGTGACGGCAGGGATCGGCTTGGATGAGTTGTGCCGGCGATTTGACAAGGATCATGACGATTACAATTCAATTATGGCGAAAGCGCTGGCTGACCGGCTGGCGGAGGCGTTTGCGGAGTTTCTTCATAAGCGTGTCCGCGAAGCATGGGGCTATGGAAAGCAGGAGACGCTGTCGAACGAAGATCTGATTCGGGAAAAGTATCGCGGCATCCGTCCTGCCCCGGGCTATCCGGCCTGTCCGGATCATACCGAGAAGCGGCTTCTGTTCGATCTCCTGCAGGCCGAACAACAGGCCTCCATCACCCTGACCGAGAGTTTTGCCATGCTGCCGGCTGCGGCGGTCAGCGGCTTCTATTTTGCCCATCCAAAGGCAACCTATTTTGCGGTGGGAAAGATCGGAAAGGATCAGGTTGAGGAATACGCCCGGCGAAAAGGGATGGACCTGCGGACGGTCGAACGCTGGCTGTCCCCGAATCTCAACTACGAGCCAGCCTGAGGGATTGTCGATTCCCGCGCTTGGAATCCCGGCGTTGTGGGTGTTGTGGCGAGGCTATCGAGCCGTGTCTGGGGCTAGACCACCGTCTCGAGTTCGGCGCTTTGTGCAGTGATGCGGGTGCGTTGGAGCGCGTGGAATATGGAACGGTAGCGTGATTCGGCCCAGGCGTTAAACGAATCCGCGTCGGTAAAGACGAGATTCCAGGCTTTGGCGGGATCGAGCAGCAAGAGCTGTTGAGTCTGGTCGGCCTCGGGCAGATAGACGACCAGGACGGCCGAGTTTCCTGTCAGACTGATGTCGGTGAAGACATGCACTCGATCGGTGGACGGAAGATGGCTGTCCCGCATGGCGGCCTCGGCGATGGGACGGTAGAGCCGGTGGAGAAATTGCGCGGTCACTTCATAGGCGTTCGTCGGGCTTAACAGTCGGGGATTCGGTTTTTCGCCGAACAGGTTTTCCGTGAGGTAGGTGGCGGCTTCCCAGGTCGGCATGACACCGGAGGTGACCAGGGCTTCGCAGAGATAGGCGATCCAGTTCCTGCTCGCAGGACGTGTGCGGAGCGCAGTGGTTTTCTTTGCCATGGACGGCGACCCTTTCATGCAGTGCATCTGTCGGATGGTTCGTCGAGAGTCCGTTCGCGATGTTGAATGAAAAAAAGTATATCGGTGGGAAGAAATACGGTCAACGAATTGCGAAGAATGCGCTAGGCGGCGGTTGAGTTCTGCCGCGAGGAATCGGCGTATTGCTCGTGAATGCGGCGGAGGTCTTCGGGGGCGGACAGAAACAGGTCGAGCAGCTCGGGGTCGAAGTGTTTGCCGCGCTCTTTGATCATCAAGTCACGGGCGTGTTCGAAGTCGAAGGCCGGTTTGTAGACCCGGGCCGTGGTCAGCGCATCGAAGTTGTCGGCGATGGAGGCGATCCGGCCTTCGATGGGAATGTCCTCGCCCTTCAGTTTTCGGGGATAGCCGGTCCCGTCGTAGCGCTCGTGATGCGTCCAGGCGATGATGGCGGCCACCTTGAGCAGTTCCGAGTCCGATCCGGAGAGAATCTTGTAGCCGATCTCCGCGTGCTGCGAAATGACGTCGAACTCAGCAGCCGTAAATTTCCCCGGTTTGAGCAGCACATGATCGGGGGTGCCGATTTTCCCGATGTCATGCATCGGACTGGCCGTCTTGATCAGATCGCACCGTTCCGGCGACAAGCCTAATTTACGGGCGAGCAGGTCACAGTAGTGGCTCATCCGCTGAATGTGCTGAGCGGTTGAACTATCGCGAAATTCCGCGGCGATGGCCAACCGTTCGATCGTTTCTTCCCGTGAGAGGCGAAGCTCTTTCTCGCTGCGCTCCAGCCATTCCAGGGCCAGCTGCAAGGCCATCGTTCTGGTCCGGACGATATCTTCAAGATTGTCGCGATGGAAGCGGTTTTCCATCTCCAGGCGGCGCCGGCGCAAGGCATTCGCCACGTCGATGAGAACTTCGTTCGATTCAAACGGCTTGATGATGTAGCCGAAAGCGCCCATGTCGAGAGCGGCATTGGCCAGCACGGAGCTGTCCAATCCGGTGACCATGATCGCGGCGGTGTGGGGGTGGTCGGCGAGCAGGTTGCGCACGAGATCCATGCCGGATTCACCGGGCATATTGACGTCGCAGAGCATCAGGGCATAGGGCTGCTCATCCATGCGCTGTCTGGCTTCCCGAGCGTCGGCTGCGAGTGTGACGGTGTAGCCGTGTGTTTGGAGCATATACCCGAGTAGACGACGGATAGGTTCTTCGTCGTCGACAACCAGAATATTCCGGTTTTCGAGAAGCGCTTGCTGTGAATCCTGAGCAGAGATATTAGACATGGAGTTGCTGCGGCCTGGCGATTGAGTTGGAAATGCTGTGCAGGGTCATTATCGGCATGTTTTCTCGACACTTGAGAACCGTCGGAACTGCCCGAGGTTGTGCACCTTCTATGCCATTTAAACAGTGATGTCAGAGTTGTTGTGGTTGTGAATGTGTTTTACGAGGCGAAGGGGAAACCCCTCGCCCAGAGAGTTGATTCGAAGCGTGGGGCGGTCTCTTCTCTTGGAGAGGAGGAGAGGAGGAGGCGGAGTTGGTCAGCGATTCGGGTGAGTGTACAGAATATGTTCGGGTCATGGTCGTATTTCGTACAATCAGATGGATTTGGTGCAATGGAGCAACCCCAGAAGTCGGCGAAGGGAATAGCTGAGTGCGGTTTGCGCTTTGTAGACTGCTCCACTATAATTCCACCTTCACTTTAAGCGAGTAAAAGGGGAAGATGCGATGAGCTCGGTAGCCGGATTAGTGCGATTTGACGGGCGACGGAAGGACCAGCATCGGCCGGTCAAAGTCACCAGAAATTTTACCAAACATGCCGAAGGGTCCGTCCTCATCGAGATGGGGGATACCAAGGTTATTTGTACGGCATCGATCGAGGAAAAAGTTCCGCCGTTTCTCAAAGGAAAAGGGAGCGGATGGGTAACCGCTGAATATTCCATGCTTCCGCGCGCGACTCATGAGCGGACCTCCCGAGAAGCCGTCAAAGGAAAGCAGGGGGGACGGACGCTGGAGATCCAACGATTGGTCGGTCGGGCCTTGCGGTCCGTGACCGATATGACCCAGATGGGCGAGCGCAGTATCTGGATCGACTGCGATGTGATTCAAGCCGATGGGGGGACCAGAACTGCCTCGATTACCGGGGCCTTCATTGCGCTGGCCGATGCCTTTTCAGTCTTAAGGAAGAAGGATTTAATCAAACGATTGCCTTTGACGGACTATCTGGCCGCCATCAGCGTGGGAAAAGTCGGCGGAGAGGTCATGGTGGATCTGGCGTATACCGAAGACTCGATGGCCGAAGTGGATATGAATCTGGTGATGACAGGGCGGGGTCGGTATGTCGAGGTTCAGGGAACGGCTGAAAAGACTCCGTTTGCCAAGCAGGATATGGATGAGTTTTTGAATCTGGGCTGGCAGGCGATTCAACGCTTGACCGCCATTCAAAAGGAACTCATCGGATCATTGGATTGACGGGGTTTCTGTGATTGTCGAGTTGGTGTTGGCCACCAGAAATCGCCATAAAGGCGAGGAACTCATGGCGTTGCTCGGTGATCTGGGCATCCGGATCCGCACGTTGGCCGATTTTCCCGAGGCTCCGGAAGTCGAAGAAGACGGATTGACCTGCGAAGCCAACGCCATTAAGAAAGCAACCGAAATTTCACGGGCGACCGGTCTTACCGCCGTGGCAGACGATACCGGATTGGAAGTTGATGCGCTGGGCGGACGCCCCGGTGTGTATGCCGCCCGCTATGCGGGCGAAGAGGCCACGTACGAAGATAATTGCAACAAGCTGATTCGGGAGCTTTCCGGAGTTCCTCGGGAACTGCGCACGGCACGGTTTATTACGGTCGCTGCCATCGCGGTTCCCGGTGAGCCGGTTCAGGTGGCGCGCGGCGTGTTGGAAGGCTGTATTACCGAGTCTCCGGTCGGGGCCGGTGGCTTTGGATATGATCCCGTTTTCTATGTGCCGGAATTGCATGCGACGTTGGCTGAGATCTCTGCGGATCGGAAGAATCGCATCAGTCATCGCGCGAAGGCGTTTCTGCAGGCCAAGGAACTGCTTCGTGCGCGGCAGTCTAAGAACATCGTCGGGGCGTAGCGCAGCCCGGTAGCGCGCCTGCTTTGGGAGCAGGATGTCGGAGGTTCAAATCCTCTCGCCCCGACCAAATCGCGTCCCTTCGACCCGGAGCCGTATACGTATTGGCGACGGGATAAACACATCCGGTGTTTTCGCCCGTAGCTCAGTTGGATAGAGCATCAGCCTTCTAATCTTGTTCGGTCCTCCCGCGTAACCCCCTGTTAGAATTGCAAAACGCCTCTCCTGGAGCGGTGTTTGTCATGTTTTTCTGTTCAGTTTTATTCAGGGGAAATGAGGTCGTTTTAGTCGTTTTTTGTCGAAAAAGGAACACGCCGGGAACACGTAGGGTTTCTATTTAGAAGTGCGTTGTTTTAGATGTGCAAAGGACAATTTATTGTGTGGTCTAGTTTCCGGTGACGTTGGTCCCGTAACGAGAGAATCTTTAACTAGAGCGGAGGGCTTCTTCGACGATCGG
>OMJA01000270.1 GCA_900299245.1 Nitrospiraceae bacterium | reverse complement strand
TGTCCGCCGACCGGATTCGGGACCGTCCGGCGAACGACGTCTTTAAAGAGTTCGGTCTCGACGTGTTTCAAGCGGTCTACGACCGGATGCAGGCCGACGCGAGGGATGACTGGTCGCTCGAAGGTCAGGTGGATGTGCAGGGCAAGCCCGTGAAGATCAGGCTGAACGGGTCGCGCATGCGAGATGAAGCGAACAAGGACCTGGGCTATGTGCTGATTTTTGACGATCTGACGGAGCTGATCAAGGCGCAGAAGGTGGCGGCTTGGCAGGAAGTAGCCCGCCGCGTGGCGCACGAGATCAAGAATCCGCTGACGCCGATCCAGCTGTCCGCCCAGCGCCTGCGCAAGAAGTTTTTCGAGAAGTCCCCGGACTTTGAGAAGATTTTCGACGAAGCCACCAATGTGATCGTGACGGAGGTGGGCAGTCTCAAGCATATGGTCGACGAGTTCTCGAAGTTTGCCCGACTGCCTGCGCCGCAGATGGCCCGGCAGTCGTTGAACGGCGTGATTGAGGAGGTGCTGACGCTGTACCGGTCGGCGCACAAAGATATCGAGTTCTGCGTGGCGTTAGACAAAGAACTTCCGGAGCTCAACTTCGATCGCGAGCAGTTAAAGCGGGTCTGCGTGAATTTGTTCGACAATGCCATTCAGGCGATGAATCACACGGGGCGGGTGTGGGTCAGCACGAAGTACGACACTAAGCGCAAGCGGGCGATCGTGAGCGTGGCCGATGAAGGCGTTGGGATTACGCCGGAAGATCAAGAGAAGCTGTTTGTGCCATACTTTACGAGGAAAAAAACCGGGACGGGGCTGGGACTGGCGATCGTGCGCCGGATTATTACCGACCATGACGGCCAGATTCAGGCCTCGAACAATCATCCGAAGGGTGCGGTGTTTACGTTCGATCTGCCGGTGTAAGAAGCGGTGACAGGAAACAGGTAACAGGCGGCAAGCCGGAAGCGCCATGCGTCGTGTCGGTCTGCGCCGGTCGGCTTGTCCTAGTGAGTGAGGAATTATGTCAGCATCGATTTTAATCGTCGACGATGAAGCCGCCATTTTGACGTCCTTGCGGAGCATTCTTGAAGACGAGGGGTATGACGTGTCCGTGGCCAGCAGCGGGATCGAGGCATTGAAGATCTATACGACGGATCCGCCGGATCTCATGATTCTGGACATCTGGATGCCTGAGCTGGACGGCCTGGAAACGTTGAAGCGGGTGAAAGAATTCGTGCCGACGGCTCAGGTCATGATGATGTCGGGGCATGGTTCGATCGAAACGGCGGTCCGGGCGATCAAGTTGGGCGCCTATGACTATATCGAGAAGCCGTTGTCTCTGGAGAATGTCACGTTGCGCGTGAAGCACGCGCTGGATCAATACCGGCTGGAGCAGGAGAACCGGACGCTCAAAACGAAGGTGCAGCGGAAGTTCGAGCTGGTGGGACAATCGCCGGCTATGCAACAGTTGCGGCAGCTGATCGAGACGGCCGGCCCGACCAACAGCCGGGTTCTGATCGGTGGCGAGAACGGGACGGGAAAAGAACTGGTGGCGCGCGCGATTCATAACCACTCAGCCAGGGCCGACCATCCGTTCGTGGCGGTCAACTGCGCGGCGATTCCCGAAACGTTGATCGAGAGCGAATTGTTCGGCCATGAAAAAGGGTCGTTTACCGGCGCGACTTCGATGAAGCGGGGCCAGTTTGAGCAGGCCGACGGGGGGACGCTGTTTCTGGATGAAATCGCGGACATGAGTCTGGCCACGCAGGCCAAGGTGCTGCGGGCGCTTCAGGAACAGCAGTTCACGCGAGTCGGCGGCGCCAAGTTGATGAAGGTGGATGTGCGGGTGCTGGCGGCGTCGAACAAAGATCTGGAAAAGGAAATTGCCAAGGGCACGTTCCGCGAAGACCTGTATTACCGGTTGAATGTCGTGCCGATCATTGTGCCGCCGTTACGGGAGCGCCGCGAGGATATTCCCGCGCTGGTCCGGCATTTCATGAAGATCCATGCCGAGGAGCAGGGCCTACGCATCAAGGACGTGACGCCCGAGGCGATGGCGGTGTTCCAACAGTATGAATGGCCCGGCAATATCCGCGAATTGCGGAATCTCATCGAGCGGTTGATGATCATGGTGCCGGGAGCGGTGATCGATGCGCCGCAGGCGGCGATGTCCCTGCAGGGGCGAGGAAGCAGCCAGACTCCGGCGGTGAGCGCCCAGGCGAGCAGTCCGTTGCTTACGAAATCCTATGAGTCGCTGCGCGATGCCAGGAATGCGTTCGAGAAAGACTATATCGGCCGGAAGCTGCGGGAGCATCATTGGAATATTTCGCGGACCGCCGAAGATCTCCAGATCGAACGGAGCCATCTGCATCGCAAAATCAAACTGCTCGAAGTGGAGATGCGTCCGGAAGTGTAAGCAGGATGCTGAAAAGTCCGAACTGGTCGATTTCCGGTGCGGGTGGTTATTTAGGACGGCTTTCCGAAGACCTGCTTGAGAATGTCCGTCACGCGGGCGGCGGGATTCTTCCTGATCGCCTGCTCTTCCTGTCCGAGCATGAGAAACAGCCCCTCAAGCCCTTTCCCCACGACATATTGATCCAGGTCTACAAGCTCGGGCTTGGCGAGCGGGATGGTTCGAAACCGCTGGGCCAGCTCTTTGTATTGGCGCGTGACGCCGACCTGGTTCATGGCTTGCTCGACATGGGGGCGAAAGGCGGCCGTGAGCTGGGCGGAGGTTTTGGCTTTGAAATAGGCAGTGGCGGCGGTGTCGGGCCCTGACAGAATCTGTTGCGCGTCGGCAAACGTCATATGCGCGATCGCTCCGACAAAGATCTCTGCGGCCTGCGGCGCGGCGCGTTCCGCGGCGCGGTTCATGCTCAAGACGAACTCATCGACCTGCGGGCCGAAGCCGAACACGCGCAGGCCCTTTTCAAATGCCTGCAGCTGTTCAGGCATTGGAATCCTAATTGACGGGTTCCGGTAATATCCGTCCGGCTTTCCCGTGAGGGCGGTCGCGTGCCCCGTTCCGATGCGAAGTGCTTCTTTGAGTCCTGCGGCGATCTGGTCCTGGGTGAGGCCGGCCGGCGCCGGGAGTCCCAAGAGTTGAAGTGATTGCGCAAACTCGGCGCAGGCGGTGAACGACAGGAAGAACAGTCCCAGCCATGGAGTCAATCGTCGCACAGTGCGCCCCCTTTTGTCTGACGGAGAGAATCGCCGCCGGCAGTATAGTGGAATTCGCTGCCGCTGTCTTGGCTCACGCGGGCGCGAGCGGGTTCTGCAATTAGTGCGTTGACCCTCGAGAGACGCTCCGTATAAGATGCGTCCCTCTTATGACGACCTATCGCGATTCAGGGGTGGATATCGATGCGGGCGACGAGTTTGTCGACCGCATCAAGCCGCTCGTTCGATCGACCTTTCGCCCGGAAGTACTGACCGACCTCGGCGGATTCGGAGGCTTGTTCCGTCTTCAGGCCAAGAAGTATGAGGATCCGGTCCTGGTCTCCGGCACCGACGGGGTCGGTACCAAGCTGCGAGTGGCGTTTCTCATGGATCGTCATGACACGATCGGGATCGATCTGGTGGCGATGTGCGTGAACGACATCGCGGTCAGCGGAGCCGAGCCGCTGTTCTTCCTCGACTATTTCGCCACGGGAAAGTTATCGGTTCCCAAAGCGCAGGAAGTGCTCAAGGGCATCGCCGAAGGCTGCCGCCAGGCCGGGTGCGCGCTCATCGGCGGCGAAACGGCCGAGATGCCATCCATGTACGGCGACGGGGAGTACGACCTCGCGGGGTTCGCCGTGGGCGTCGTGGACCGCCCGAAGATCATTGATGGCAAGTCGATCGTGCCGGGTGATGTCATCATCGGGCTGGCGTCATCCGGCTTGCATAGCAACGGCTATTCGCTGGCGCGGCGGGTGCTGCTTGAGCAGGCCAAGCTGACCGTGACCAGCCGTGTGCCGGAACTTACGACCACTATCGGCGAGGCTCTGCTGGTGCCGACCAGAATTTATGCCAAGCAGATATTGGCGCTCATTCAGGCACATCCCATCAAAGGCATTGCGCACATTACGGGCGGGGGGATTACCGAAAATCTTCCGCGCGTGTTCCCGTCCGGCGTCCGGGCGCGAATCTATCGGGATCGTTGGGCCGTGCCGCCGATCTGCTCGCTGATCAGCCGGCTGGGAGCCGTCGAGCGGGACGAGATGTATCGCGTCTTCAATATGGGCATCGGATTGATCCTCGTGGTGCCGGCAGCCTCGGCTGACGCGGTCATTGCGCAGGCGAAGGCCTTGGGTGAGCAAGGTTTCGTGATCGGGGAAATGATTGCCGGTACGGCGACAGATCCGCAGGTGGAGTATGTCGGGTAAGCGAACGGCTCCTCTTCGAGTGGCTGTCCTCGCCTCGGGCCGCGGATCCAATCTGCAGGCCATCATCGATGGCATTGAAGCCTCGCAGGTGCAGGCGAGTATCGTCGCCGTCATCAGTAATAAAAAAGATGCCGCCGCGTTGGAACGGGCCAGGAAACACGGGCTCAAGGACCTCTTTGTCGACCCCAAGCCGTTTGCCGGGCAGCCGGACAGCCGGGAGGCCTATGACCGGGCGCTCCTGGCCATCTTGCAGCAGCACGATGTGGAGCTGGTGTTGCTGGCCGGCTATATGAAAATCGTGACGGCGGTGCTGGTGAACGCGTATGCCAATCGGATGATGAACATCCATCCGTCGCTTCTGCCGTCGTTTCCGGGGTTGGATGTCCAGAAGAAAGCGATTGAGTGGGGCTGTAAGCTGGCCGGCTGCACCGTTCATTTTGTCACCGAAGGGGTCGATGAAGGGCCGATTATTCTGCAGGCGGCCATCCCGATTTTGGACAATGACTCGCCGGAAACGCTGGCGGCCAGGATTCTCGTGCAGGAGCACAAGCTCTATCCCAGAGCTGTGCAGCTCTTTGCCGAAGGGCGGCTGCGCGTAGACGGGCGCCGGGTATTCGTTGAGCAGGGGAAACCCGTCGGGGAAGCGGTCATCGGACCCTCGTAGATTTTTTCCGGAATGACCTTCCGTCCGTGAAGTTCCTCTGGAGACTCACGAGCCGGTTGTGTATAATCCGCCTGCGAGAGGATGCGAGCCGCACTTCCTCCCCGTTCTTCTACCGCAGCATCCAGTGTGCGCGCTGATGCGCAACAAACCCTGCGGGATTCACGGCTCGCATCTTCAGTTCCGCCGGGTGGGGGGCTAGCTCAGTTGGGAGAGCACTACGTTCGCAACGTAGGGGTCGGGGGTTCAACTCCCCTGCCCTCCACCAATTCCGTCCCGCTCGTTCTCCGCATGGCTTGCTTGTAGCTTCACAAGCTGCCGGTTGGTCAGTTTCTCGATCTTCCTCCTCTTCAATCACACATCCGTTGAGAATCGCCCCGTGGCCCTTCCTTTGCTTAAAAGCTGGAGAGCCTTAGAATTTCTGTGTTAGGAGATCCTCTTTGGGGCATTTAGCCGCAATGAGCGTGTTCGGCTGTGGCTTTTAGGGGCAATCTGCCCATGGGCAGATGGACAGCCGCAGTAATGTAAGCTGTCCTTGCAGGGCTGATGAGGAGGAGTCGCGCATGACGGAGGAATGGGGCGCGGTACTGGTCGTAGATGACGATGCCGAGATGCGAGAGCTGGTCTTTGACGTGCTCAAGGATCGCGGCCACCAGATTTCGACGGCGGGGAGCGGGCAGGAGGCACTGAAGCTCCTGGCCGAGCAGGATTTTGCCGTCGTGCTGACCGATTTGCGAATGAAGGGTATGTTGGGGACGGAATTGCTGAATGAGATCAAACGGCTCTATCCGGATATCGCGGTGATTCTCATGACCGCTTTCGGCTCGGTGGAAACCGCGGTTGAAGCGATGAAGCGGGGGGCGAGCGATTATCTGACGAAGCCGGTTAAGACGGAGGAAATCGTTCGTGTCGTGGAGCGCGCTGTTCGTGAATCCTCACTGCGACGGGAAGTGAGCCGGCTCCGGAAAGAAGTTCACAAAGAATACAGTTTTCATCACATTCTCGGAAAGAGCAAAGCGATTCAGGCGGTGTTCGATCTGATCCGCCGCGTCGCGGATAGTCCCACCAACGTGTTGATCACCGGCGAGAGCGGAACCGGAAAAGAGTTGGTCGCGAAAGCGATTCATTACAACAGCGATCGGAAGGAGGCCCCGTTCGTTCCGGTGAACTGCGCGGCGATTCCCGAGCAATTGTTGGAGAGCGAGCTTTTCGGCCATATGCGGGGAGCCTTTACGGATGCGAAGACGGACAAGCGCGGATTGTTCGAAGAGGCGCAAAAGGGCACGCTCTTTCTCGATGAGATCAGCGAGTTGCCGATCATGCTCCAGGCGAAACTCCTGCGAGCCATCCAGGAAAAAGAAATCCGCCGGGTCGGCGCCAATAAGCCGATCGCCGTGGACGTGCGGATTATCGCCGCCACCAATTTGCATCTTGCGGAAGAGGTCAAGGCCAAACGGTTTCGGGACGATCTGTTCTATCGGCTCAACGTGATCGAAGTAGTGTTGCCGCCGCTGCGGGATCGTCGGGAGGATATTCCCATCCTTGTCGAAGCATTTCTGAAGAAATGTGCGGCGGCCAGGAATAAAGAAGTAAAAGGTGTGAGTGAGCCGGCACTGGCGATGCTGATGGACTACAGCTGGCCGGGCAACGTGCGAGAGTTGGAAAATGTGGTCGAGCGGGCGGTGACTCTCAATCGAGGGGAGAAGATCGCTCCTGACGATCTGCCGCCGGCGGTGCAGGGAGCCAGGGGAGACCGGCGGGTGCTCGACGAGGCTGCGGAAAAGATGCTGCCGTTGCATGAGATCGAGCAAGAGTACATCAAGAAGATTCTGGACAAGACCGGAGGGAATAAGTACCAAGCCGCGCAGGCCTTGGGCATTGACCGGAAGACGCTCTACCGCAAGCTTGGCGAGATTGAAGAAGCCAAGGCGCACGAGTAAACTGTCAGTCACCATGCACGCCGGTCCAAGGCCCTCGTGAGCCCGCCACTCGAAACATCCACTCGCCTGCGAGCCGGGGCAGTTTTCCTGCTCACCGTGTTTGTCTTCATCCTCGACCTCCTGACGCCGCTGGGATGGGCCGACTGGCTGTTATATTTCATTCCGCTGGTGCTCACCCTGCAATCTCCGCGAGATCGTGATTCTTACAACTTTGCTGCCGTGGTCACGTTATTGACGGCCTTGGGCGGGTACTTTTCCCCGCGCGACATTCATCCGGCCGTTGCGCTGATGAATCGCGTGCTCGGTCTGATGGTTATGTGGGGCGTGACCTGGATCGTTGTCCGGCAGAAGCAGGCGCGAAGCCAGCTCGTCGGTGCCCGTGCGGCGCAGGCGCAGGCGGAGGCCGGACGGGAAGCGGCCGTGGCGGCGCGCGAACTGGCTGAAGCCAGTGCAACCGGCGCGATTCATCGTGAATCACAAGCCACCCGGGAATTGCTGCTGAGCAGTCTCAGGCTGGACGGGATTGTCCAGTCGGCCATGGATGCCATCATTACGTGCGATGACCGGCTGCAGGTATTGCTGTTCAATGAGGCGGCCGAACAGATGTTTCAATGCCCGGCGCGTGAGGCAATCGGTCAATCGATCGATAGATTTCTGCCGGCCCGGTTTCGGGAAGCCCACCGTCAGCATGTGGAAGGATTCGGTCGATCACGGGTGACCAGCCGGAGGATGGGCCAGCTCGGGAAGGTGATGGGGATCCGTGCCAACGGTGAAGAGTTTCCGGTCGAAGCCGCCATTTCCCATATCGTGGTTGAAGGGAAGACGTTTTATACGGTCATTCTTCGGGACATTACGGAGCGGTTGAGAGCTGAAGCGCAGCTGCGAGGGATTGAAGAACGATCGCGACTGGCGCTCGAAGCCGGACAGCTCGGCGCCTGGGAGCATGACGTTACGACCGATCTGGTCCAGTTGGATGCCCGTGCTCAGGCTATCTACCGCTGCGGGACCGGTGTTTCACTCGGAGTCATGATGGCCTGTGTGCACCCTGATGACCTGCAAGTGCTGCAGGAGCTGATGACGTCAACGCACCGGCCCGAGGCGCCGGACTCGCGGTTCACGGCAGAGTGCCGGATGCAGTATCCTGACGGAGAAGTGCGATGGATGGTGGTGCGGGCGCAGGCGTTTTTTGAGGGGACGGGAGAGGGGCTCCGGGTGACCCGGGTGGTCGGGACCACCCAGGACGTGACCGCGCGCAAGCGGGTCGAACATCTCATCAGGCAGAGCGAAGAACGGTACCGCCGGCTGATTGCGGTGTCGCCCTACGGGATTCTGGTGGTTCGAGTCGACCGTGTGATTTTCGCGAACGATCAGGCTCTCAAGCTGTTCGGCGCGGTAAAGGCTGAGGAAGTCCTCGGTCGGTCCCCGTTCGAGCTTTTTCATCAGGATTGTCATGAGGCGATACGGGAGCGGACCGGTCAGTTGCTCGGCGGCAGTCAGGTGGCGCCGATGGTTGAGGAGCGGATCATCCGGCTGGATGGTGCGTTGATGGACGTCGAGGTCAGTTCAGCCGGCTTTTCTGATGAGGAAGGTCCGGCGATTCTGGTGATGCTCCGCGACATCAGCGAGCGGAAACGTCTGCAAGACCGATTGCGCAAGACGGAGCGAATCGCGGAACTCGGGACGGTCGCGTCCGGAATGGCTCATGAAATCGGGACGCCGATGAATGTCATTCTGGGTCGCGCGGAATATCTCATGGACCGTGTCACCGATGAAGGAGTGAAGAAGGGGCTGCAAACGATCGTCGCGCAGGTGGAACGGATCACGCGCGTGATGAATCAACTCCTGGCGTTTGCGCGACGGAAGCCGCCGGAGCGCGGGCCGCTCGCCCTGCGGGATGTCATCGAAAACAGCGTTGAGATGTTTCAGGAGCGGCTGGCAAAAAACCGGGTGCAGGTCGATCTGCAGCTGGACGAGGCCTGTCCTAACGTGCAAGCCGATGCCGATCAGATGAACCAGGTGCTCATCAATCTGATTATGAATGCGATTCATGCGATGCCGGACGGCGGCGAGCTTCGTATTGGGATGGTGCCGGTTGACGCCATGGTCCAGCTGACCGTGGCTGATACGGGCCATGGGATTCCTCAGGAGGTCATCGCGAAGGTCTTTGACCCGTTCTTCACGACCAAAGAATTCGGCAAAGGAACCGGGCTGGGGCTCACGGTCGTCAAAGGCATCATCGAGGAGCATCACGGGATCATCTCGGCAGAAAGCCGGGAGGGAAAAGGGACGACGTTTACAATTCTGTTGCCCAAGAGCGGGTAGCCGCCTGCCTGCGATCTCCGGTCTCTGAAAAATTTACGCGGAGATCGCAATGGGGCGCAAGCGCCCCATTGTTGTTGATGTTTCTGCTGGGGCGACACGCAACAGTTTTCTGTTCGTCCGGTGGGGTATTTCTCTTCAGCTCACGGGTTTGAGTCTAATCTTCGGTTGTAATTTCCTAATAAAGTAAGCCATTTCAGTTGAGTTGATGGATGCCCGCAATGGCATCGTCCTTGCGAGATCTTTCTGCACACGGATTTCCCGTGGAGCAGAAATGCTTAAGCAGGTGTCACTGTGGTAAATAGCAAACCATCGGTGTTGGTGGTTGAGGACGACGGG
>OMJA01000269.1 GCA_900299245.1 Nitrospiraceae bacterium | reverse complement strand
GGATGTGGGATTGCACGCGGTGCAATTACTGCGTGGAAGTCTGTCCGAAAGACGTGAAGCCGATGGAAGCGATCATCCGGCTGCGGCGGGCATCGCTCGACCGGGGATTGGCTGTGACCGGCGGTGCGCGCCATATCACCGGATTCGTCTCGATCATTGAACAGCAGGGACGGTTGAATGAGGCGATCATGCCGCTCAAAGTCGTCGGCTGGGATGTCTCGCGGTTCCTCCGGATTCTTCCTCTGGGCGTCAGGATGTTCTTCAAAGGCAAAGTGCCCAACCCGTTCGCTCACCGGCTCTCCGGCATGGCGCAGGTGCGGGCGATCTTTCAGCGCGCGCGCCGTCCGACGGCATTGTAGCGTGCTACCATGCCGGCTTCCTTTCGCTTTCTCGACGATGTGGCTCTCGCAGATCTGGCGTTCGACGCCGAAGGGGACACCGTTCAGGAGGTGTTTGAAGCCGCGTCACAGGCCGTGATGGAAGCGATGGCCGATCCCGAGACGGTCGGCGCGATTTGGACTCGCCGCGCGGAACATGCGGGGAGCGATCTTGCTGAACTGTTGTTCGACTGGCTGTCCGGTATCGTCTATTGGAAGGACGCAGCAGGTGTCGTGTTCAGCCGCGTTGCGATCTCGGTGACCCAAGCGGGCGCTGAGTGGAGACTCGCGGCGACGCTGACCGGCGAACCGGTCAATCGGGCCACGCAAGAGTTGCGTAATGATGTGAAGGGCGTGACGAAACATCTCTATCGTCTGCATCAGGACAACGGACGGTGGCGCGTGAGAGTGGTGCTCGACGTCTGACAGCGGCTGTGTCAGGTGACAGGCGGCAAGAGTACAGGTCACAGGTTCAGCATGAAGTTACACACGGCGATGAAGGTCAATCGGATCTCAGACGAGATCTGGGAGATTCCCGTCACGCAGAAACCCGGCATGCTGGTGCCGGCCCGCATTTACGGGACCGAGTCCATTCTCCAGGCCATGGATACCGGCGTATTCGAACAGGTCACGAATGTGGCCTGTCTGCCCGGCATCCGCCGCTATGCGCTCTGTATGCCGGACGGCCATTGGGGCTACGGGTTTCCGATCGGAGGCGTAGCCGCGTTCGATGTGCGGTCGGGGATCATTTCTCCCGGCGGGGTGGGGTACGACGTCAACTGCGGAATGCGGCTGATCCGGACGGACCTTACGTTGGCGGAGGTGCAGCCCAGACTCGATCTCTTGATGACGGAATTATTTCGCCGGGTGCCCGCCGGTGTCGGGGCGAGCGGATTCGTGTCGATGGACCGGCCGTCGTTCGATCGGGTGATGACCAAAGGAGCACGGTGGTGCATCGAGCAGGGCTATGGCTGGCATCGCGACCTGGAGCGGATTGAGCAGGGCGGGTGTCTGCCCGGCGCCGATCCGTCCAAAGTCAGCGACCATGCGGTGCAGCGGGGGATGAACCAGCTGGGGACGCTGGGTTCCGGCAATCACTATCTCGAAGTGCAGGTTGTGTCGAACGACCGGATTTTCGACCCGGAGACCGCAGCAGCGTTCGGCATCACCGGACAGGACCAGATTGTCGTCATGGTGCATTGCGGGTCGCGCGGATTCGGCCATCAGGTGGCCGGTGACTATCTCAAGGTGTTCGAGAAGGCCATGCGGCGGCACGGGATTGCGGTGAAGGATCAGCAGTTGGCCTGCGCGCCGTTTCTCTCCGAAGAAGGGCAGGACTATTTTTCGGCGATGAACTGCGCCGCCAACACCGCGTTCGCCAATCGCCAGGTCATCACGCATCAGATCCGCCAGGCCTTCGCCGCGGTCTTCGGCCGGTCGGCGGAGGAAATGGGCATGGAGTTGGTCTATGACGTGGCCCACAACATTGCCAAGGTCGAACGGTATCCCGAAGGCGAGTTGGTGGTGCATCGCAAAGGAGCGACCCGGGCGTTCGGTCCCGGCAGCCAGGACTTGCCGGCCTGCTATCAGTCGGTCGGCCAGCCGGTGATTTGCGGCGGCTCGATGGAAACCGGGTCGTATCTGCTCGTGGGCACGACGCGGGCGACGGATGAGACGTTCGGGTCCACTATGCACGGATCCGGGCGCACGATGTCGCGCACGCAGGCCAAGAAGTCGATCCGGGGGGAGCAGCTTCAGCAGCAGATGAAACAGCGGGGCATCCTCGTGAAGGCGGTCTCGATGTCCGGGCTCGCGGAGGAGGCGGGATTCGCCTACAAGAATATTTCCGAAGTCGTGGAGTCGGTCGATCGTGCGGGAATTACAAAAAAAGTGGCGGAACTCAGGCCCATTGGCAATATTAAGGGATAGAAAATTTTGCGTCTCGTGAGGATTCTCCGTGGAACATCGACAACATCCCCGTTTCCCCGTCCAGTTTCGTAGTTCCTTCAGTTCCGCCAACATTATCTCCGGTGAAGGCAAACTCGGCGATCTGTCGATTCGCGGCTGCCGGATTTTCAGCGACGCGGATGTGAAGCCCGGGACGACGCTGCGGTTACAGGTCAATGTCTCGCGCCAACAACCGCCGATTCAGATTACTCAAGCCGTGGCCCGCTGGTGCCGAGACGGCAGTTTCGGTTTGGAATTTGTCAGTCTCAGCCCTGAGGAATGGGCGCGACTCCAGCAGGTGGTGAAAGAGCTCGAGTTGGAGCCCTATCAGCGCGCCGCGTCATCGAATGATGCCGCCTGATATTCTGTGCCCGTAAGGCCTCATCAGACGCGCTCGTTCAACAGCAGCGAGCGGCTCCGTCCGCAGAGGAGGTTCTCACCGATGCTTCGCGCACTCACTGTCAGTCTCCTGGCGACAGCTCTGATCGGGGGCATGCTCTACTACACGTTCAAACGGTCTGACCTGCAATACGGCCAGCAACGTGATGCGCAGGCGAGTCAGGCCGCGCAGCAGGAGGCGGTCGCCGTGAGTCGGGCGTTTGCGGCTATGAGCGCGGTCGCGCTGGTCGTGGATGTGGCCAGAGTGCAAGAGTCGCTGGCCGGAGCCTGGCGGACCAGCGGTCTTGCCGATGCGATGGTGATCGATAACGGCAATCGGGTGTTCGCCGCGTCGAATGCGGGGTACGTGGGGCAGCAGATCCAGGATGCGAACTGGGCCGCCGTCCGCGCGCAGAATCGGGAGGTGCTGATCCGGGATGAGCCGGCGCCGGGGCAAGAGCGTATTACGGTCATTGAGCCGATTCAGGACAAGGGCTCCACGATTGCCTGGGCCAGGCTTACCTTTGTGCGGCCGCTTCAGCAGGATGTCGGGCGTACGCCGCCGGAACGTCTGGAGCAGGTCGGCCGGATCCTGGTTCCGGTCTTCGTGTTCCTGGCTGCGGCGATCGGCATCGCGATGCGGTTGGCGACGACGCGCCTGCAACAGCGTATCCAGACGGTTGTGACGGAAGCGATGACCGACAGCCCGTCCCTACAGGACGGCGAGGAGTCTGTTGAGGGTCGCGGGGCTAGGCCTGATGGCGGTAGCCGTAGAGCAGCGTGATGTTGATGCGCCGGCTGAGGTACTCGTCGCGGAAGGTCACGTCGTCAGTTTCGTGAAACAAATCTGAATTAAAGACCACCGCCCGGTTGGCGCGATAGGGGACCCGGATCGTCTGGGCGCCGGCCCGGGTGAGCCAGTCGAGAATTTTCGGCTTGTTCTGTTCGCTGTTATAGGCCGCGAAGTTCCAATCCGCCGGCGCTTCTTTATCGTAGACCACGAGCCCGCCCTTTTCCGGATCCAGATTCGCTTCGTCGGGTGTAATCCAGAAATTGACGTTGACGGCAGCGGCGTCGGCATGGAGTGACAGGCCGCGTCTGGCGCTGTCCTGTTTGAAGGCCCAGGCCTGAGTGAGCCGATGGTCTTTGAAGATGCCGGGAAAGGCGCGGCGCAGTTCATCCGCGATTTGCAACAGGAGCGGCGTGGCGAAGCCGTCGCCGAGAAACGCCCCGAGGTAGCCGTTGTCGTAGTCCTTCTTCCAAATCGTGGATTCGAGGCAAAAGGTACGTAGTGCCGTCAGAGCTTCAGGCTTGAGCAGCTGATCGATGAACGTGACTTCCGGCCGGCTCCCCAGATAGCGGGTTTCGATTGCCCGGACATCGAGCTGCGGATTCAACGCACCGTCGGCCAGGCGCTCGCAGGGAGCGCGATAGAGAAACCGATTGAAGGACGGCGCAATCCCCGTGAGGGTTGCCGGATCGACGGGACACCGGTTGCGTGAGGGATAGGCCGCAGCCAGCGTAATTTCCAATCGCTCCAGCGCATCGACATAACTTCGATACGAGGCATCGAGTCTGCCCAGTTCGATCAGCAAACGGGTCTGTTCGGCGTCGTGCTTGAGGCGCGAGCGGAAGAGCGTGGTCTCGTGAACCGGTTTGCCATGATCGTGTTTGGCCGCCGCCACCTGGGAGAAACGGGCGATCGCGCCGGCGTGGTCGCCGTTCCACATCGCGGCGATGCCCAGGTTGTACAGGGCCTTCGAGGAATTCGGCACAATGGTCAGGGCCTGCTGAAATGAAGCAAGCGCTTCATCGATCGCTCCCGTTTCCATTAAGGCCAGGCCGAGATTATTCCAGGCTTCGAAGTGTGCCGGTTTCAGCCGGATCGCTTCGCGATAGGCGGCGATGGCTTCCCGGATGGCGTTTTGTTCCTTGAGAGCGACGCCGAGGTTGTTGTGGGTATCGGCATGCACAGGGTTGAGCGTCAGGGCTTTCCGATAGGTGTCGACGGCCTCGGCGAGACGATGCAGATCTTTGAGGACGTTGCCGAGATTGATGAGGGCATCCACATATTTGGCATTCAGTGCGATGGCCCGCTCGTAGGCGCGGATGGCCTCTTCGGCTTTTCCCGCCTTTTGCGTGACGACGCCCAGGTTGAACCAGTAGAGCGGAGAATTGGGCGTGCCCTGGATCGCATGGGTAATGAGTTCAATGGCTTGTTCGTAGCTGCCGACGCGATAGGCCAGTAATCCCAACAGATGCAGCGCTTCAGGATGGCCGGGCGCCATATTCAGGGCGAGCTGGTAGTTGTGCTCGGCCTCGGCCAATTGGCCGGCCTGGTGATGGCGTTTCCCCTGATCGAGCAGATTGTGAACGGCAAAACTGTCGGCGGAGCCTGTCTTACCTTGTAATGCTTCCTGGCGGCGTCGGTCCGAACGATTCATGGGCTGTTCCTGTCCGGCATCGACGGAAGTGTCGACGGGCAGAAGCAGCCTATACGAAAGAGCCGCGTTGGGTCAAAGGGCGGGCCTAGGCCGCCTCGGCGGTCTGGCGTTTGGAGATCTGGGTGAGGATATCCAACGCAGCGACGCGGTAGGCTTCGGCGTACGTGGGGAAGTTGAAGACGTTGTCGATAAAGGATTCGACCAGCGCGCCTTGCTGGAGTGCCATCTGGCCCAAGTGAATGAGTTCCGTGGCGGAATCTCCGACCACTTGTATGCCGAGTAGCCGCTCGCCCTGCGGATCGGCGATCATCTTGAGCAGCCCGTGACCGGCGCCGGAGATTTGGGCGCGGGCGACTTCCTCAAACTTCGCCCGCCCGACGATCGGGTTGCGATAGCGCTCGCCGGCCATTTTTTCGTCCAGGCCGATGCTCGCCATTTCCGGAATCGTGTACACCCCGATGGGAATCGTCGACGCCGCATCACCGAGCGGCAGGTTGAGAGCGTGGCGCACGGCGCGGCGGCCCTGCTCCATGGCCTTTGAGGCGAGCGCCGGCGCGCCGACCATGTCGCCGACGGCATAGATATGGGGTACGGCGGTCTGGCAGAATTGATTGACCGACAGGCTGCCTTTCGCGTTCACTTCCAGTCCGGCCGCGTTTAGATTGAGATCTTCGATGTTAGCCTGACGCCCCAGCGCCACGAGTAGTTTCTCGCTCTTGATGATCTGTCCGTCGCCGAGCAGGGTCACGACGCTAGTGGCGCCGTCCCACTGGACGCTTTGAATTGTCTGCTTGCCCAGATAGTGCCCGCCGTGCTGTTCGAAGCTCGCGACAAACTGGGCCACCAGCTCTTGATCCATAAATTGCAGCGGAGCCTTGGCACGGTCGATGAGCGTGACTTCGACGCCGAGCAGGGCGAAGATCGACGCGTATTCGCATCCGATGACTCCGCCGCCGATGATCGCCAGCGAGCGCGGCAGATAGAGCATCGACAAGAGCGAATCGCTGTCGAGAATGTGTTCGTGATCGACCGGGATCTCCTGGGGATTACGCGGCCGTGAGCCGGTGGCGATGACGAAATGTTCGGCTGTAAATTGCTGGCGGGCACCGTCCACGGCCTGCATTTCGACGGTCCGGTCGTTGAGGAAGCGCGCGCGGCCGTGGAAGAGCGAGATGCCGTTTCGCCGCAACTGCTTGCTCATGTACGTGTCATGGGTCTGCACGACTTCTTCCAGACGGCTCAGCAGCGTCGAAATTTCCGCGTCCGGTTTCAGGCTGAATTCGAATGCTGCGCTGGCGCGGCGTAGGCGATCCAGATGCAGAGCGCTTTCCCGCAGGGTCTTGCTGGGGATGGTGCCGCGGTAGACGCAGCTGCCGCCGATGCCGCGTTCGCGCTCCAGGAGCGCCACGCGCTTTCCCGCTTTCGCTCCCTGGATGGCCGCTTTTTGTCCGGCGGGGCCGGCCCCGATGATCACGATGTCGAAGGCTGCGGGTGTGCTCATAGATTCATCGCATTGACGATGGCCAATGCCTTCTCCTTGCCGGCCAAGAGTTGGTCAATATCGCTTGGGTAGAGATTGAGATCGGCGAACACGGGGTGCTCGCGCAATTCTTCTTCGGAGAGGGTCTCCGGTTCAAGCACGTGTGTGGCCAATCGATCGGCGACGCACGTGAGCAAGCACTCTTGTCTGAAGGCGGT
>OMJA01000268.1 GCA_900299245.1 Nitrospiraceae bacterium | reverse complement strand
TCCGGATCGATCCGGAAAAGGGACTCGCACAGGAGCAGTGCTGAGTTCTGGGGGCTCAGTCCTGAGCCGAATCCGCCCAACACTCGACGCTCAGCACTGTCCTGAGGCCTTGCCGCCGAACCAGCGCCCCTGCTACATTGCACAGCTATGACCATGCAATTTCAAAAGAAGGATCCGCGCGCGACGATCGTCACCAAGTTCGGCGAGATGAAGATCCGTTTTTATCCGGACGATGCGCCCCGCCACGTTGAGAATTTCGTCAATCTGGCCAAGATGGGTTTCTTCGACGGCACGACGTTCCACCGCGTGGTCCCCGGCTTTCTCATCCAAGGCGGCGATCCCTTCAGTAAGAACGCCGACCGCACGACGCACGGCACCGGCGGCCCCGGCTACTTTCTCACGCCCGAGCCGAGCGACCGCCCGCACAAGCGCGGCGCCGTCTCCATGGCGAAGATGCCGCGCGAAAGCAACAGCACGCGCGACTTCAACGACAACGGCTCGCAATTCTTTATTTGCGTGGGAGATAACAGCGGGCTCGACCGGCGCTATACCGTGTTCGGAGAGATTTTTCGCGGCATTGAAGTCCTGGACAAGATCGTCGCCGTCGCCCGCGACGCCGCCGACAATCCGCTGGAGCCGATCACGATGACCGTCACGGTCAAAGAGTAGCCTTCCGCTCGCCCAGCCACGCCCCGCTCCTTCTATCTATATCTATTCACGACTCGATCCCGAACCGGCAGGCCATCGGAACAGGCAACGCGACTGACGGCCTCTTCCATTTCCCCGCGTGAAGCGTCCGTTCCTTGCCGCCTCAGATGCTATGTGTTAGGTTTTAATTATCACAGGAGTGTTTGCGTGAGAACGTTCGCCAACCAACATGCATGGCCGCACATCATGCTGCGGGCCTGGATCATGATCTGGATGCTGGCCGTCCCCCTGTTCCACGTCCATCCGGAAGCCGACCAGCACCACGGGGAAGCAGGCCATATCCATGGCGGGACCGTGCATACGGTCTTCTCTCCGGACCTGGACGGCGAATTTACGAGCCCCAGGAATACAGCCGCTACCGCAGAAATCCGGCCCACAAACCAGGTCGCGGTTTTCTCGCACCGGTCCCACGCCTTGGACTATGCCGAACTGGGCTTCTCCTTCGTCAGCGATTCGACGGATCGAAGTCTCCCCAAGCCGGTGGTGACGGCGATGTTCCTCGTCGAGCCGCCCGCTCATCTGGTGCTGACCGCTAAGCACACGGTGAATGTCGATCAGCCCCGTTCCCAGTCGCTCGCGCTCTTCACTCGCGACATCCCGTCCCGCGCACCGCCTTCCCCGTTCGTCTAGTTTTCGCGATTCACCATTCGTCATCGTTCCACCGGTTGTAGCACGCGGCAGGCCGTGATCCTGCCACGCGAAACCACTCGCCGAACCAGAGGAGGCTCCGATGAGTCCTCGCATCGTTTTTTGCATCGTGCTCCTGTGCGGCATGGCCGGGCCGGCACACAGATCACTGGCCGCCGAACCCGGCGTCCCCGCCTACTCATTGGACGAAGTCCTCGCGGCGGCACTCGCACACAGTCCGACCATGGCCGGCGCGGAAGGACTGGTGAAACAAAGCCACGGCCAGCAGCTGACGGCGGGAGCCTACCCCAATCCATCCGTTTCAGGCACGGCGGGCCGCGGCGCGATTCGCGACCCGAGCACCGGCACCAGAATCACCGAACGCACCGTCACGGTTGAACAGCCGCTCGAATGGACGGGCAAGCGGCAGGCACGGCAGGACGCGGCGAACGCCGGCGCGGCCGGCGCATCAGCCGCATTAGAGGAAACCCGTCTGGCCCTCTCGGCCGATGTCAAAATCGCCTTCTATTCGGTGCTCTTCGCTCAGCGCGACGCCGACCTCTCCGCGCAGAACGTGAGCCTGGTGGAAGAAGTGTTGCGCACGGTGAAAGCCAGGGTCGCGGCCGGAGAAGCCACTTCTTTCGATACGATGAAAGCCGGCGTCGAAGTCCAAAAGGCGCGGAAAGAAGTCGCCCGGACACAGAACACGCTACTGGTGGCCAAAGCACGGCTCAACACACTCACGGCCGGATCGCTCGGCAACCAGTTCTCCATACAAGGAGACTTCCTAGCTCCCCGGCACGAACTGGATATCGAACAGCTGACGGCCAAAGCCTTCGAACAGCATCCGACCATGCGGCGCGCGGCCAAGCTCGCGGAACAGGCCGACCATACCGTGCGATATGAACGGGAATCCCGCATGCCGAATGTCAGTGTGCAGGGCAGCTATCACCGAGAGGCAGGCGACGAATCGCTGACCGCAGGACTGAGCGTGCCGCTTCCGCTCTGGTATCGGCGTCAGGGAGAAATCGAGACGGCGCTGGGGACCAAATACCGCGCGGATGCAGAACAGTTGCGGGCCCACATCGAATTGG
Source organism: Nitrospiraceae bacterium (assembly GCA_900299245.1). Taxonomy (GTDB): domain Bacteria; phylum Nitrospirota; class Nitrospiria; order Nitrospirales; family Nitrospiraceae; genus Nitrospira_D. Next base: position 8,627 of record OMJA01000268.1, on the reverse strand, counting down.
AACAAGCCGTGACCCAACATACACAGGAAGTCCGCACCGCGCAGGATCAACTGGTCGTATTCGAGACCGGCCTCTTGAAACAAGCCGAACAGACGCTGACCGTCGCGCGGACCAGCTTTCGCCAGGGCGCGGCCGGTCTGCTGGACGTGCTGGACGCCCAGCGCGTGTACCGGCAGACGCTGCTGGAATATGCTCAGGTCCGCGCGGACCTTTCCATCGCGCTCGTCCGACTGGAACGAGCGTTGGGTGCCCCGCTATGAACGCACGCCCGTTGACCGTGCCTCAAACAGGAGCCTCCCGATGACCCCACCATTCACACCGACTGCAATGCTCGTTGCCGCCACGCTGCTGCTCACAAGCTGCGGCGACCGCGGCACGGAACCGCCCGCCCCTCCTCCCGCGACGGCGCGCCCGCCAGACCCGAGCGGCCCTCGCGCGATCCAGCCACCGCCGGTGGTTCGTAACCGCCTGCGAACGGAACCGGTCGCACGGCATCCGATCCCAGAGGTCGTCACGGCGCCTGGCGAAGTGGCGCTGGATCTGAAGCAGGTGGCGAAAATTACCTCGCGCATCGCCGGACAAGTCAAACACATCCACGTGCAGCTGGGGGACCGCGTCAAGCCCGGCCAACCGCTCGCGGCCATCGGCAGCTTACAGTTGGATCAGCTGGTGGAGGAATACCTGATCGGGAAAGCCCAGGCCGACGTCGCCGAAAACAGCTTCCGGCGGACGGAGAAACTGCGGGCCGACGACATCGTTCCCGAACGCAAGCTCATTGAAGACAAGGGCCGTTACCTGGAAACGAAGGCGCGCTATCAGCACGTCCGCGAAAAACTCCTGGCCATGGGCCTGTCGAAATCTGAACTCGCCGGGCTCGAACGCGGCGGGCATGAGGAAGGCCATCACTATACCCTGACCTCCCCGATCGCCGGCACCGTCGTGGCCCAGAACGCCGTGCGCGGCCAGGGCGTCGCGCCGGGAGAGGAATTGTTCGAGGTCGTCGATACGAGCCGCGTGTGGGTCTTTGCGAATCTGCCGATCGAGCAGGCCCGCAAATTCAAGGAAGGTGATCGGGGCACAATCGCACCCAAAGGAGCGGAGGCAGTGACCGCGCCCCTCACCTATATCGCGCCGATGGCCGACGAAACGACCAGAACCATTCATGTCCGGTTCGAAGTCGCGAATGCGCAGGGTCAGCTGAAACCGCGGGAATATGTCGATGTGACCCTGGCACTGCCCGGCTCACCGGTGCCGGCGATCCCGGCATCCGCCGTCACCACCGTGGGACAAATCCGGGGAGTCTTCGTCGAACGGGACTCCGCCTATGCCTTCGTACCGGTCGAGCTCGGACGGGAAGGCGGAGACCGGATCGAAGTCAGGAGCGGTCTGACCGAACAGGATCGCGTCGTCGTCGCGGGCGTCTTCGACCTGAAAAACGTCCTGCTGAAAGAACATATCGGAACCGGGGAATGAGGCGCCGATGGACCGCTTACTGACCCTCTCGCTGCGATATCGCTTCTTCACCCTCGTGGCCATCGTCATGGTCGTCGCGGCGGGGCTCTGGTCATTCGCCCATCTCGCCATCGATGCCGTGCCGGATCTGACGCCGGTCCAGGTCCAGGTGCTCACCCGCGCCCCGGCCCTGGGACCAGTGGAAGTCGAAGAGTTCGTAACCTTCCCCATCGAAGCCTCGTTGAATGGCCTGCCAGCCTTGCGTGAACTGCGCTCCGTGTCGCGCTACGGCCTATCGGCGGTAACCGCGATCTTCGACGACAGCACCGACATCTACCGGGCCAGACAACTGGTGGCCGAGCGGCTGGCCCGCGCGGTGGAACGGATCCCGACGGAATACGGGCGCCCGATCATGGGCCCCCTGACGACCGGGTTGGGAGAGGTCTATCAGTTTACGCTCAAGGGACCGGGCTATAGTCCAATGGCCTTGCGGACGCTGCTGGAGTGGGACATCGGGATGAAGTTGCGGGCGGTCCCCGGCGTGGTAGAAGTGAACATCTGGGGAGGCGAGCCGCAGCAATTTCACGTCATCGTGGATCCGGCGAAACTCCTGTCCTTGAAATTGTCGCTCAAGCAGATCTTCGACGCGCTGCAACGCAACAATGCGCTCGCCGGAGGAGGCTACATCGAACACCGGCGCGAGCAGCTCCTGATCCGGGGAGAAGCGCTGGCGACCCGGGTCAGCGATCTCGCCCGCATCGTGGTTGCCCACGGATCGGGCGGCGTCCCGATCTATATTGCCGATGTGGCCGAGGTCAGGGAGGCCTCCGCCCTCCGTATCGGCGCCGCCACGGCCATGGGGGACGGCGAGACCGTCATCGGCATGGTCCAGATGCTCGCCGGCGAGAACGCCCAGCGCGTGGTCACGCAGGTCAAAGAGCGGGTCCTGGAGATCCAGCAGACCTTGCCCCCCGGCGTCGTGATCAAACCCTACTACGACCGGACGCTGTTCGTGTCCAAGGTGATCCGGACCGTCCGGAACAATCTGCTGGAAGGCGGCCTGCTGGTCATCGCCGTCCTTTTTCTCTTTCTCGGCAATCTGCGGGCCGGTCTCATCGTGGCCTCCGCCATTCCCCTCTCAATGCTCATCGCTTTCACCGGCATGATGCAGGCGGGACTCTCCGGCAATCTCATGAGCCTCGGCGCGATCGACTTCGGCTTACTGGTCGACGGCTCCGTCGTGATGGTGGACAACATCCTGCGCCGGCTCTCCGCTTCCAAGAACCGACAGCCGGAGGAACGCCTGGCACAAGTCCTGGCCGCCGGCCGCGAAGTCCTGCGCCCTATGACGTTTGCCGTGGGCATCATCATTCTGGTGTATCTGCCGATTCTCACGCTCACCGGCATCGAAGGGAAAATGTTCCGCCCGATGGCGGCCACCGTCATCATGGCCCTCGCCGGATCGCTGCTGCTCGCCGTCACCGTCACACCGCTCCTGTCCTTCTGGTTTGCCGGGACCGGAGGCGGCCATGAGGAGACACGTCTCATCCGGATCATGCGCGGCCTCTACGCGCCCTGCCTGCGCTGGGCGCTGGCACGACCGATGTGGCCGGTGGCAATTGCGGTTGGACTGTTCCTCCTGAGTCTCGGTCTCGGGGCGAGGTTGGGTATCGAGTTTGTTCCCAGGCTGGATGAAGGCGATCTCGCCGTGCAAGTCTGGCGGCTCCCGAGCGTCTCGTTGAGCGAATCCGTGGCGACCGCCCTCGATATCGAACGAGTGCTCCGCCGCTTCCCCGAAGTCACCCAGGTTGTCACCAGAACCGGCAGCCCGGAAGTCGCCACCGATGTCATGGGCGTGGAGATGTCCGACGTATTCGTCATCCTCACACCGCAACGGGAATGGCGCACGGCGGATACCCGCGAGGCGCTGATCGCGCAGTTCAAACAGGCCATCATGGAGCAGGTTCCCGGAGTCGGCCTCAGCTTCACCCAGCCGATCGAGATGAGGTTCAACGAGTTGATCGCAGGCGTCCGCTCGGATCTCGCGGTCAAGATTTTCGGTCCGGACATGGACATCCTGCGGCAACAGGCTGAACGGGTGGCTCATGCGCTGGAACAGGTGCAGGGCGCGGCAGACGTGAAAGTCGAGCAGGTGGCCGGCCTGCCACTGCTGCGTATCATCGTGAACCGTGAAGAGATCGCCCGGTACGGGCTCACGGCGGACGAGGTGCTCGCCCTCGTGCAGACGACCAGAGCGGGAGCGGTCATCGGAACCGTCGTACAAGGCCCCCGGAGGTTCGAGCTGGTGGTCCGCCTGGCCGAAAGCGCTTCACAGGATCCCGCCACCCTGGGCAATCTATTGATCCCGACGATGCACGGAGAACTGGTGCCCCTGTCGCGGGTCGCGACTATCCGAGTAGATTCAGGCCCGGCTCAGGTCAGCCGCGAACACGTGCAACGAAGAATCGTCGTGGAGAGCAACATTCGAGGCCGCGATCTGGGCAGTTTTGTCGCCGAAGCACAAGGTGTGGTGGCGCGGACCGTCACTCTTCCCCCCGGCTATGAACTAATGTGGGGAGGGCAATTCGAGCACCTCCGAGAAGCGTCGCAGCGGCTGGCGATCGTCATTCCCATTACGCTGCTGCTCATCCTGGGCGTCCTGACCGTCATCTTCGGCGCCATGAGCCCAGCGCTCCTGATCTTCTTGAACGTCCCGCTCGCTCTGTCGGGCGGTATCCTGGCGCTCTGGATGCGTGGACTGCCCTTGAGCATGTCCGCCGTCATTGGATTCATCGCTCTCTTTGGAATCGCCGTGTTGAACGGCGTCGTGCTCGTCAGTCACATCCGGCAGCTGGAATCGGAGGGTCGTTCGGCTGATGAGGCCGTGACCGAAGGGGCGATGGACCGGCTGCGGCCGGTCTTGATGACGGCACTCGTGGCCAGTCTTGGATTTGTCCCGATGGCGCTCGCCACGAGCATGGGAGCGGAAGTGCAGCGGCCGCTGGCGACGGTGGTGATCGGCGGACTACTGACCTCCACCACCCTCACTCTGCTGGTCATCCCTGCCGTGTATCGACGCTTCGCACGGGGCGCCGGGATCCAACCCGCTTCATCGGACCGGCCGGTCTAGCCGCGATTGATCCGAATGAGTCCGAGGGCCTTGATCGAATCACGCGCAGCCGCGCGGGCTTTGATGGCGGGATTGAGCAGTGCACCGGGATCGGCCGGCACCCCGCGCTCGGACACCAGGCGGCAGGAGAGTTCACAATATCCTCCGTCGTGAGCGAGGGATCTTCCAAGGTGTTGAGTGGTTCCTCACCGAAGGGATACTCCACCGGATCGTCGAACCCGGACGATGCAATGGTGACAAACTGACCTGAATAGGCGCACCTCCGAGATTCCGTCTCTCGAACTCAATATGGGACCAGCCCGACTCCGAAATGGAAGAGGGGAAATCCGGTATTACGACAACCGGATTCCCCCGTTTGCGACCTGGCCTCCGAAATTTTCTTAGTTTGGCCTTCAACTTGAGCGGTACCGGCTGCGCCGGGACCTGATTCTCTACGCATGGGGTCGCCAGCGCCGTGGGATATCCGGACGGCGCAGGGATCGTCTCCTCGATCATGCGACCCTCAGGCGAGGCTCCCCCTGCTCCTTTCCGGTCGTCCGGCAGGGATGAAGCTGACGGTAGGCATCTTTCTAGATGCGGGCTATTCAGAGGTCGGTCCGAACAACCTGCGCCACCGCCAGCACCCACCGTATTGGCAATATTGATGCCTTGCCCGCACCGACATACAAACACCCCAAGCAGCGTGGTGTGTCTGTGCGATCAGCCCGGATCTCGCCTGCGTCGCTTTGCATGCCGCGATGGGACAAGTCCGTCCCATTGACGGAACCAGAACTGGCATTACAACACGAAATCTATCACTTACCACTGTCTACAACATTGTGCAGTGGCGCAGGACGACGTGTGGTGGTACGCAACACTCTATCGAGGCACGCCACCGACCATCGGGGACACGACGCCGCATTCCACCACGCCAAGAGCCTCGGGCCCACCGTGACGCGTGACGGTGGGCCCGTCAACCAGCACGGCAGCCCGCTGCACGACTCGCTGCGGTTCCTGCACGTTACCAGGCTAGGTCTCCCGCCGCACACGCTCGTTCAAGTGCATGAGGAGCTTGGGGCGGTGGGATGCAGCAGACGCGTGAGGTGGGCCGTCCGGCGGTGAGGCTGCGACGAGGTGGTTCAGTCTTGAGGTTGGTCTGGCTCGCGAAGACCGTGACGCTTGACCATCCGCTCAATGGTCTTGCGATCGAGGCCGGCTTCCTTTGCAGCATGGCTCATGTGCCAGTCGTGCCGGTTCAGCAACTCTAACAGAAAGTGGCGCTCGAACGACCGGACCACTTCTTGTTTCGCCTGTTTGTACGAGGTGGGGTCTTCCGAAGACGGCTCGTCGACATGGGCGGCGCGTAGCCGATCCGGCAGATGCTCGACTCGAATCGTCGGCCCCTCGGCGAGCGCCACCACCCGCTCGATCACGTTCTGCAACTCCCGGACATTACCGGGCCACGTATACGCGTTCAAGCAGGCCAGCGCCAGCGGATCAAATCCGGTCGGTCGGTCGGCTCCCGCTCCGTAAAGCTGGCGGAACCGTGAGAGAAACTCTTGCGCCAACAGCGGAACATCGCCCTCGCGTTCGCGCAGAGGCGGCAGGAGGATAGGAATCACGTTGAGCCGGTAGAACAGATCTTCGCGAAACTCGCCCTGCCGGCAGGCCTCTTCAAGATCGCGGTTCGAGGCGGCGATGACCCGTACATCAATGGCCGTATAGAGCGTCCCGCCGACCCGCCGCACATGCCGCTCTTGCAAGACCCGCAGGAGACGGGACTGCAAGGTTCGGCTCATCCCGCTCACTTCATCGAGAAAGACCGTTCCGCAATGCGCCACTTCGAAGAGACCGAGCTTGGCCGCATGCGCCCCGGTGAAGGCGCCCTTTTCATGGCCGAACAGTTCGGATTCGAGTAAGGTGTCGGGCAAGGCCACGCAATCGAGCGGCATAAATGGCTTGCCGGCCCGTTCGCTTTCATCGTGAATCGCACGGGCTACGAGTTCTTTTCCGGTTCCGCTTTCGCCGTAGATGAGGACGTCGGCGTCGGTCCTCGCGACTTTACCGATCAGTACTTTCACGTTTTGGATCGCCCGGCTCTGGCCGACAATACGTCCGATGGCTCCCGACCGCTTGGCTTCCGGCCCGTCGAGCGCGAGCCTCTCGGACCGAACTGACTCTTCCGGCCCCGCCTGCTCGAACGCCCGCTTCGCGATGTCTTCGAGATTTTTACTGGTGTAGGGTTTCAACACGTAATCCATCGCCCCGTGCCGCATTGACTCCACCGCCGTCTGCACGGTCGCATAGGCGGTCAGCAAGACCACGTTGATGTTTGGATCCACCCGCTTCGCTTCGACCAAAACGCCGATCCCGTCAAGCCCAGGCATACGGAGATCCGTGAACACCAGTTCGGGACGTTCCCGCCGGATCCGCTCCACCGCATGCAGCGGATCGTGTTCGGTCGCACACTCATAGCCCAACCGGCTCAAGATGCGGTGACAGTTGTCGAGTGCGTCGACCTCGTCGTCGACGATCAGTATCTTGCCTGCTCCCATCCGGCCTCCTGCTGCGATGATTCCATCGTCATCAATGCGGGCAATGCAACGGAAGCGACGGCTCCGTGCGGCCCGTTCTCGATTTCCAAACGACCCCGATGGTCGACCACGATCCCATAGCTCAGAAACAACCCCAGCCCGGTGCCCTGCCCTTCATCCTTTGTCGTGAAGAACGGATCGAAGATGCGCCCCAGAATCTCCGGCGGAATCCCGGGTCCCGTATCGCTGATCCACACCACGACCATGTCACCCTGCGGGCTCCGGCTGCGTTCAGACTGCACGGTGACGACACCGGGCAGCGCACTCTTCTCGGCGGCATCGATGGCATTGTTGATCAAATTCGACATCACCGTTTCGATCCGGTCGCGGTCGCCCATGACCGGCGGAAGAACCGGAGCAAGCACCGGTTCAATGCGCACCCCTTTGGTCGCCGCCCGTTCCTTCGAGGCCTCTATGCAGGATTGGAGCACGCAATTCACGTCCATCGGTTTCAGCACGGTCGCGGCGCCACGGGACAATGCCAGCATGCTCTTGGTCACCCGGGAAATCCGGTCGGCCTGCGTCCGAATCGCGTGAAGATCCCGTTGCTGCTCGTCCGACAGACGCATGCGCCCCGTCTCGAACTCCATGCACTCGATCCGGTTGAGAATGATGCCGAGGGGATTGTTGATTTCGTGCGCGATCCCGCTGGCCACCTTCCCCAGCGTCGCCAGCCGTTCGGCGAATTGCAGCTTCTTCATGTGCTCGGTGACTTCGGCGGTTTTATCCTCGACGCGCCGGGCCAGATCGGCGTTCAACGATTCCAGTTCAGCCCGTGATGCCTTCAGCCGCTCCGCCATGCGATGCACGGCCGCCGCCAGTTCTTCGAACTCGTCTCCAGTCTGGATATTCAGCGGCTGATCAAACGTGCCCTGGCTGATCGCATCCACGCCCGCGTGTAGGATCTGAATGGGCTTCGCGATCCGCGAGGCAACGTACCGCCCCATGGCCCATAACAGTCCCAGCATCACAAGCCCGATCGCCGCCAGATTTCTCAACTGATCGCGGATCGGCGCATAACTCTCGCCGGGTTGCTGCCGCACGAAGATGTGCCAGGAACTGTCGGGCAGCGGCAGCCCGGTGACAGGAGCAAAGCCCACAACGGTATCCGTCGCACCATGCCCGTCGTCTTCCGCAATGCCCCAACCGGGCTGCATCGAGACGATCATCGACATGAGTTGGCCGGGAATACGGTGCGCCTGCCGAGGCAGAATCGGGCAGACGAGCGGATGCCCCGCCGCATCGAACAGCATCGCATGGCCGGTCTGCCCGATCCGAAGCTGATTGATCATCGCAAAGAGGGTGTCAAACCGGTACGAGGCTTTCACCGCTCCGATCACCGTATGTTGGCGTTCATCCAGAATCGGTACGGCGATATCAATAGTTTCTTCCGGCGTGCGGAACGAGCCTTCCTGCGCCGGAATCAACCCGCTGACATACACTTGATCGACGCCGCCCGCGTGGATCGCTGC
>OMJA01000267.1 GCA_900299245.1 Nitrospiraceae bacterium | reverse complement strand
TCTTCATGAGAACCTGCTTTCAGCCGACTTGGCATGCGCATCGAACCCTTCGATGTGCGCCAGACGCACCAGATGATCTTTCACCTTCCTCAGCTCCTCTTTCGTGTAATGCACGATATTGCTGGTCTTCACGTAATCATTGACGGACAACGCCGAGAAGAATCGCGCGGACCCGCCGGTCGGCAGAACGTGATTCGGCCCGGCGATGTAATCCGCCACAGACGGCGGCGTATGCCGGCCCAGGAACAAGGCTCCGGCATGGCGGACTTTTTCCAAATAGTCGAAGGGGTTGTCCAGGGAGAGCGTCAAATGCTCCGCGGCAATCTCGTTCGCCAGATCGATGGCTTCGTCCATCGTCGTCACAACGAACGCCACCGCGTGCCGCGCAATCGACTTTGCGGCGATCTTCTCCCGCTGGAGCCCTTTCAACTGACTCTCGATCAATTTCGACACATCTTTGGCGAGCCGCTCGGATGTCGTCACCAGAAACACCTGCGCATCTTCATCATGCTCGGCTTCGCACAGCAGATCCGCGGCGACATGTGCCGGCTTCGCGTCATCGTCGGCGACCACCAGCAATTCACTCGGTCCGGCAATCATATCGATGCCGACCGTCCCATAGAGCAGGCGCTTTGCCGTCGCCACGTAGATATTGCCAGGCCCGACGATCTTGTCGACCTTCGCGATCGTCTTGGTGCCGTACGCCAGCGCCGCAACCGCCTGTACGCCGCCAACGCGATAGATCTCGGTCACTCCGGCGATATCCGCCGCAACCAGCAGATAAGGATTGATCGGGCCCTTCTGCGGCGGCGTGACCATCACGATCCGTTCGACCCCTGCGACCTTGGCGGGAATGGCGCACATCAGGACCGACGAAGGGTACACCGCCTTGCCGCCCGGCACATACACCCCAACCGCATCAACCGGCGTCACCACCTGCCCCAATGTCGCGGTGTCATCCTGATACATCCAGGTCTTCGTGCGCTGACGCTCGTGAAAGGCGGTGACCCGTTGCGCGGCGAACCGCAGGGCATCGCCCTCGTCTTTCCGGATGTGGTGATAGGCTTCTTTGATTTCTTCGGGAGAGACTCTGAGCGCCTCGGCCTTAAGCGCGACGCGGTCGAACTGTTTAGTATAGCGCAACACGGCGCGATCGCCACCCCGTTGCACCGCCTGAAGAATCGTCCGGACGGTTTTTTCAACCGCGCTGCCCTGAACAGCCCCTCGCGAGGCGACTTTCTTCACCGTTGCGGCAAACGATCGGTCAGCCTGCGTCAGAATTTTCATGCGCGATCCTTCGCTGAGGTGGAGGCTCGTTTCGATCCCGCCGTGCCGCGAGACATCGACGGGGCCTTCTGAGAAGCCGCCACGGCCTTCCGCAGCCGGCGAATCATATCCATCAGTGGTGCATGTTTGAGCTTGAGACTGGCCCGGTTCGCGATGAAACGCGCCGTCGACCGGGCGATCAAATCCACTTCGACCAGATCGTGCGCCTTGAGCGTACTGCCGGTCTCGACGAGATCGACGATCCGGTCGGCCAGCCCGACCACCGGCGCCAGCTCGATCGAGCCGTACAGCTTGATAATTTCGACCGGGACCCCGCGCTGGTTGAAAAAGCGCTCGGTGATCCTGGGATATTTTGTCGCAACGCGCACCTTGGATGAGAGGCGGTCGCAGGCAACCTCGGCCCGGAGCGCGGCGACCGAGATTCTACACGCTCCAAACAGTAAATCCAACGGCTCATAGACGTCGCTGTCCTGCTCCATCAGCACGTCTTTTCCGACGATGCCCGCGTCGGCGCCCCCGTACTCCACATAGGTCGGCACATCGCTCGGGCGCACGATCAAAAACGTGGTGTCGATCTCAGGGCAGGGGAAAATCAGCCGCCGGCTTTCTCCTCCCAGCCCGGCCGTGTCATAGCCGGCCAGGCGGAATAGGTCCAGCGTCGGCTCGATCAACTTCCCCTTGGAGAGCGCAATCGTCAGCATAGATTCCTCTACCGGGCTCCGGTCACAGAGCTCGCCTTTCGGCGTTCGATATTCGCCCCGACCGCCCGCAGTTTTTCCTCAATCCGTTCATACCCGCGATCGAGATGATAGACCCGCTGCACTTCGGTGGTCCCTTCGGCGGCCAGCCCGGCCAGGATCAGCCCTGCGCTGGCCCGCAGATCCGAGGCCATGACCGGTGCTCCCGTCAACGCCGGCCGGCCGGTCACGACCAATCGATTGCCTTCGACCCGGATATCGGCGCCCATCCGCCGCAGTTCTTCGACGTGCATGAACCGGCTTTCAAAGACCGTCTCCGTCACGACGCTCGTGCCTTCCGTAAGCGCCATCAGCGCCACCATCTGCGCCTGCATATCCGTCGGAAACCCTGGAAACGGCAGGGTGCGGACATCCGTCCCCTTCAGCCGGCCGTTCCGCTTGATCCGCACCGTTTGCCCGTCAACCTGAATATCCGCACCCGCTTCCCGCAACTTCATCAGGACCGCTTCAAGATGCAGCGGACGGCAATGGGTGATGGTGACATCCCCGTCCGTAATCGCTCCTGCCACGAGATGCGTGCCGGCTTCAATCCGGTCGGGGATGACCTCATGATCGGCACCGTGCAGTTCCCGCACCCCTTCAATCGTAAGCACGTCCGTTCCGGCTCCGGCGATCCGGGCGCCGCGCTTCGTCAGGAACTCTGCCAGATCCACGATCTCCGGCTCTTTTGCCGCATTTTCAATGACGCTCGTCCCCTCGGCGAGGGAGGCAGCCATCATCAGATTTTCCGTTCCGGTCACCGTCGTGGTGTCGCAATAGATCCGCGCCCCCTTCAACCGTTTCGCCCTGGCGGTGATATACCCATGCTCGATGGAAATGTCAGCTCCTAATTTTGCCAGCCCGGCCAAATGGAGATTCACCGGCCTGGACCCGATCGCACAACCGCCGGGCAGCGAGACCTTGGCCTCCCCCCAGCGCGCGAGTAACGGCCCCAGCACCAGCACGGAAGCGCGCATGGTTTTCACCAGATCATACGGCGCCTCGGTGGAATGAATGACATCAGCTTTAATCACGGCTCGATTGGCCTCATGGGAGACCTGCGCGCCCAGGATGCCGAGGAGCTTTCCCATGGTCAGGACATCGACGACGCGGGGAACATTCGTAATGACGCATTCCCCTCCCCCGAGGATGGTCGAAGCCAGAATAGGAAGCGCCGAATTCTTCGCTCCGCTGATCCGGACTTCTCCGCGCAACCGGCTCCCGCCTGTAATGACAATTTCATCCATCGAGATCCAGCTTTCTATTTCAGCCGTTGGGCCATGACCACCCGTTCAATCCCTGCCGCGTCTTCGGCAACCTCAAGCGTTGCATACCCGCCAATCTGTCCTGCCAGCCGCCGAACCGCCGCAGCTTGACCGGCACCGATTTCCATAACCAGCAGCCCGCCTGGTACAAGAAGCTCCCGGGACTCACGCAGCAACCGCTCGTGAAATTCCGTTCCCTGCTCCCCTCCGATCAAGGCCATGCGTGGTTCGAATACCCGCACCTCCGGCTCCAGACCGGCCCAATCTGCCTGTGAAATATAGGGAGGATTCGAGACAATGACGTGGACGGAGTGAGCGGCCATCCGCCCGCTGAGCGGTGCCAGAAGACCCCCTTCCAGCCATTCAATCCGGTCGCACACCGCATGGCGCATCGCGTTACGCCGCGCAACCGCCAACGCCTCCGGCGACCGGTCAATCGCCATGACACGCCGCCCCTTCAGACACGTGGCCAGGGTGATCGCCACACAGCCGGAACCAGTCCCCACATCGACGATGGCGGCATCAGACACGGCTTGTGCGTAGGCAACCACGTGACGGATCAACAGTTCCGTCTCAGGACGGGGGATCAACACGGCGGGATTGACGGTAAATTCGAGTCCGCAAAACTCCTGTGTGCCGAGCAGATACTGCAACGGCTCACGAGCCACTCGCCGGGCGATCATGGATTCGGCACGGGCGCAGTCATCAGACCCAACCACCCGCTCCGACTCACTGACCAGCTGATGGCGTCGCAGCCCGAGCGCGTGCTCGAGGAGCCACATCGCTTCCTGCGCCCCGTTCCTGATCCCGGCTTGGACCAAAGACTGCCGAGCCCATGCAACGAGGGCACCCACTCTCTTCAGCTCTGGCATGACAAGGGCCGCCATTGTCCCCTATACGTTGGCCGTGTCGATCTGCTGCTGCTGGGCTTTCAACGCCTGGACGAATTCATCCAGATCGCCTTCCATCACCAGTTCCAGCTTATGCAACGTTACCCCGACCCGATGATCGGTCACACGGTTCTGCGGAAAGTTGTAGGTGCGGATCTTCTCGCTCCGCTCGCCGGTTCCGACCTGCGACTTTCGACTCTGAGCGATCTCCGCCTCGTGTTTTTCCCGCTCCGCGTCGACGATTCGCGCGCGCAGAGTCCGCATCGCTTTCGTCCGGTTCTTCAACTGCGACCGCTCATCCTGGCAGCTCACCACGACCCCGGTCGGGATATGGGTGATCCGCACCGCCGATTTGGTCGTATTGACGCTCTGACCGCCGGCACCTGAGGAACAGAAGGTGTCGATCCGAAGATCCCCCGGATCGATCTTGACGTCGACCTCGTCGACTTCCGGCATGACCGCCACCGTGACGGTGGAGGTATGGATCCGGCCCGCGGCTTCCGTCACCGGCACCCGCTGCACGCGATGCACCCCGGCTTCATACTTGAACTGGCTGTAGGCCCCTTTACCTTCGATCAATGCCGTGATGTTTTTAAATCCTCCGACCCCGTTCTCTGCCGCCTCGACCGTGTCGACCTTGAAGCCTTTCTTCTCCGCATACCTGACGTACGCACGAAATAATTCCCCGGCGAACAGCCCGGCTTCGTCTCCGCCGGTGCCGGCCCGGATTTCCAGGAGCAGACTCTTCTCATCCCGCGGGTCTTTCGGAATCAACAGCTCTTTGACTTGTTCTTCCATGGCCTCCTGCTGCCGCTGCAACTCAGCGGTTTCGTCAGCAGCCATGGCATGCATCTCACTGCCGGCCGAAGGATCGGCCAGAATTTGCGCCGCTTCCTCCAGCTGCCGGAGATTGCCGCGATAGATGTCAAACAGCTGAGCCGCCGGCTCAAGGTCCACGCGTTCTTTACTGAGCTTGTGGAGTTGCGCCGGCTGACTCACGACAGAGGGATCCATGAGTTGATCGGTCAACTCTTGAAATCGCGACGCCACGGATTCCCATTTCTTGAGTAAGGCGGCTTCAATCATTCCAGGTCCTCACACACCATCACCCAAATACAGGCACAAAAACAAAGAGACCCTGCTCCATAGCGAAGCAGGGTCTCTTCTATGACACGTAGAGCGGCTACTTGTCCTTCTTCGCGTACTTCTTTTTGAACCGTTCGACCCGTCCTTCGGTATCGATAATTTTTTGCGTGCCGGTAAAGAACGGATGACAGGCACCGCAAATATCGACGCTGATTTCCCCGATGGTCGTGCGCGTCTTGAATGAGTTGCCACAAGCGCAATGGACCGTGGCTTCCCGATACATTGGATGAATACCCTTTTGCATGACCTACGACTCCTTGCCAAACATTCGCTCAGACGCCTGGCCCCACGCCAGGCGAGGTACACTCTATCCGAACCACAGGGGTAGAAACAAGCGCTTCCTACCGATTCATGGATTGCAGGAATTCCTGATTGGTTTTGGTCCCGCTGATCTTGTCCATGAGGAACTCCATCGCCTCCATCGTTCCCAACGGGCTGAGGACCTTCCGCAAGATCCACATCTTGTTGAGCCGATCCTTGTCCACCAGCAATTCCTCTTTTCTGGTTCCGGACTTGCTGATGTCGATCGCCGGAAACAGGCGCTTGTCGGCAAGACGGCGATCCAGATGGACTTCCATGTTGCCGGTTCCCTTGAACTCTTCGAAGATCACGTCGTCCATACGGCTGCCGGTATCGACCAGCGCGGAGGCCATGATCGTCAAGCTCCCGCCGTGTTCAATGTTGCGAGCCGCGCCGAAGAACCGCTTCGGCCGCTGCAGGGCGTTGGAATCGAGACCGCCGGAGAGCACCTTGCCGCTGGGCGGGGCGATCGTATTGTAGGCCCGCGCAAGACGCGTAATGCTGTCCAGGAGGATCACCACGTCCTTTTTATGCTCCACCAGTCGCTTGGCCTTTTCCAGTACCATTTCGGCGACCTGCGCATGGCGCTGCGCCGGCTCATCGAACGTCGAACTGATGACCTCGGCCTTGACCTGCCGCTGCCAGTCGGTGACTTCTTCCGGACGCTCGTCGATCAACAGCACGATCAACGTGACTTCCTTGTGATTCTTTAGGATGGCGCGCGCAAGGGCCTGGAGCAGCATCGTCTTACCGGTGCGGGGCGCGGCCACGATCAATCCGCGCTGCCCTTTGCCGATCGGAGTCGTCAAATCCATCACGCGCGTACAATATTCTTCGCGGTCAAATTCCAGATTGAGTCGTTCTTCGGGATAGAGCGGGGTCAGGTTGTCGAAGAGAATCTTATCGCGGGACACTTCCGGATCTTCGTAATTCACCTTCTCGACTTTGAGCAGGGCAAAGTACCGCTCGCTTTCTTTCGGCGGCCTGATCTGCCCGGAGACGGTGTCACCGGTACGGAGATTGAACCGGCGGATCTGAGACGGAGAAATATAGATATCGTCGGGCCCCGGGAGATAGTTGGAGTCGGGCGCGCGCAAAAATCCAAAGCCGTCCGGGAGCGTTTCCAGAACGCCTTCACCGTACACGACGCCGTTCTTTTCAGTCTGCCCCTGAAGAATAGCGAAGATGAGTTCCTGCTTGCGCAGGTTGGCCGAGCCTTCGATCTTCAGGTCACGCGCCACCTCATTCAGATCGGCGAT
>OMJA01000266.1 GCA_900299245.1 Nitrospiraceae bacterium | reverse complement strand
GCGATCGTCGCGCCGAGCACCATCGTGGCGGCGCCGACCAGCGCGACGACGGTCATCGCGGTCGGGGACAGGTTATAGAGCGGAGCGAGGCGGGTGACCATAAAGACGCCGGCGGTCACCATCGTGGCGGCATGGATCAACGCGGAGATCGGCGTGGGGCCTTCCATGGCATCCGGCAGCCAGACATGCAGCGGCACCTGAGCCGATTTGCCGATGGCGCCCGTAAACAACAACAGGCAGATCACGGTGAACACTGACACATCCCAGGTGCCACCGAAGGGGCCCAACACATTCATCGTCAGGTTGGCCGCTTCATGGGCAGCGGGGAAAATATCCAGATAGTTCAAGGAGCCGAAGGAGTACCAGACGAGCAGAAGGCCCAGCATGAAGCCGAAGTCTCCCACGCGGTTGACCAGAAACGCCTTGGTTGCGGCGGCGCAGGCCGGGGCGCGTTCATACCAGTGGCCGATCAGGAGGTACGAGCAGAGCCCCACCGCTTCCCAGAAGACGAAGAGCTGGAGCAGGTTGTCGGCCAGCACCAGCATGAGCATCGAAAACGTGAAGAAGGCGATGTAGCTGAAGAAGCGGGCATAGCCGGCTTCCCCGTGCATATAGCCGATCGTATAGATATGGACGAGCGAGCTGACGGTCGTGACCAGCATGAGCATCACGACGGTGAGGCGGTCAAGATAGAGTCCGATATGGATATCGAGATGGCCGGACGTCAGCCAGGTGTAGAGCGGCTGGCTGATCGGGGCGCCCTGGGCGACGTCGAAGAAGGCGAAGACGGACAGGAGCCAGGACAGGACCACCGCCGGCACGGCGACGAGGTGCGCGCGGTCCTTGATTCGGTTGCCGGCCAGCCCCAGTACGAGGAAGGCGGCCAGCGGGAGCAATGGGATCAGCACATACATCGTCGCGTTACCACTTCAGCAGATTGAATTGTTCGACGTTGATCGTGTCTTTGGCCCGGTGCAGGGCGATGATGATCGCCAATCCGACGGCCACTTCGGCGGCCGCCACGGTGAGGGCAAAGAACACGAAGACCTGCCCGCCCAGATCGTGCAGATGCTCGGAGAAGGCCACGAAGTTGATGTTCGTGGCGTTCAGCATCAATTCCACCGACAACAGAATAGCGATGATGTTGCGGCGGATGAGCACGCCCACCAGCCCCGTCAGAAAGACGACGGCGCTCAAGACCAGATAATAGGTTATCGGGATGCTCATGCTGCGGGCGTCTCCGGACCTTCGCGTTTCGCCAGGACGATGGCGCCGATCATTGCCACCAGCAGGATGAGCGAGGCCACTTCAAACGGAAATAAGTACGTTGAAAAGAGTGTTTCTCCGACGGCCAGCGTGTTGTCCCCGGTTTCGAGATCCGCGCGCGGCAGGGCGGCGGGCGGGGCGGACAGGCTGCCGGCCAGGAGCACGAAGAATTCGATGAGCAACGGCCCGCCGACGAATGCGGCGGCCCGCCACTGGCTGTGGTAGCGGTCGTCGGTCTTGAGATTGAGCAGCATGACCACGAAGAGGTACAGGACCAGGATGGCGCCGGCATACACGATGATCTGCACGGCCGCCAGGAATTCGGCGTGCAGCGTCACATAAAGTCCCGCGACGTGGAAAAACATGATGAGCAGCGAGAGCGCGCTGTAAATCGGGTTTCTGAACGCCACGACGAGCACGGCCGTCAGGGCGATGACTCCGGCGAAATATCCGAAAAACAAGTGGTCCACGTCGGTTCCTCAAGGTCTGTGCCCTGTCCGGTGACGGGCACAGATTCATCACAGCCCGGCCCCTCCGTCTGGGAGGCCCGGCGACATCAACGGTCCGGCCTCAATTCGGTTTCTGCGGCACGTGCTTGAACGCCACATTGAAAAAAGCGACGTTCGGATGCTGGAGTTCCAGCCGCTTCTCACGGACGGGGAACGACCGGTCGCCGATGGCGAGCAGCTGCTGCTTATTCAACTGGAGATCGCGCTTGTCGTACACCGCCCACTCGAATTCTCTGGTCATGCCGAGGGCATCGACCGGGCAGGCGTCGACGCACATCCCGCAAAACAGGCAGCGGGTCATGTCCATGTAATATTCTTTGGAGTAGCGCTTCGTGGGCTCGCCGGGAATTTCCCCGCTCACCACGCGGATCACGCGCGACGGGCAGGCGGCTTCGCAGAGATCGCACCCGACGCACTTCTCTGTCCCGTCGTCGTAGCGCAGGAGCGCGAGCATGCCGCGGTAGTTGTCCGGCAGCGTCCGTTTCTCATGCGGGTACTGCAGCGTGATCGGCTTGTAGTGAATCAGATGCGACATCGTGGCTTTCATACCGACCAGGAGTTCGTAGAACGTCATGGTCTTGAGCCAGCCGAGGAAGCGCTCTGTGGTCGTCGTTTGAGCCATCGTTTCCGGCGGTCTTACTTGAACTGGTTATAGATGTACATCGCGATGGCCGTCACCACGATATTGGCCAGGGCGATCGGGAGCATGACTTTCCAGCCGAACTTCATCAACTGGTCGTAGCGCAGGCGCGGCAGCGTCGCGCGCAACCAGAAGAACAGGAACAGGAATCCGTAGACTTTCACGGTGAACCAGGCGACGCCTTCGATCCAGGCGAAGGGTTCCAGCCCGATGTGGCCGAGGATCGTGCCGGGATAGGGTGCATTCCATCCGCCGAGGAACAGAGCCGCGGCGACGCAGGACACCAGTACCATGTTGGCGTATTCCGCGATGAAGAAGAACGCGAACCGCATGCCGCTGTATTCGGTGAAGAACCCGGCCACCAGCTCGCTCTCGGCTTCGGGCAGGTCGAAGGGGACGCGATTGGTTTCCGCAACGGCTGAAATTACGTAGACAACGAACGCGAAAATCTGCGGCGCCGGAAAGGCGAATACATACCAGTGCCAGAAACCGCCCGCCTGGGCATCGGTGATCTTCACGAGGCTGAGCGAGCCGGCCATGATCAGGACGCCCACGATGGCCAGGCCGACGTTCAACTCGTAGCTGATGATCTGCGCGGCCGACCGGAGTCCGCCCAGCAGCGAGTACTTGCTGTTGGAGGCCCAGCCGCCGAGGATGATGCCGTAGGCGCCGATCGAGGCGAAGGCCAGGATATAGAGCACGCCGATATTGATGTCGCTGATGACGAACGGCTTGATGGTCATTCCGAACAGCTGGATGGTTTCATTCGGGCCGAAGGGAATGACGGCAAAACCGATCAGGGCCGGCACCATCGCCAGAATCGGCGCGAGGCTGAACATGAATTTATTGGCGCCGGCCGGGACGATGTCCTCCTTGAAGAAGAGTTTCAATCCGTCGGCGATCGGCTGAAGGATGCCGTAGGGGCCGACTTCCATGGGGCCCATGCGATCCTGCATCCATCCGAGCACTTTCCGCTCGGCGAGCGTCAGGATCATCACGGTGAGCATCACAATGCCCATGACCGCGGCGATTTGTGCGAGCGAGACAGCGAGACGCAAGCTGAGTTCAGTCACGATGACACCCCTGGATTAGCGACCGT
>OMJA01000265.1 GCA_900299245.1 Nitrospiraceae bacterium | reverse complement strand
GGCGGCGATCATTGCGGCGGTGCTGTTTCAGTTCGCGGCGGTGATCGATTGTTGTGACGGCGAAGTGGCCCGTCTCACGTTCACCGAGTCTCCGTTCGGCGCCTGGCTGGATATCGCGATGGACAACGTCGTGCATATGGCCATCTTTGCCGGGATTGCCGTGGGGGCCTACCGGCAGATGGACGCGCAGGAGGATGCCTGGGTTCCGCTGGCCCTGGGTGCGGTCGCCGTGCTCGGGAATGCCAGCTCGTTTCTGCTGGTCAATCGGGCGCAGAAGATCAACGCCGCCAGCGGCTGGAGGACGCCGGTGCAGGCGGCCTGGTCGGAGTTCATGCTGAAGAATGTCGCGAGCCGGGACTTTTCCGTGATCGTCCTGCTCGCCGCGTTGCTGGGATGGCTGGACTGGTTTCTCTGGATGGCCTCGGCCGGTTCCCTGGTGTTCACCGTGCTGATGCTGTGGGTAGTTCGTCCGTCCGCAAGATCCCGTGCGTAGCGGGATGCTGAAAACTGCCCCCAGCTTCGTTCTCGGCCGCTCATCCCCCTCAACGTACGTAGGAAGCTACTTGAGGCAAAGTAACTCTCCGCTCGCATATGATCGAAGCGAGCGGCTCAAGCGAAGCTTGGTATGTACCTCTTCGGGGGCTGCGCACCCTGCGGCCTCGCTGGATGGCAGTTTTGAACATCCCGAAGATAGGACTCGATCCGCGTGCTGAGAGTCATCCTCCTTCTCCTCGGCTGCCTCACGCTCGGCCTCATCGTCTGGCACATCGGTCCCGGGAATATCTACGAGGCCGCGACCAGACTGGGGCCTGTGGCCTTGTGTGTCGTTCTCATTCCCTCGCTCGTCATGTACGCCATCGAAGCGTATGGCTGGAAGATCACCCTCGGACCGGCCGGACAGGCGGTCTCGTTTCTGCGGGTGTTTGCCGTCCGCACGGCCGGCGAAGTGGTGAATATGACCACGCCGACAGCCTACGTCGGCGGCGAACCGCTCAAAGCGTATCTGTTGCAAAAATCCGGCGTGCCGATGGTGGAAGGGCTGGCGTCCGTCGTCATCGCCAAGACCACCATGACGATCGCGCAGGTGCTGTTCATTCTGCTGGGAATCGGGCTGGGGTTCTGGATCCTGGGCGCGCAGGGTTCGTCCGGGCAGGTCATCGCGGCCGGGTTGCTGAGCATCGGGTTGCTGGCGTTCGGAACCATGGCGTTTGTCTTCGTGCAGCGACGCGGTCTTTTTAGCTGGATCCTTGAGACGCTGCGGAGGTGCGGTGTCCGGATCGGCTTTCTCGAAGCGCGGGAGGACAAGCTGCGGGACCTCGATCGGACGATTCTAAATTTCTATACCCGGCACCGGACCGCGTTCTATGCGTCGACGGGCCTGTATTTTCTGGGGTGGCTGGCTGAGGCGCTGGAAGTGTTCGTCATCATCTACTATCTGGGAGGTCCGGCCGATCTCTGGTCGGCGATCTCGATCGGGGCGCTGTCCGTGTTCATCAAAGGCGGGACATTCTTCATTCCCGGCAGCCTGGGCGCGCAGGACGGCGGCAATCTGTTGTTGCTCCAGGCCTTCGGCTATTCCGATGTGACCGGTATCACCTTCGCGCTGCTGCGGCGGTTCCGCGAGTTGGTCTGGATCGGGATCGGGCTGCTCTGTCTGACGGTGGTCGGGAAGGGGCCGACATCGCCGGACGGGCGTTAAGAGGCGGTCCGCTGCTGTTTGATGGTTTCCAGCCGTTCGAGCATCCGGTCCCACACAAATCCGTGCAGGCGCAGGTTGGCCGCGCGCTCCATCTTTCTGAACTGCACTCCGATCCGCTGGTCATCGATCCACCGCACTTCCGCTTCGTCGATCGGGAGCGACTCTTTCTGGTCCGGCAGAATCAACCTCAAGAGTAAGTGGGTCGAATGAGGCGGGGCCGTCGCACACTCGATGGTGCAGCCGAGTACCGAAAGGTTGGTGAGCGTGCCCTCGCCGATCGCATGAGTGCCTGCAAACATCACCGGATAGGTGGCGGGCAGCGGGAGCCGGTAATGTTCGCGTTTGTAGGGCTTGGGCTGTTCCATCGCAGACCGCAGTGTAGCGCGGCGCCGGACGGCAACTATATCCCTCCTTGGAGGGGCGGCGATTGCCGACAAGCCGGATCAGCGCGGTTTGTGGCTGTTGTGGGAGGCCGAGCACTGCGATTCAGAAAATGTATCAGGCGGCGGTGATGTTCGGGTGAAGCGGTGACACGGCGGCTTGGGGCCGAGAGGGGCTGTCCGGCAAAGCTTGCTGATCACTCTTTCAACGCCGGGTGACCGAGCGCGGACCGGCTGGGCCGAGATGAGTATCGGCGTTCGGCCCGGATTTCTTCCAACGCCATCGCGCCGACCACGATCGGAAACGGGAGCAGTGTGACCAGCATGACCACCGTGAGAAACGACATTGCCGACTCCTTTCAGCAAAAGACCGATACGTGGCGAAATGCAAACAGGTGACCAGCGGGAATACCTCGCAGAGCAATCGTCCGGCGCGGGCAAAGTGTTGCTGTTTCTGGAGATTTCGTTGAAAGCTGAAAAAGAGGCCGCTGCATCGTTCAGGGTAGGGGCAGGCTGCGTGCGGTAAAACGGCGCCTGGTAGCAAGAATTTCCTCTACCTTTCGGGGGGAGGTGGCTGTGGGATTACGACGCGGTGGTGTGGGCGCTCAGAACGGCGGATTGCGGGATGGCCTTCAGGGTGTTGACCCACCGGTGTTTCATCAATTGGTCGGCCACCAGGATGTAGGTCTCTTCCGGGAGGTTCAGCGTCGCGGTGAGTTTCTCCTGCAACGCCTGATTGCTGCTCTCGGTATCCAGCTCGTACCAGGCGCGCTGCGGAATGACAATCAGTGCATAGCAGGGCACGGCGGTCGGAGTTTGAACTTTTTTGCGGACCAGGTAGGCTGCCTGTACTTCCGGCTTCGAGGCCAGTTGTCCGGCAAGGCCTTCGACGATGTCGGCCGACAGTCCGTGCGGTTCGAACGGATCTCCCGGCTTGATGGCGCGGCGTTCGGACTCAGCCTCGAGAAGCTGCTGCCGGCGGCGCTGGGCTTTCACGCGGTAGCGCATGGACTCTTTGTGGTTGCCCCGACGCTCCAGATAACTGGATGCCAGTTGGCAGGCTGGAATCACTGCATCGCGGTCCGTCGTGAGGGCTTTCTCCAGATACTGCAATCCGGCTTGATCGTCCTGCGCTAATAGAAGGCGGCCTACGGCTAAGTTCGCAGCCGCGTGATTCGGCGCCTTCATGAGCAATTGCTGGAGCAACGGCAGTGCTGCCCGGTCGCTTTCGAGCGCTTCCATTTGACACGCATACTCCCATAACTCGTCGATGGAGAGGCCAACGGTCGCGGATTTGTCGCTTAAGGCTTGGCAGCGTGCTCGTGCGGCCGCCATTTCTTCGTGTTTGTGATGCCACTCGTCTGCGACGGATTCAGCCCAGCTGCGGTCGAGGGCTTCGCGGGTGGCGGTGGCATGCGCGTCCAGGTAATAGTTCGCGGCCGTGGTCTCGTGAGGGTCGCGGAGATGGGGAAAGTCGGCCGGCGGTTCCGGCGCATTGGGTTTCTCGGGAAGCTGGTCCAGTGCGGCCAGACGATCGGCCAGGGCCGGATGCGTATCGGCGTAGGTGGTGGTCTGCTGCATCGCGTCGTGCATCCATTTCTGAATGCTGTCCTGCGGCGTGACCTGCTGCAATACGGTAATGAGCTCATCAAGGTGCGACGCAGGCGGTGCGGGATTCGTGATGGTCCGGCGATTCAACGCGGGCCAGTAGAGTTCGTCCATCAGACGCGCGATGATTTGGAGTGATGCCAGGGCGTCTTTCATCGCGTGCGGGCCGACCAGCCGGGCGGCCTGACGGTCGGCTTCGTACTCCTGCGCGCGGGCTAGGACGAACGAGTAGGCGTTGAAGAAGGGGGCATACCGGTCCAGGAACTTGGTGAAGAGCACCGACCGCCAATGATCGTGGGCGCGGAGCTCTTCCAGCAGGCGCGACCAGACCATGCGAGTGCGATAGATCCAACCGGAGAACCGTCCATGAGAGTGTCCGAGATGGCCGAACTCATGCGCGAGCACGGCGCGGAACTGGGCCGGCGTCATGGCCAACATGAGCGGCAGGCCGAGCAGCAGATAGTTCTGATACCAGCCGAAGATGCTGAGGCGCGGCCGCTGTGCGACGGCGGCGTTCAGGTCGTTTACGATGAGCACATGGTGAAACGGCGGTGTGCCCAAGGCCGTCGTCAGTTTGTCGATGAGAAGAAAGAGGCGCGGCGCGTCTTCCCGATAAACCTCATAGCCTGCCGGTGGGGTGAACCGAACCCAGAAGGCCCGCAGGATGATCGCCGCCAGCACGCCAAGGCCGAACAGCAGCTTGACGGAACTGAGATGGGTCCCTCCGTCTTTGAGCGAAAGAATCAGCCAGGTACCGACGCCCAAGGCCAGGCCCAGGACGGCCAGCACATAGGCATAGCCGAGCGCGGCGACCAGGGCGACCTTCAGTTTGTACCGTGTCGGATGTGTCTGGGCGTACGTCTCGAGTCGGCGCACGAGTTGTTCGAACTGTTTCTCGGACATCGTCGTCGGTATTCCTCCCTAGAGTCGCAACCAGTCTATGAGAAGGTCGCGAGATCGCCAAGGAGATTGTCATTTGTTGTGGTGCGCACGACATTCCGAGTGCGGGGCATGTCCTGAGGTTGCCTAGAGATCGGAGCGCGATCGAGTCGTGCGCGGCCTGCTGATGAAGCCGGAGAAAGATCACGATTCTGAATCCGGAGTGGATGCGCAATGCCCTGTGGCCCCCCCCCTCTTGACTTCGTGCCGGGTGAAATTATCTGCCCACTCGTTGCTGATACGAAACCAGATGGATTGGTGCCAGGCCAACGCTGGGGGAGTAGCGGCGGCAGATATTGCCCCGGATCGTCCCAGGCCTGACGCACATTCCATCTCAACATCAACCCATCACATGACCTCTCAAGGGAGAGGAGGAGGGACAGCTATGAGCAGTTATGTACCGACTGTCGTATCCCCGGTCAGGGCCGGATCATTTGATCGCGAGATCGACCGGATGTTCGACGAAGCCCTGCGCGCATTCGGCGTGTCGGGCCAGGCCTGGGCGCCTGCGTGCAATGCTTGGGAGGACAGCAACGGCTTCTGTGTGGAGGTCGCGTTGCCCGGCTGGGACTCGAAAGACATTTGCCTGGAGATAGAGAACCGGGTGCTGACGGTGAAAGGAGAACGGACGGAGGAGCGCGCGCCGGGGGGTACGTACCATCTGCGGGAGATCGCCGGTGGGCAGTTCGTCCGGCTGTTCCGGTTGCCGACGTTTGTGGATCATGAGAAAGCGTCGGCAACGCACAAACACGGGATTCTGACCGTGACCTTCCCGAAGCGGGAAGAGGCGAAACCCAGGCGCATTATGATCGAAGGGTAAGCCGATCGGTCGGTGCGATCCTGGGCCTGACAGGACGACGGCCCTTCCTCCTGCAACGTGACCGGTCAATGGGGTCTCCCCGATGGCTACATCGGGCGAGGCCTCCTCTCCGGCCGTATGACGAGGAAGAGGGCGTATAGAGAAGAGAAAGGATAGGTCTGATGAGACAATCGCGGTGGTGTATACGATGGCGAAACAAGGATCATGAGGAAAAGAACGAAGATTGCCATGAGGAGCGCCGTCGTACCGGGACCCGCGGTCTGATGCCGGGGCTTTGGCGGCGCGGGTCATCGGACGGGCGCCGGGGGGCTCCACGGAATCTTCGGCGAAGCGCGGGACCGGTCCGCTGTCGCATGGCCTTTTTTGACAGGCATTCGGGCGTCGTTTCACGCTGAACAGGAAAGGAGGTGAACACGATGATGG
>OMJA01000264.1 GCA_900299245.1 Nitrospiraceae bacterium | reverse complement strand
TCCTGCGGCATGTTATAGGTGCGGAGCACCAGCGCAAAAATCTCGATCGATGTTTCGAACTCCTCCGGCACCACGTCGTCGGCGCCGAGCTGATGGAGCTCTTCCAGTTCACGCAGATACCGGGTCCGCACCACGATGTGCAGTTTCGGATTCAACCCTCGGGCGACCTGCACGGTGCGTCTGGCCATGAAGGGATCGGAAATCGCCACGACCAGCACGCGCGCATCTTCGATCTTCACGTGGCGGAGCACGTTCGGGTTCGTTGCGTCTCCGTAGTAGAGCGGAACGCCATGCTTGGTTTCCCGCTGGACCGTGTCGCCGTCGAGATCCAGGGCGATATAGGGCACTTCCGTTTCGCCCAGCACCCGCGCGAGATTTCTTCCGTTCAGCCCGTATCCCACGATGATGACGTGGTCTTTGATCCGGAGATGCCGCCCTTCCGCTTCGAGCACATGGGCGGTCGTCCGGCCGGGAAACCAGTGGCGGAGCCGCTGCATCGCTTCGGCCCGGCGCGCGAGGTGCGGGGACCACTGCATGAGGAAGGGAGTGATGATCATCGAACAGACCGAGACCGCCAGGAACACCTGATAGGGTGCGCCGGTCAACAGTTTATTTTCTTGTCCGACTTGCGCGAGGATGAAACTGAATTCGCCGACCTGCGCCAAGGCCACGCCGGCCATGACCGCCGAACGCGGGGGAATGGCGACGGCGAGTACAGCCCCGGCCCCGGTCACAAATTTGATTACGAGGATCGCGGCAAGGAGGCCGGTCACCACAGCGGGATATTCAAGCAGGATCCGCCAGTCCATCAGGATGCCGATGGAGACGAAGAACAGACTGTTGAAGCTGTCCCGGAACGGCAGCACTTCGGCCATGGCCTGGTGACTGAATTCCGATTCGGAGATAACGAGTCCCGCGATGAACGCGCCCAGCGCCAGCGAGAGCTCGCCGAGGGAGGTCAGCCAGGCGATGCCCAGGCAGAGCACAATGATCGTGAGCAGGAACAGTTCGCGGCTGCGGCTCCGGACGATATGTTCGAGGAGTTTCGGCACGAGATACCACGCGGCGGCGACGACCAGCCCGACCACCACGACGGATTTCCCGAGGGTGAGGAGGATCGAGAGCGCGGCTCCTTCGCTGGGGCTGGAGAGAATCGGCGCGAGGAGGATCATTGGCACGACCGCCAGATCCTGGAAGACGAGAATCCCGATGGCCGCCCGTCCGTGGAGCGATTCGCTTTCCCCGTTCGCCGCGAGCGCTTTGAGGACGATGGCGGTGCTGCTGAGAGAGAGCAGGAAGCCCCAGAACACGCCTTGCTGCCACGGCACCCCGGCGAGCATCGCTCCGCACCACACGATGGCGATGACTCCGCCGACTTGAATCGGCGCGGCAATAAACAGCAGCCGCCGCAGCGAGGCCAGCTGGACGAGCGAAAACTCGATGCCGATCGTGAAGAGCAGCAGAACCACGCCGATTTCGGCCAGGACTTGAACCGTGCTCGAGTCGGAGATCAGATTGAACCCGTGCGGGCCGATCAGGGCTCCGGCCACCAGAAAACCCGCGATCGAGGGCAACCGGAACTGATGAAACACGAACACGACAGCGATAGACACCGTGAAGATGACGAGCAGATTGCTGAGCACGCTGTAGTCGGTCATGCGAAAGACTGCCGGGATTGGGTGTGAACAGTCAGGCGGGGAGAGCGGATCATCCCGTTTGCGGCGCGCCTCACGATTCACATGATATAGAGCGGAGAATACCTCAGCGGAGGGTCCCGAACAAGGTAAAGCTTCTTGTCGGACCTGCCGGAACTGCGTAGAGTGGGCCGTGAGGTCCGGGGAAAATCTGAATGCTTCGCGCGATTCTGTTCGATTTTAACGGCGTGATTGCGGACGATGAGACCGCGCATGTGGAGTGCTTCTGCCGGGCGCTTCACGAGTTCGGTCTGGCTCTGTCCAAAGCCGAGTACTATGGAACGTATCTGGGAATGGATGAGCGCACCTGCACCGGGCTGCTGCTCACGGCGCGGGATGGAACGAGCGACGCTACGCTGGTCCGGCGGATTCAGGAACGGAAGGCAGAGTTGTTCCGGAGTCATCCCGGCTCCCAGCGGCCGGAGTTGTTTCCCGGCGTGATCGAGTTTGTGCAAGCCGCCCGCCCTTGGTGTCGCATGGCGATCGCCTCCGGAGGCCGCCGCGAGCAGATTGACCGGGCGCTTCGCGGGACTGCGATCGAACAGGCCGTCGAACTCATCGTATCGGCCGACGATTGCCCGGTCGGAAAACCCGATCCGGCCGTCTATCTGTTGACCTTGAAGCGGTTGAACGAGGTCGGGTTGCCGCTCTTGAGGGCCGACGAATGTCTTGTGATTGAAGACTCGAAAGCCGGTATTCGGGCGGCGCGGGCCGCCGGGATGCGGGTCCTGGCCCTGGCGACGACCTATCCGGTCGAGGAATTGGGTGAGGCGGATCGCGTCATCTCCTCGCTGGCCGGAGTCGATCCTGAAGCGCTTCTTCGCGGGGTTCACTGACCGCGCGGGCGTACAATCTCGTGCATACGATCGCGTGAAACCCGCTCCTGCTCTGCATTCCCCCTCCAAAGTGGCATAGACTCCCGCGACGTCCGTTGCGTAGGCTGTCGTCATGACGACGCGACTCGCATCCTGGTGCTGAAGAGTGTCCGGTGCGCGGTCTTAATTTTTCCCGGAGGTGCTCCATGGGCCTGTACCAGATGCTTTCTGTCATGACGCTGGTCGCGTTCACTGCGGTGGGTCCCGCGCACAGCGATACCCCGCCCCCGGCGGAACCGTCGGAGACGTGGGAGTGCCCGCAGGCGGACGGGAGTTCGGTGTACACGAATAAAGAAAAGCCCGGATGCCGGGCGATGACGCTCAAGCCTTTGTCGGTGGTGCCCTCGCTGGACAACATGCCGCTCATTCCCCGCTCAATCGGCAATCCGCCCTATCACAATCCCAACGTCCCGGAATACGGTCCTGCCAGCGGAACGCAGCACGTTCCGGATTGGGCCAGAGACTGGCATGCGTCGGCTACCGGGAGCCGTGGCGATGTCTGCGGGATGTATTGGGAGTGGGTCCGGCTGAATGAAAAAACGCGTGGCGGGTTCTTTTTCGGATCGGATCCGTCCTACGGCGGCGATCCAACCGGACGGAATCAACGGGGAGCCAGCTACTCGTTCTACGATAATGCGCGCTACATTGCGTTGAACCGGTTGTTCGGCACGGGTTTCATTCCGGTCGGTTGTCAGTAGCAGCCGGCGGCTTAACCGCGTAATTTGGCCAGGACCGTGGCGGGATCCCAGTAGGCCCAGAGGGTTTGAATTGTTCCCGCCTCGTTGAACTCGAACACATCGATCCCGTGTACCTCGACCGGTTTTCCGTTCTTTCCGATCCCTTGCCCATGAAAGACCACTGCCGCACGGTTGTGGGCGATGTGCATCTCCTGTGCATGGATGGTGACTTCCCGGAGCGCACCGGCGATGGCGTGAAAGACCGTCTTCAATGCGGCATGCCCCTGGACGGGTGTGGCCCCATAGGGTTCGTGACTGACGGCATCGGCGGCAAAACAGGCCGTCCAGGCGGTCGGATCCAGGGCCCGCCAGGCGGCGAAGTAGCGATCGACGCGGTCGCGGATTTCGTCGGGTGAGAGCGGCATCGTCGGTCCTTTCGTGACTCTCTGGCGCAGCGGGGAACCAGCCCCGCTTAGGCGCGATAGAACTCCCGATACCACTTTACGAAGCGGGGAATGCCTACTTCGATCGGCGTGGCCGGTTTGAACCCGACATCGTTGGCCAGATCGTCGATATCCGCATAGGTGGCCGGCACATCGCCCGGTTGCAAGGGCATGAGTTTCTTCTCCGCCTTCTTCCCGAGCGCGTTCTCCAGCACCTCGATGAAGTGCAGCAGTTCCACCGGCTGATGGTTGCCGATGTTGTAGACCCGTGCCGGCGCGGAACTCGTGCCGGGATCCGGGTGCTCGCCGGTCCAGGCCGGATTGGGCGTCGCCGGATGATCGAGGGTGCGGATGATGCCCTCGACGATGTCGTCCACGTAGGTGAAGTCCCGTTTCATTTTCCCGTGATTGAAGACTTCGATCGGTTTTCCTTCCAGAATCGCCTTCGTGAAAATAAACAACGCCATATCCGGCCGTCCCCAGGGGCCGTATACGGTAAAGAAGCGCAAACCGGTGCAGGGGATGCGATAGAGATGCGCGTAGCAATGGGCCATGAGCTCATTGGCTTTCTTGCTTGCGGCGTAGAGCGAGACCGGATGATCCACATTGTCGTGAATCGAGAACGGCATATGGGTGTTCCCGCCGTAGACGGAACTGGAGGAGGCATAGACCAGGTGGTCGACCTTGGCCTGCCGGCAGCCTTCCAGAATGTTCAGAAAGCCTTCGATGTTGCTCTCCGTGTAGGCGTGGGGATTAACCAGCGAGTACCGCACGCCGGCCTGCGCGGCCAGGTGCACCACACGTTTGATGCCATGATCGGCAAAGAGCGTTTTCATGCCGCCGCGGTCGGCCAGATTCAGTTTGAGGAAGCGATGGCCGCTGGCGTTGGCCAGTTGCGCCAGGCGGGCCTCCTTCAAGCGGACATCATAGTAGTCATTGACGATGTCCAGGCCGATGACCTGTTCGCCTCGCGCCAGTAAGCGCTGGGCTACGTGAAAGCCGATGAATCCGGCCACACCGGTGACGAGAATCGGGGATTGTGCTCCAGCCATTCGCATGCACTCCTTCAGGATCAGGGAAACGATGGTAGTTACGTCCGCCCGCCCGGCTTCATGAACGGGGGATCGCCGTGGTCCAGGCGGTGGAGGGCCAGCGGGGTCAAGGATTCGCCCGACGACACCACTCCCATGCGACCGTCCTGGCCGGCCCGATAAATATCGAGCGCCCGGGCGTAATGATACCCGCAACCCTGAGCGTCGAGAAGGTCTTTCAGCTTTTCGGGACGTTCCCAATGCGCCGTGAGCAGCGCGGTTCTGGCAGGATTTCGCTGACTGAACATGAAGGAAAGATGGTCGGGGTACCAATCCGCACCCCCGGTGGCGTAAGACACGAACAAGTTCGCCTGTGCGGCGGCGCAAAGGTCTGACAGATACGCATTGGTAAGGTAGCCGTTTTCCCCCACGTCCAGCCACTGTCCCGGATGGGACAGCGAGGCGTGGGCCGCATAACTCCGCACCTCCAGCAATTGTTGCTGCGAGGCCAGCACGAGCGCGATCGGCCCGTATTTCACGACCAGCTGCTGAATGATCTGTTCCTTGAGCGCGGAACGGCCGTTATTGGTGGGACCGCTGTCGGCATGCACGAGGATGTTTTGTCCGCGGTCATGGATCAGGTAGCAATTTCTCGGCATCTCGAGATCGCAGGGGTCTTCTCCGTAGAACGGCACCGACACGACGGCGCCGCCGTCGAAGTCCCAGCGTTCGCCGTGCGTGAGTTCGATCACCCGACCGAATCCCATCTCCCGCAAGAGTCCGAGATAGTCGTAATGCAGTTTCTTGCGATTGCGGCGGCTGGGCACGATGATCGGAGTCTCTTTGGGAAGATGGAGGAGTGTCCGTGGATCCACGTGATCGTCGTGGTCGTGGGTGAGAAATACGGCGGCCGGCTTCGGCAGCAACGCGCCCCACAACGACGGCACCGACGATTCCGCAAACCAGGGCAGCAGCCAGGGATCGAAGAGCAGCATCTGCGACTGCTGGCGGTAGAGCAGCGCGGCATGCCCCAGATGCAGGAGATCACGATCCTGCACGACATCGAGCCAGCGTTGCCGGACGGCCGGTTGGGCGGCGCCGAGCAGGCACTCGTACTGGTGCAGAGACTCAATCAGCTTGAGCAGGACCGGCTGCGCTTCGCGCGGCGCGGTCGTGACCACGGTCCTGATCTCGTCGGCTTGATGGGTGCCGTCCAGCATACCGAGGACTTTGCCCACCGCCGGGCCGAGAAGACGCTGATCGAATCCGATCGGTATGGCCTGCCGCTTGACCGAATGGAAAATGCGCAGGCCGCCGTTGGTGACGGTGGCGGATTTCGTCGGGTCGGTCGGGAAGTCCCACTGAAAGCTCCCGTCGGGTTTCCGTCCGCAGCGAATATGTTGTTTGAGATAGGGGCGGGAGTTCACCAGTTCCGCATAGGCATCTTCCAGCCGCCGTTGCCGGTCGGGGTCATCCAGCGGGGCGCGTTTCGAGAAGACATCGCTGATGGCCGTATCGATGGAGCTGGACAATAAGCTATGGGCTTCGTGCAGACTCGCCACCACCTCGGGCGCGATGCCGGCCACGAAAGGAAACGGACCGGGCGCTTCCCCGCTTTCCAGTTGCACCCAGCACCAGGGGGCAAGGCTCATATAGTGCTGCCGCGGCAGCCGGTCCCACACGCTGCTCATCATCTATATCCCGGCTTCCCAGCGGAGCTTGCTGATCGTGGGCTCGTAAAGGGCCTGAATCACGTTTCCGTCCGGGTCTGAAAAGTAAAACGAATAACTGCCGTCCCGGTGCTGCTTCGGCTGTTTGACGATTGCCCCGCCGAGCTGCGCGATCTTCGGCGCGATCTCGGTAAACATCCGGTCAACCGCCGGTGGAGTGTCAAGAATCACGCCGACATGGTCCAGCAATTGGCCCTTGGGCGGTTGATAGGTACTGAGTTCGTCTTGAGG
>OMJA01000263.1 GCA_900299245.1 Nitrospiraceae bacterium | reverse complement strand
TTCGTCACGATCGAATTCAAATCCACGATTTTCGTCGCGACGAACTGGCGGCGGCTGAACGCCAGGAGCTGGCTGGTCAGACCGGCGGCGCGATCCGCGGCCTTCTTGACCTCTTCCATCTCGCGCTTGGCGGGATCGCCGGCCCCCAGGCGGCTCAGGATCAATTCGCTGTAGCCGCGAATGACGGTCAGCAGATTATTGAAGTCGTGGGCGACGCCGCCGGCAAGCCGCCCCACCGCTTCCATCTTCTGCGATTGCCGGAGTTGCGCCTCGGTTTGTTGCAGCGCGTCTTCCGCTTTGGTCCGCTCGCCGAACTGGCCGATCTTGAGCCCGATATCCGTGACCATTTTCAACAATTCATCATCCGGTTCGCGCACATGCCGGCTGAAGAACTCGATCACTCCCTCGATCTCGCCGGCGATGCGAATCGGGAACCCGAACCCTCCGTGCAACCCGACCTGGGCCGCCACGTCCGCCCGAAGGAATTGCGCGTCCGACGCGACATCCGCCACCCAACACGGCTGCCCGCTTGCCCAGATCCGGCCGGGCAACCCCTCTCCCGACGCAAACGACTGGTGCCAGGCCGCCAACGCAAACGCATCGCCCTGAAACGTCGGGGCCTGCCATTGGTCCAAACAGCGGAGCACACCGGTCTGCCTATCAAACCGCCAAAATACACCGAGGTCCCACTCAAGGCTTTCGCCGACAGCCTGTACGATCTTCGGAACAGCCTCTTCCAGTGTCGAAGACTCGGACAGGACCCGGGTCACCGCATACTGCGAGGCCAGCCGCCGTTCCGCTTTCCGGCGATCGGTGATATCGCGAACAAAGGCGCTGAAAATGTAGGCTTCGCCGATCCGCGCCGGGGACACGGACAACTCGACCGGGAATTCACGGCCGTCATGATGCCGCGCGGTGATTTCAATCCGGCGGTTCAGAATCGGTCCCACGCCGGTCCGGAGAAAGGCCTTGAGCCCCAGGTTGTGCGCCTCACGGTCCCGCTCGGGAATGACGGTTTCCGAGAGAATCCGTCCCAGCACCTCATCGCGGGACCAACCGAAAATCGCGGTCGCCTGGGCATTCCAATCGGTAATGACGCCGGCGGCATCGATCGTGATGACTCCGTCCAACGCCGTATCGACAATCGCGCGATTGCGTTCCTGGCTTTGCAACAACGCCGCCTCGGCCGCACGCGCCCAGGCGCTCTCCTGCTGGGCCTGACGATACTCCGCCCGCAGACGGACGGTGGACCACAACAGAAGGGCCAGAAGCGGAAACCAGATCACGAGCGCCGCGCCGCCGACCTTCCAGAGCACCACGGATCGAATCGGGGCAAGAATCGCGTCCCGATCGATCCGCACCAGTACCGTCCACCCCAGGCCGGGAAACTCTCCATGGCCTTTTGTCACCGCATAGCCTGTGACCACCTGCACATGCCGGCGAAGGTGCTCTTCGATCACATAGCCCGGATCTTCTCTCTGACTTAGCTTCGCCGAGGGCAGCCCCAGCTCAAGCAGATTGACTTTCTCTTTGAACCGGGAACCCGAATCGACGAAAACCTCGCCGGATTTCGTCAGCATCTGATATTCGACCGCGCCGGCGAACCCTTCGTGGTGCTGCAGCGAGCGAATTGTCCGCGTCGTCACGTTTTCCAGGACCGGCACCGCCACCCGCACGGTGATCACCCCTAAAAACGTTCCTTCGGCGTCGAGAATCGGAGCGGTAAAGGCGACGGTCTGCACTCCCTGATCCGATTCATAGTTTGCGACATCCCCCAGCACGGCCTGCCGGGTTTCATGCGCCCTCCGGAACCACTCACTCTGGCTGTAATCCTGGCCGACGAGAGATTGCTCGGTGGCCGCAATCATCACGCCCTGCTGATTCGTCACGCCGAGCCAGTCGTACATCGGCGCGTACGCGGTCTTCATCCAGGCAAGATAGCTTCCCAGATAGGCCCGGTCCGACGAGCGGAGGGCGAACGCCCGGGCCATCATGTGGACATCGCCATACCGTTCGAACAACAGCCGGTCCAGCTTGTCCGACACTTCCGCCGCCGCAAGCGTCAACTGCTCGCCCGATGCCCACACCAGCCGCCGTTCGACATACCGCAGCAGCACCGCCCCGATGCCGAATGCCAGGACCGTGATCAGGACGATCAGAAACGGAAGCCACCCGTACCGGCGCGAACGCTGCAGTTCTGGTGACGCGACAGGAAAACTCATGGGTGTACAGGACTCGCAATCCAGCTGTTGATCATGGCCACGGGATGGTAGGAGCGCTTGGCGTCCCGGAGGCCGGGAAGACCGGCATCATCCATGGCATTGATATATTCGGCGCCGCCGGCACAAGCAGAGCGGCAGGTGTCGCGAAACAGGTACTGCGCCAATCCTGGCATCGCCCGGTCGGCAACCTCCACGAGTACGGCAAACGTGTCGGGCGTCAACCAGTACCCGAACGTATAACCCGCGACCCGATCCTCGGCGCAAGCCACGGTGCCGACCAGTTCCAGCCGATCGCTCAACGCCCAGATGAGTTCATGCGCGGCGGCGGCATCTTCGAGCAGGTATCGGCCCATCGTATCCAGCGCGCCGTCCCGCTTTTGCTCCCCCCACCGCCGGAACAGGTCACGGCACGCGGCCCGATCGGCCGAATCGTACGGTCGAATGTGTACCGGCGACATTCGCTCCGCTCGATTGCACAGCGCACGTTGCGATTTATACGGATCCCCGGCGAGCTGCGCCAGGCCGTCGGCCCGGTACAGATAATCCGGAGGCTTGGCGGACCACTCCAGTTCACAGCCGGTCAGGCACGCCTTCTGGTGATCCGTCATATTCTCAATCCGGCTGACCGGAGAACCGTCATTCCATCGATGCAAATCGGCGAGCCCGTCACGTACTGATTCTTCGAATGATCCCGGGCCGAGCGGAGGAATCGGCATGAACCAGCCATCGGGAGAATGGGCGAACAGGAAAAAGACACCGTCCCGCTCCATCCACCA
This sequence comes from Nitrospiraceae bacterium, assembly GCA_900299245.1. Taxonomy (GTDB): domain Bacteria; phylum Nitrospirota; class Nitrospiria; order Nitrospirales; family Nitrospiraceae; genus Nitrospira_D. Next base: position 3,862 of record OMJA01000263.1, on the reverse strand, counting down.
ATAGGGCAATGTGGTCGTCCATATATAATGATAGGCAAATGCGTCGGCCGCCAGGGCCGCTTGGCCCGAACATTTGGACCGCTCCAATGCCCGCCTCATCCGGGGCGCATCCTCCAGCCGCAGCGGACACAGACGCCGGTCCGGCTGGTGCGCACGGACACGGTCCGTGAGCTCCGGCAGCGACGCGAGTACGATCACATCGTCCTGATACCGGCCGATTAAACGGGGATTGCTCGAAAGGATCTGATGCGTGCTCTCCCGCTGAAGCAGCGAAAGAACCTGGTCGGCATGGCGCTGGATGTCCCGAGGAACGGCGTCCCGCATGAAGGGGCACTTGGTATCCCAGCCTAACTCGATCCGGGTGCCGTCTTCGCTCCACATCAATGCCAGGGGATACAGTTGGCAATCTAGCGGCCGGTGCTCGTAGATACCGCAGCGCGACGTCGCGGGATCGAAGGCGGGACAGAGGTAGCCGTCGCTCCCGGCATCTTTGACGAGGGCGATCTGGGATCCGGCCGGATCCATGAACAACGAGGGCGACAGCCCCTGAGCCACTGCAGCGTCAATCTCCTCCCGCGTGAAATAGGGCCGGAGAAAGCTGTCGGATTCCGGAAAGCGGCAGCAGACGTCGCACTGGGCGCAAGCAGAACCGGGAACGAACTGTGGCAGAGGCTCAGACAGACTCACTTGCGAATTGAGCTCCGGATACATAAGGGGCATGACGGCCCCATCATACGATGGGCTGGTTCATCGAGCAAGAAACGATCGTCCGTCTACACCCCGCACCGCCGCCGGACATGGCTCACGACGGCACCATGGAAGCCCCTTGTCCGCTCCTGCCCCTCATGGTAGCATCCCCTGCACGCATCCCCGCACATTGAGACTCGCACAATATCCCACTAAGGAACCGTCCGTTGGCCCACACACAGTCACCCTGTTCGTCGCTGGCGCCGGACTTTGCGATCCGCCGCTGTGCCGATATTCGCGCTCAACTGGAGGCTGCCGGCCTATTTGCGTCCGAAACCGCGCCGCAAGCGACGAATTCCTGGCGGGTCAGCCCCTGTCCGTTGTTCCTCTCGCAGGAACAGCTCAGCTTCTTCACCAAACTGGGGCCCCAACTCCTGAGCTTCTATCGGGCTCAGAACCGACTCTATCTCGACAGCGCAAAGGGAACCCAGCCGAAATGGGTCGCGCAGTATCTCGACCAGGGTAAACCCGAAGCCTTGATCGCCTATAGCCGGATGAAGCGTTTTCGGGATGAGCTGCCTGCGGTCATTCGGCCGGATGTCATTCCGACTCAGGACGGGATGGTCATCACCGAGTTGGATTCGGTCCCCGGCGGGATCGGCCTCACGGCCTGTCTCTCCTCCATTTATAGCGCACTCGACGACCGGCCCCTACCGCTCATCGGCGGCCGTGACGGCATGGTGCGTGGATTCGCCGCGATGCTGCAGGCGATCCGGCGGGAACGGACCGGCTGCGTTGCGATCGTCGTGTCGGAAGAGGCCAGGGAATACCGGCCGGAAATGACCTGGCTGGCCGCCCGGCTTCGCGAACAGGGCCTGCAGGTCTACTGCGTGGAGCCGCGGGACGTCCGGTTTACGGAAGAAGGGTTGCGGCTTCGGACGGAAGCGGGCGAAGAGCCCGTCGCCGTGCTCTATCGTTTTTACGAACTGTTCGATCTCCTGAATATCCCCAAAGCCGAGTTGATCCAGTACGCCGCCAAAAAAGAATGGGTCGCCGTGACGCCTCCCTATAAACCGGCCCTGGAAGAAAAATCGGCCTTTGCACTCCTGCACCATCCGGTGCTCCGGCCGTTCTGGGAAAAGGAACTCGGCGAAGCCACTCTGCTGGACCTGACTACCATTATGCCGCGCACCTGGCTGCTCGATCCGGCACCGGTTCCACCGTCCGCGACGATTCCCGAATTGCGCCTGGGCGACCGCGCCGTCACCGATTGGCGCGAACTGGCCGCCGCCACGCAGAAGGAACGCCATTATGTGATCAAGCCCTCGGGATTCTCCGAACTGGCCTGGGGCAGCCGGGGCGTGTCGGTCGGACACGATCTCCCGCAGGCAGAGTGGGCCGCCGCCATCGATTACGCGCTTGCGTCGTTTTCGACGACGCCCTATATCCTTCAGGAATTCCACAAAGGCCGCATCTACGAACTCGACTACTGGGATACGGCAACGAATACCCTCGTAAAGATGAACGGCCGCGCGCGCCTGTCTCCCTATTATTTCGTCGCGGACGGCAAAGCCGAACTCGCCGGAATCCTGGCCACCGTTTGTTCGGCGGAAAAGAAAATCATTCACGGGATGAAGGACGCCGTCATGGTCCCCTGCGCACTGCAGCCGTCGTAACGTAAGCCCCACTCTCTTTTCCCCAAATGCCTCATTCCACTTTGACTGTTTTCCATGGTAGCCTAAGGCCATCATGGCGCTGACGCTGTATCATGTCGACTGGTGTCCTGACTGCGAAGTCGTGCGGGACAAACTCTCGGAACTCGACGTCGCATACACCGGCATCATCGTGCCGGATATCCGCCCCATGCGGAAACAGGTCCATGACGTGTCCGGCCAGTACTACGTGCCCGTCCTCACCGACGGCGATCTCGTCTTGACGGAAACGCACGATATTTTGGCGCACCTCGACACCCACTATGCCAAGACATCTTCCTAGGCCCTCGATACATCCTACGTTCCCGCACGATCGGCGACAGGGTGCGCTCCCGCCTGCCGCAAGTGGTTTCATCTCTTGAACAGGAGGCCATGACACCCGTGGAGGAATGGAGACGGATACTCGCTGAGAGCATCGTGAAGCCGAAGGATCTGGCTGACCGGTTCGGACTCGACGAGAAGGAAATCGAAGCCATCGTCGGTCCATACCCCATGCGGATCACCCCGACCGTTCTCGGGACGATGAAAGAAAAAGGCGACGCCATCTGGAAGCAGGTGGTCCCCGAGATCGCGGAGTTGGACGATATCGACGCGGAGGACGATCCGCTCGAAGAAGACCTGATGAGTCCGGTGCCGCACCTGGTTCACCGGTACCCCGACCGCGTCCTCCTCATGGTAACCAACCAATGTCCGATCTACTGCCGCTTCTGCACCAGAAAGCGGCTGGTGGGCAAACCAGGCTTTCTCAAAAAAGGGGAGCTGGATCGCGCCATCACCTATCTGCGCGAACACACCGAAGTTCGGGACGTCATCCTCTCGGGCGGTGATCCGCTGCTGCTCCCCGACCATTTGCTGGAACGCATTCTGAAGGCCCTGCGGACAATCCCTCACTTGGAGCTCGTGCGCATCGGGTCCCGCGTACCGGGCACGCTACCGCAGCGGATTACGCTGAAGCTTTGCGAGATCGTCAAAAAGTACCATCCGATCTATATGAACCTGCATTTCAATCATCCCGACGAGCTGACGCCCGAGGTGAAAGCCGCCTGCGGGATGCTCGCGGATGCCGGCGTGCCGCTTGGAGCGCAGACCGTGCTCTTAAAAGGGGTGAACGATGACCCCGAGGTGATGAAACGCCTCGTGCATCAGTTGCTACTGGCGCGGGTCAAGCCCTATTATCTCTACCAGGCGGACTTGACGAAGGGGACCAATCATTTCCGCACGAGCGTAGAAACCGGACTGAACATCATCAAGGCACTGCAGGGCCACACCAGCGGCATGGCGGTTCCTCACTTTGTCATCGACGCGCCAGGCGGAGGCGGGAAGATTTCGCCCCTGCCCCGCGGCTATCTCGTCAATTTAAACGAGGACGGGGCCGCGCTCCCGAACTACGAACACAAAACGTTCCACTAACCGCAACCGCAAACCCGCGGCCCCGAGTTGCCGATGGTCGAGACCGGAAGAAG
>OMJA01000262.1 GCA_900299245.1 Nitrospiraceae bacterium | reverse complement strand
TACCCCACCGTACCATCAACAAATGTCTTCGCTTTTCCCGCAACAAGCCAAGTCGTTACTTCATCAAGAAAAACAGAAACATGCCTTGAATGGTCAGAAATATTTACTCCACCACTTGTATCCACTTTCACCCACTTGGGGGCCGAGTATACTCCCGTTTCCATCCTTGTCAATAACAAATTCATGGACTTAGACGATTATGGAGGGGAGAGGAAATTCATCAGGAATTTCAGAGGGGATAGTCATTTTTGAGGCTCGCTTCAACGGTTACCCTGGCTTCCCCTCCCTCTGTATTTTTATCCATTCGACCGGACACGGCTTTCAACCGTCCTTAGCCGAAAACCTGTGCACAGACCGTCACTCGGCTCATTCAGCAAATGCGGCCAACACTGTCCCCTGACCGACTCGAAGCGGAACTGTCTCGATGCAGTAGATTCGTTGACTTTGAAGAACCATGAGGTGAAAATCCTTTCATGATCACATCTGACATGAATCCGCTCCCGCTTCGCGCACTGGCACTGTTTTTTCTCGCGACGCCATTCGCCGGGACCATTTCCGCCGACGGAGCGCCGCTTCTTGAGTTCTGCGAACACAGCGCCGCCGATCACCAACTGAGAGCCTCAAAAGGCACCGCCGGATGCGTCCCGTTACTAGAAAAGAAAGAGCCCTCCGCATCCGATGATCGCACAGCCCGTGACTCGACACGTCAGATGAAGATCGAAAACCTTCAGCAGGAGGCCACCGCGTTTCTTCAGAGGTACAATCAGTTCCTCGAATGCTGCCGGACCGACCTTTCGGAACTGCGATCGGTCGAGGAGCTCGGAAATGACGTCAACGACTTGCTGACGATGGCCCAATCAGGCCTCTTCAGCGAACATATGAAGTTGAGAGGTTGGACGATTGCAGAACTGCTTCCGCCCGTCGCCAAGGCGCGCGCGGATTTGAAACGGTTGCACGCGAAACTGGAAGCGATCGGCGACGCGCGACCCCGACTCAGCCAGCTGGACTACGAATCAGCGGCAAAAGAATCCCGCCGCATTCAGGAACTGGAAGATTCCATCCAGAAGGACTTCCAGATCCGCTCACTTCCGGCAGGGCCAAAAACCGGAACCGGGATCGGAGCCAGTTCCGCCGTCGGCACAAGCATCGGGAAAACGCCGCGATCCGGCGCGGACATCGGGGCCGGAGGATCACAGGCCGGAGACATCGGCGTCACCCCGCGAAGCGGCGCAGACATCGGCGCCAGCGGGCCGACGGGATTCGACATCGGCGCAACAGGTCGCGCGGGAGCGGATATCGGAGAATCCCGGTTGAATTCGGATCAATCTGCAGTCGGCTCAAGCCTGCAGCAATCCACGGTGGGATCGAGTATCGGGGACACGACGGTCGGATCAAGCCTGGGGCAATCTACGATCGGCTCGAGCTTGAGCGATACATCGATCGGCTCATCGCTCGGAGGCTCATCGGTCGGATCGAGCCTGCAGAACCGCAGCACCAACCGCTGATACATTCACACTCCCACCCTGGCTTACGGCCGCATCTCATTCCCGGCATACAGCGGCGGCATCGATTCCCATGTCTCTCCCGCATCCTGACTCCGGTACAACCCGCTGCCGTTCGTTCCGGCATAGAAGAGCTTCGGGTTCGACGGACTTTGGGCGATCGTTCTGATGTTGGTCGTGGCAAAACCATTGTTCATCGCCTTCCACGTCGCCCCGCCATCTTCACTCCGATGCACTCCATCGCGCCCCGTAATGTAGATTGCACCTTTGCGTGTCCAGTCGAGCACCATCGCGATGATCATCTGATCGGCGAGCGATTCCCCGATCCGCTTCCATGACGCCGCTGCATCCGTGGATTTATACAGACCGGCGAGCGTCGCCGCATAGACGGTATCCGGTTCGTAGGGATCGACCAGCACCGACGTCACATTCAGGGCCCGTGACGTCTTTACCATGTCGGGCGGCACCAACCCATTGTTCACCTTTTCCCAATGTCCCGCCTGATCGATCGACTTGTAGACGCCCCCGCTCGTCCCCGCATAGAGAATATCCGGGCGCGTCGGATCCATCCCTAACGTGACCACCATCAGCACTTCTTTCATCCCCTCCATCTTCTTCAACCAGCTCTCGCCGCCGTTCTTGGTCTCGTACACCCCCATCGTGGTCGCGAGAAAAATGTGCTGGCTGTCCGCCGGATCGAAGAGAAGCTGATTCACCACCGACGTTATCGTGGCGTCATCCAGCCCGGAGCGCATCGAGACCCATCGCTGCCCGCCGTCGTAACTTTTGAAGACCGCATCGCCTTTCGTCCCCGCATACACCGTTGCGGGGTAGGCCGGATCGATCGCCATCGCAATCACACGGGAGTGGCTCATCCCTTTCGACAAATTCGTCCAGGTCCGCCCGGCATCGCGGGTCTTGTAGATGTAATCATTCGTTGCGACGTAGAGGATGTCAGGATTCTTGGGATGGAGTTGCAACACGACAATGGGGTCGCTGCGATTACAGCCGACAAGGGAGGCAAGGAGAAGGAACAAAGAGAGCAGACGCTTCATGAGGCGGAGGCGATCGCCATCTCCTTATCGATAATTGGTAAACTGAAGATCAATCCCGAAATCTTTCCCTTTGAGAAACGACATCGTGGCCTGCAAATCGTCTTTGCTCTTACTGAGCACCCGCACCTGCTCGCCTTGAATCTGCGCCTGCACTTTCAACTTCGAGTCCTTGACCGCCTTCGTAATCTCCTTGGCCTTTTCAGTCGCGATCCCGCTTTGAATCTTGGCCGTCTGGCGCACCGTCCCGCTGAGCGCCGGCACGATGGCGCCGTAATCGAACGCCTTCAGCGACACGCCGCGCTTCGTGCACTTCGCCTTGATAATGTCGATCACGGCGTTCAGCTTGTACTCGTCATCCGAGAGAATCTCGAGCTCCTTCTCTTTTTCCTTCAGCGTGATCTCCGTTTTGGAATCTTTGAAATCGAAGCGCTGCTTCACTTCCTTCGTCGCCTGATCCACCACATTCCGCAATTCCTGCATATTCACTTCCGAGACCACATCAAACGAAAATTGATCAGCCACGATCCCCTCCTTCTTTCACTTCATCCGCCCAAGCAGCCTGGCTAGTCCTCACCTGCGTGCGTCGAACGAGCACCGCTTCATCGTGCGCGTTCCGCGAGCAAGAGGACGACCGGACCGCCCCTAACAACACCCGCCGCCGTGCGGCAGCCGGAAACGTGTATCTTTGTCACTATCAGTAATCGCTGTCTGCATCCGGCCCGCCGAACCGCCACCGGCCATCACCACAACTTCACTGCTCGTGAACGGCTTCTTCAGGATCACATAGCCATACCACTGTCTCAGGCTATCGCTCAAGACGATCAATCCAAGCACGGCAACGACTGCTACCAGCACGGCATCGAGATACAAGGCAAAGGCCTGCCCCGC
>OMJA01000261.1 GCA_900299245.1 Nitrospiraceae bacterium | reverse complement strand
GGGGAGGTTGCCTGCAGCGGTGTGCACGGGGCCAATCGGCTGGCCAGCAACTCGCTGCTGGAAGGGCTGGTCTTCGGTATGCGTGCGGCGCTGGCGGCGATTGAATTCGGTGAGCGACATGCGCGTCTTGACTTGTCCGCGCACGAAGACCGGCTTCGCCATCGAGCGCCGGAGTCGCTGGACGACGCGGAAAAACTAAGGAGTTCTCTACGCCGCACGATGTGGGGGCAGGTCGGCGTCATCCGTTCTCGCGAATCGCTTGTCCGGGCAACCGCACAATTGTCTCGCTGGATGAAGCTCGTATCCCATTGGTATGCGGGGCGGGCCGATCTCGAAGTGAAGAACATGGTGCAGGTCGCGCATTGTGTGGCGGAGGCAGCGCTCTGGCGGGAGAACAGCGTCGGGGCGCATTTCCGCTCGGATTTCCCCGAGGCGAAGCGTGCCGGCTGGAAGCAGCACAGTCAGCTCACCCTGCAAGAGAGTTCTACTGAGCCGAAACGGGTTGGGAAGCCGGGAGTGGTTGTGGCAATGCAGGTTCAGCGGACGCGATCACGTGCCCGGTCGGCGTCCGGTCGTTCATGAGGAACGTCCGATAGTAGTGAATCACTTTCTTTACGTACTGGCGGGTTTCATCGATGGGCGGCAGCCCTCGGTACCGATCTACGGTATGTTCTCCTGAATTATACGCGGCCAGCGCGAGCGGGAGATTTCCCCGGAACCGGTCGAGCAGCTGGCGCAGGTACTTCGTTCCCCCGCCGATATTATCTTCAGGATCGTAGAGATCGCGCACTTCCAGACGCATGGCGGTTTGGGGCATCAGTTGCATCAGGCCGATGGCTCCGGCTCGGGACACCGCCATCGGGTCGAAGCCCGACTCCGCTTTGATGACCGCCCGGATGAGAGCGGGATGCAGCTGATGCTGCCGGGAATACCGGCTGATCATCGGTTCCAGTTCGCGCTCCGACAGGACGGGGTGGAGCCTGTTGGGTTGTTGCGGGGTAACTCGCCGATAGCGAAGATCGGTCGGCACATTGGTCAGCGAGATGGTCCCGTTGGCATCGATGTACTGGTAGATCTCCGCCTGGGCTGTGGGAATTCCTGAAAGAAGCCAGTGCGTTCCCAGGAGGGCCGTTCCAAGAAGTAGTCGGGGGGTCTTCAATCGAGAACTCCTACTCACAGTTATGGCGTTTGGCATGGTCAAACGATAGCAGCCTGCACCTGGGTGTCAAGGATTTGCACGTCTTGTGCCTTTGCCGGACACAGGTTCGTTTGAATAAAAGCAACGACTTGGGTGGAAGGGTCAGTCGAGAGGCTCTAAAAAGCGACTGCGATTGTCGATAAAATGGCGGTGTAATTGACGGGTGAGCCGGCCAGGGGCGCCCTGTCCGATTGGCTGTTGGTCGACTGAAATGACCGGCATGACCTCCATACTGGTGTTCGTCAGGAAACATTCGTCGGCCTGCAGCAGCTCACGCCGGGTGAACCGTCCTTCGTGCACTGGGATCTGCAGCTCTTCCGCCATCTGCCCCAGAATTCCTCTCGTAATGCCGTCCAGAAGACCGCATTCCACGGATGGTGTGTACAGCCGGCCTTGCGCTGCGAAGAACACATTGCTCACGGTGCATTCGGTGAGATGGTTTTCCCAATTCAGCAACAGCGCGTCGAAGACCTGTGCGGCGATTGCTTCGCGTTTCGCCAGAATATTGTTCAAAAAGTTTGTCGCTTTGATCTGGGGGGAGAGCGCACTCGGCAGGTTGCGTCTGGTCTGGGCCACGATCAGTGATACGCCCCGCTGGTAGAGCTCGTCCGCGGGCGGATGGAGCGGTTTAGCCATGATGACGACGGTGGGCGTCGGGCAGAGAGCCGGATCAAGGCCGATCTCTCCCGCTCCCCGGGACACGGTAATGCGAAGGTAGGCGTCGGTCCGGTCGTTTCCCAGCCGGTTGCGGTCCATGGCTTCATGCAGGAGCCCCGGCCATTCGCTCAGCGGGACGGGAATCGTCAGGCCGATCGCGTCGGCGGAGCGGTGCAGGCGCGCCAGATGATGATCGCGCATGAAGATCCGTTTCCCGTAGGAGCGGATCGTTTCATAGACTCCGTCCCCGTAGAGAAATCCATGGTCGAATACGGAAATCTTCGCATCCTGTTCCTGAACAAATCGATCGTTGAGAAAAATCCACATGATGAATGTTACGACAAGGCGCTCAGGAAGGCTTGCGCCTTGTGCATCGTCTCCTCATATTCTCCGGCGGGATCCGAATCCGACACAATGCCGGCCCCGACTTGAAGGTAGCCTTGCCGTTCGTGCAGGACCAGCGTGCGGATGATGATGTTGAAATCGAGGTCTCCACTCCAGCTCAGATAGCCCATCGATCCGGTGTAGGGGCCTCGCCGCACCGGTTCGAGTTCGTCGATGATTTCCATGCAGCGGATCTTGGGGACGCCGGTGATGGTGCCGCCGGGAAAGACGGCCTGCAATAAATCGAATCCGGTCACCTCGGCGCGCAGCCGTCCGGAGATGTGAGACACCAGATGGCTGACGTGAGAATACTGCTCGATCGACAGGAGCTCGTCGACCGACACCGAGCCGAACTCGCACACGCGTCCCAGGTCGTTCCGTTCGAGGTCGACCAGCATCAAATGTTCGGCGCGTTCCTTCTCGTTCCCCAGCAGTTCTTCGCACAGTCGGCGATCGTCGGCGTCGGTGTGGCCCCGGCGCCGGGTTCCCGCGATCGGCCGGGTATCGGCTGAGCGGCCGTCCAGCCGAACCAGCCGTTCCGGCGAGGTGCTGATGAGGCTGGTGCTTCCATTCCGCAACAGGCCGGAAAATGGAGAAGGATTCATGTGGCGCAATCGCGCATAGGCCTGGAGTTCCGTTGCGAGTCCCGCCTGTTCGGTGAAGCTCCGGCTGGTGACCGAAAAACGGTGAGAGAGATTGGCCTGATACAGATCACCGGCGGCGATATAGTCCTGGCAGCGCCGGACCCGATCCATATAGGAGTCACGGGATTGCTGCGGGTAAAAGGTCACCGGTTCAAGAGTGGCGGCCGGTTGCGGCCGCGGCGTGGATAATTGCGCGTCTAACGCGGCGAGTCGATCGCAACCTTCCCGATACAGCTTCTCCCGTGGTTCTCCGAGGAATCGTTCGAGCGGGGGGCAGAAGATCAACTGCCATTCGTCTGAGGTGTGGTCGAACGCCGCGACGAGATCGTAAAAGGCAAATTCCAGGTCGGGAAAGTGCAGATCGTTTTCCGCGTGGTTCGGCAATGATTCGAATTGGCGTACCAGGTCGTAACTCAGATAGCCGACGGCTCCTCCGAAAAACGGCGGAGCTCCGGGAGGGCGGGCAATGGGAGATCGCTGCATCAGTCTCGCCAGTGTCGAGAACGGTGCCAGGCCGGTTTGTGTGCGTCCGTCGGCTGAACGGAGAATCCAGCTCTGATGTGATCCGGAAAATACTTGGTATGGCTCGGTCGCAAGAAAGGAGTAGCGCCCGGTGGTCGCCGGACCTTTGCCGCTTTCGAAGAGAAAAGACGGGTTCCGGTCTGAGGCGGCGCGGGAATAGCATTCAAACGGACTGCCGTGCACTCCTCGCCGGCTCACGCATAGGGGCTGTGGAGCCCCGTGAAGAAACGAGGCGGGGAATGAGCGTGAGGTTGTCATGAATTCAACAAGTCCGACCGGTTTCAGTGGAGTCATACTATACCGTAGCGCTACGGGGAGAGACAGAGCCTCTAACGGCTTGACATTTCAATAAGGATTCTGCTTGAATTGCGCGCTCGCAATCGGTTGAGCGCCTCATTCAGAATCTTGTTTGAGCACTGACCGGTGAGTAACAGAATGCCCCCTTCTCAAGATCCGTTTTATGTGGGGCTCGGTCAGGCGGTTCGGATAGGAACCGACCTGCTGGCTTCGCTGATCGTCGGAGGCGGGTTGGGCTGGGTGCTGGATACCTACCTCCTCGATTCGACTCCCTGGGGAATGGTTGTGGGGTTGGGATTAGG
>OMJA01000260.1 GCA_900299245.1 Nitrospiraceae bacterium | reverse complement strand
TCAGGTAAGGGTGAAACGGCGGGGTAAGAGCCCACCGCAGGGATGGTGACATCGCTGGCACGGTAAGCGTCGCCCGGTGCAAGGCCAAATAGGAAGACACGTATCGCACTCGCGAGAGTGCGGCACAACGACTGGCCCGGTCGAGGTCTTCGGGTAGGTCGCTCGAGGTTCGGGGTAATCCGAATCCCAGAGAAATGATCACCCACGCATGGACTCCGGTTCATGCTGGACAGAATCCGGCTTATAGGTTTCCTCGCTCGCGCTTTTTCTTTCATTCAGCCCGTCTCATCGTCGTGCGGATCAGGAGTGTGAGGGGGGAGAGCCGCAAGCCGGCTCTTGACCCTCATCGGGCGTGGTGTTAGGATCTCGCATTCTTTCCTATTGATATTGCACAAATTTCTGTGTGGATGAATCAGAGGCCGTCGTCCGGCCATCTCGTGACGGGTTGCACGTTCTTGACAACAGTACTCCGGGCATCCGGGGGAGGGAAACGATATGAAGTTGAACGGATCTGAGATCTTTATCGAATGCCTCAAGCGGGAGGGAGTCAAAACGATCTTTGCGCTTCCGGGCGGCGTCGTTCTCAAGATTTTCGACATGCTGCATCAGCAAAAAGATCTCCAGGTCATTTTGACGCGGCATGAGCAGGCTGCCGGTCACATGGCCGAAGGCTATGCCAAGGCGACGGGAAAGCCGGGGGTCTGTCTGGTGACGTCCGGTCCCGGCATGACGAATGTGATTACCGCGCTGGCGGATGCATATATGGATTCCGTTCCGTTGGTCTGTTTCAGCGGCCAGGTGCCCACGAGTCTGATCGGCAACGATGCGTTTCAGGAGGCCGACAACATCGGGCTGAGCCGGCCTTGCACGAAATACAATTTCCTCGTCAAGGATGTGAACGATCTCGCAATGACCATTAAGGAGGCGTTTTATATCGCCACGACCGGCCGGCCCGGTCCCGTCCTCGTCGATATTCCCAAAGATGTTTCGATGGCGACGACGGAATTCGTCTATCCCAATTCCGTTTCGATTCGCGGATATAACCCGACATATGACGGCAACAAGTGGCAGATCAAGCAGGCGGCCGAAGCCATCATGAAGGCAAAGAAGCCGATCCTCTACGTCGGCGGCGGCGTCGTATTTTCAGGCGCCTCGGCCGAATTGATCGAGCTGGCGGAGTTGACGCAGATCCCGGTCGATATGACGCTCATGGGATTGGGCGCATTCCCCGGAGAACATCAGCTGTCGCTGGGCATGCTCGGGATGCACGGCACCTATCAGGCCAATATGGCGATGCATTATTCCGATCTCGTCATCGCGATCGGGGCGCGGTTCGATGACCGGGTGACGGGGAAAGTGTCGGAGTTCTGCCCCCACGCCAAGGTGATTCACGTCGATATCGATCCGACCTCGATCCGGAAGAACATCCACGTCGATATTCCCATCGTCGGGGATTGCAAGACCGTCTTGCGTGAGCTGAATCAGATTCTCCGCGCGTCGGTCAACGGAGAGCAGAAAGAATTGCGGAAGCCCTGGTGGAAGCAGATTCGGGAGTGGGAAGCCGCGCACCCGTTGTCCTACCAGCAGGAAGCGGACGGGCCGATCAAGCCGCAGTATGTGGTGAAGCGTCTGTATGAACTCACCAAGGACCGTGACCCGATTGTCGCGACCGATGTCGGCCAGCATCAGATGTGGGCTGCGCAATATTTCAAGCTGGCCAAGCCGAACCGCTGGTTGACGTCCGGCGGGCTGGGGACCATGGGGTTCGGTTTCCCCGCGGCGATGGGCGCACAGGCGGCGTTTCCCGGACGGTTGGTGCTTTGCATTGCCGGGGACGGCAGCATTCAGATGAATATGCAGGAGATGGCCACCGCGGTCGTGAGCAAGCTTCCGGTCAAGATCATTATCTTGAACAACCGGTTCCACGGCATGGTGCGGCAGTGGCAGGATCTGTTCTATCAGGGCCGCTACGCATCCAGCGATCTTGAGAATACTCCCGACTTCGTGAAGCTGGCGGAAGCCTACGGAGCCGTCGGCCTGCGCGCGAACAAGGTGGGCGATCTTGATGCGGTGCTCAAGGAAGCCATTGCGGTGAACGGGCCGGTGATCGTCGATGTGCCGACCTATCGTTTTGAAAACGTGTATCCGATGATTCCGGCCGGCGGGTGCAACCACGAGATGATCCTGGAGGATCCGCCGGAGTTGAAAAATAAGCAGGCGGGCGCGTCAAAAGTGTCGCCGGACGGCAGCGATACCGTCCTGACCGCGTAAGGTATCGACTATGGAACATATTATTTCCGTCACGGTGGAAAATAAATTCGGCGTGTTGTCCCGCGTCGCGGGGTTGTTCAGTGGCCGGGGTTTCAATATCGAGAGTTTGTCGGTGGCGCCGACGCTGGATCCTTCGATGTCGCAGATGACGATTGTCACCTCGGGCGACGATCGCATCATCGAACAGATCGTGAAGCATCTCAACAAGCTCATCGACGTGATCAAGGTCGTCGATTTGAACGAGAGCGAGTTCGTTTCGCGGGAAACCGCCTTGATCAAGGTCCATACCAAGGCTGAAGATCGGGCCGAGGCGCTCAGAATCGTGGACATTTTCCGGGCCAATATCATCGATTCGACGCCTGGTACGTATACCATCGAGGTCACGGGCGATCCGAAAAAAATAGAAGCCATCATCAATCTCTTGCAGCCGCTTGGGATCAAGGAGCTGACCCGGACGGGGCGGGTCGCCGTCGCGCGGGAGCCGGTTCGAGCCAGTGCCGTGCAGCCCAAGAAAGTAGCGCGCGAGTAGTCGAGAGTTCACCGCAGCATCTATTTCTGAAACAGGGCGTTCTTGAGGAGTTCACGATGAAGATTTATTACGACAAAGATGCCGACATTCAGCAGATTCGCAATAAGAAAGTGGCCGTGATCGGCTACGGGAGCCAGGGCCACGCGCACGCCCTCAATATGAAAGAGAGCGGTGTGACCGTGGTGATCGGTGTGCGCGAAGGCGCGTCCTGGAAAAAGGCCGAGCAGAGCGGCCTCAAGGTCATGCCGGTCGCCGACGCCGTCAAGGCCTCCGATGTGGTGATGATTCTGGCGCCCGATGAAATGCAGGCGGCGATTTATCGTCAGGACATCGCCCCGAATCTGAAGCCCGGTTCGTATCTCGCCTTCGGGCACGGATTCAATATCCATTTCGGTCAGATCGTGCCCCCGGCCAACATCAATGTGTTTATGGTCGCTCCCAAAGGGCCGGGACACTTGGTCCGGTCGGAATACACGAAGGGGAGCGGGGTGCCCTGCCTCATCGCCGTGCACCAGGATCCCAGCGGGACCACGCGCCAGGTGGGGTTGGCCTATGCGAGCGCGGTCGGCGGCGGACGCGCCGGCATCATCGAAACCAATTTCCGCGAGGAAACCGAAACGGATCTCTTCGGCGAGCAGGCCGTGCTGTGCGGCGGTCTGACGTCGCTGATTCAGGCGGGTTACGAGACGTTGACGGAAGCCGGCTATTCCCCCGAGATGGCGTATTTCGAGTGTCTCCATGAGGTCAAGTTGATCGTCGATCTGATCTATCAGGGCGGCATCGCCAATATGCGTTACTCGATCAGCACGACGGCCAAGTACGGCGATATCACACGCGGGCCCCGCGTGGTGACCGAGCAGACGAAACAGGAAATGAAGAAGATTCTCGGCGAGATTCAGACTGGTCAGTTTGCCAAAGAGTGGGTGCTCGAGAATCAAGCCAATCGTCCCGTCTACAATGCGCTGCTGGCCAAAGGCGAAGCGCATCCCATCGAGGCCGTGGGGGCCAAGCTCCGGGCAATGATGCCCTGGCTGAAGAAAGATCAGCTGGTCGACAAGACCAAAAACTAGAAGGGGCAAGCCCTGTGGCTGATCGTGCCGTCGGTATCCCGTTTGCCAAAGAAGGATTTCCCTTCATTGGAACGGCCGCGGGCGTTACACTCTGTGCCGGATGGCTGGGGTGGACGCCGGTTGCCGTGATAGGGGCGGGTCTTACGCTGTTCGTCTCGTGGTTTTTCCGCAACCCCGCGCGGGTCATTCCGGAAGGTCCCGGACTGGTCGTGGCGCCGGGCGATGGAAAAGTCATCGCCATTGAAGAAGAGTTTGAGCCGCGGTATCTGAAAGAGAAGAGCCTCCGGATCACGATCTTTCTCAACGTCTTTGATGTGCACATCAATCGGATTCCCTGTGAAGGGACCATTGAGGATGTGCAGTATCAGCCGGGGCTCTTTTTGGTCGCCAGTAAACCTGAAGCGACGGTGAAGAACGAGCAGAACGCGCTGATGATCAAGACGACCAGCGGTGTGAAAGTCTTGTGTGTGCAGGTGGCGGGGCTTATCGCCCGTCGTATTGTCTGTTGGGTCTCGCCGAAGGACCGGGCGATTCGCGGAGAACGGTACGGGTTGATTCGATTTGGTTCACGGATGGACACCTTTCTTCCGCTGGGCACCAATGTGCGAGTGGCCGTGGGAGATCGAGTGAAGGGCGGAGAAACCATCTTGGGAGACCTACGATGAAGGCAACCGGCTTGCGACAATCGCTGGGGAAAGAAGCGCGAAAGCGCCAGGCGATGCATCTGATCCCCAATCTCTTTACGACGGGGAACCTGTTCTGCGGCGTCTATGCCATTCTGTCCGTCTTCAACGCCAATTACATGGCCGCTGCGATTGCGATTCTGGTCGCGATGATTTTCGATGTGTTGGATGGGAAGTCCGCACGTCTGACCAACAGCACGAGTCATTTCGGGTTGGAGTATGACTCCCTGTCCGATGTGGTGTCGTTCGGCGTCGCCCCGGGGCTCCTGATCTACTCCTGGGCGTTGAGCGGGCAGGGTATGTTCGGTGTCGCGGTGATGTTCGCCTATGTCGCGATGGGAGCCGTACGGCTTGCGCGTTTCAACTCGACGGTCGCGTTGGCCGACAGTAAGTACTTTACGGGGCTGGCGATTCCCGCGGCGGCCGGGGTGGTCGCATCGCTGGTGATTCTCGACCATCATATCGTCCGGATGGGCGCGGAGGTGAAACCGGTCCTGGTGCTGGTCATTACCCTCGCCCTCTCGTTCCTCATGGTCAGCACGGTGAAGTATCGCAGTTTCAAGGATATGAAGTTCAAAGGCCGCCAGCAGATTACCTATCTCGTCTGGGGTATTCTTGCGCTCATGATGATCGCGGCCTGGCCGGAAGTGATGTTGTTCGTGGTGTTTTCCGGCTACGCGCTGATGGGGCCGATCGAGCGATTGTTCTGGCTGGTGGCAAAAACGGTCGGGAAGAAACCTCTTCCCAAGGCCGAGCAGCCTGTGATAGAACCCAAATTGTAAGGCGACGACGAGGAGTAGTACGCGAGCCGCACAGATGCGAGAGAGCCGGCGGGTGGTGCAAGCCGGTCTGTGCGTCGCCGAACTCGCCTCCGAGCCGAATCCGTGAAGATCGAGTAATGGATTCCGCCTCGCCCCCGTAAGGGGCCAATGAAGGGTGATGGATGACGCGAGGTCATTCGTTGCCGAACCAGGGTGGTACCACGAAGCGCATGAAGCCTTCGTCCCTGACCGTAACGGGGGGCGGAGGCTTTTTCTATTTGAGTCTGCCGAACAAACTCCCCCGCAGCGTTCTCGGTTGTCTTGCCTATGGTTTTGCCCGTGGAACGGCGCGTTTGGATACGCCGGGATCGGGTGGCTGAGACCGGTGGTCTGCGTGAGCATTCTGATGGAAGGGTGAAGGAGGACAAGCCATGGATAGGATGATTCGTATTTTCGATACAACGTTGCGCGACGGCGAGCAGTCGCCCGGCGCCAGCATGAATGTGGAAGAAAAAGTCATGGTGGCGAAGCAGCTGGCACGGCTCGGGGTCGATATCATCGAAGCCGGATTCGCCTACAGTTCGCCGGGCGATTTTGAGGCGGTGCGCCGGATCGCCTTGGAGGTCGAGGGACCGACGGTCTGCAGTCTCGCGCGGGCTCGTCCGGAGGACATCGATCGGGCCTGGGAAGCGCTCAAGGGGGCGCCGAAGGCCAGGATCCATACGTTTCTCTCGACCTCCGACATCCATTTGAAGCACCAGTTCAGGATGACTCGGGAGGAGGCGAAGAAGCGGGCGGTCGAGATGGTGCAGCGTGCGCGGAGCTATATGCCCGACGTGGAATTCTCGCTCATGGATGCGAGCCGCTCGGATCAGGCCTATGTCTATGAGGTCATCGAAGCAGTGATCGCCGCGGGGGCAGGTACGATCAATATTCCCGATACGGTTGGCTATGCCGTGCCGCAGGAGTTCGGCGCGTTGATCAAGGGGATTTTCGACAAAGTGCCCAATGCCAGGCAGGCGGTGATTTCAGTGCATTGTCACAACGACTTGGGCGTTGCCGTCGCGAACAGCCTGGCGGCCATCGTCAATGGCGCAGGCCAGGTGGAGTGCACGATCAACGGAATCGGCGAACGGGCCGGCAACACCTCACTGGAAGAAATCGTGATGGGCCTCCGGACCCGGAAGGACTTTTATCACGCCGATACAGGCATCCGGACGGAGGAGATCGCCAAGACGAGCCGGTTGGTCAGCAAGATCACCGGAATGGTCGTTCAGCCGAACAAGGCGATCGTCGGCGCCAATGCCTTTGCGCACACGTCCGGGATTCACCAGGACGGGTTGTTGAAGGATAAGACGACGTACGAAATCATGCGGCCGGAATCGATCGGGTTGATCGAGAGCAAGATGGTCATGGGCAAATTGTCCGGACGTCACGCGTTCCGCCAGCGGCTGGAAGATTTGGGGTACAAGCTCAGCGAGGACGAGCTTAACCACGCGTTTGAGCGGTTCAAGAAGCTGGCCGATCAGAAGAAGGAAATTTTCGAAGAAGATTTGGAAGTGATTGTGTCGGAAGAGCTGGCCAAAATGTCCGAGCAGATTGTGTTGAAATCGTTCCATGTCAAAAGCGGTACGAATCTCGTCCCGACGGCGACGGTGGAATTGCAGATTAACGGTCAGGTGATCAAGGAGTCCGGCACCGGCGACGGTCCGGTCGATGCGGTCTACCGGACGATTGCCGCGATCACGAAAACGAAGAGCAAACTGCTAATGTTCGGGGTCAACGCCATCACGGGCGGGACGGACGCGCAAGGAGAAGTCTCGGTGCGCGTGGAGGAAGACGGCCGAACCGTGTCGGGACACGGCGCGGATACGGACATCATCATGGCTGCAGCCCGGGCGTACCTCAATGCGTTGAATCGGCTCGCCTATATGGCCGCCAAACAGGCGGAGGGGGAGCAGAAAGTCCGCTTGATTTGACCGTTCCTGCCACGCTAGAGTGACCGACCCCGGTGTGGTGGAGGCGGTGATTCGGGTACGGTGCTGGCCGGTTGGGGCTGTTTCCATGCTCACGCGAACTCTCTCGGAATGTCCGGAATTTCTCGCCGGAGACCATACGGTTCTTCGTGAACTGCTGCACCCGGCCAAGCAGGCAGTGCAACTGGGCTACAGTCTTGCCCATGGCCGGCTGGCGCCCGGGCGGCGGTCCAAATGGCACAGGCTGGCCTCCTCGGAGGTGTACTACTTTATCGCCGGGAAGGGGCGCTTCAGCATTGAGAGCGACGTGCAGTCCGTCGAAGCCGGTTCCGTTGTCTATGTTCCGCCTGGGGGAAATCAGTCGTTGGAAAACGTCGGCACGACGGAAATCGAATTTCTATGCCTGGTCGATCCGGCCTGGCGGATTGAGGACGAGCAGGTCGCGGAGTAGAACGTTCAGTCTTGTTCGCAGGAAGGAGTAGCGTCACGTGAAAGCGAAGATTGCAGTCTTGGCGGGCGATGGAGTCGGGCGCGAGATCATGCCCGAAGCCGTCAAGGTATTACAGGCTATCGGGGAGAAGTATCAGCACTCGTTTGAATTCGTCTCGGCCGATATCGGTGGGCAGGCGATCGACAAAGTCGGTGTGCCGCTGCCGCAAGAGACCCTGGCCCTGGCCAAGCAAAGCGACGCGGTCCTTCTGGGCGCCGTCGGTGGTCCCAAATGGGAAGGGCTGGAGTACAGTCTTCGTCCTGAACGGGCGCTGCTCGGTATCCGTGAAGCACTGGGGCTCTACGCTAATTTGCGGCCGGCCAAGGTCTATCCTAACCTGGTGGATGCCTCGACGTTGAAGCGCGAGGTGATCGACGGGATCGACATTCTGGTCGTGCGCGAGCTGACCGGCGGCATCTACTTTGGGAAGCCGAAGGGGATCGAAAAACTGCCCAATGGAGAAGAGCGTGGAGTGAACACGGAAGTCTACACGACCGAAGAGATTCGCCGGATCGGCAAGGTCGCGTACGAAGCGGCACGCAAGCGGCGGAAGAAAGTCACGTCGGTCGATAAGGCCAATGTCCTTGAATCGTCCGAACTGTGGCGCCGGGTGATGATCGACGTCCAGAAGAGCTATCCGGACGTCGAACTGCATCATATCTACGTCGACAATGCCGCGATGCAGCTGGTCCGCAATCCGCGCCAGTTTGATGTCATGGTGTGCAACAATATCTTCGGCGATATTCTCAGCGATGAAGCGGCGATGCTGACGGGGTCCATCGGTATGTTGCCGTCGGCCAGCATCGGCGCCAAGGTCGGATTGTTTGAGCCGATACATGGCAGTGCGCCCGATATCGCCGGAAAGAACATCGCGAATCCCATCGCGACGATCGCCTCTGCGGGCATGATGTTGTCCTATGCGTTCAAGCTCGAGAAAGAGGCCGAGGCGATCGAGCAGGCCATCGTCAAAACCCTCGATCTGGGGTATCGCACCAAGGACATTCAGAGTCCCGGCACCAGAGTCGTCGGCACGACCGAGATGGGCGACGCGATTCTGCGCAACTTGAACTGAGGCGGAATGCTCGCATGGCAACCCTCTTTACATCCGGAACGCTCTCGACGCTGGCCGGGACGGGCGACCCGGGGTTTGCCGGTGACGGACGGCAGGCGTCGCTGGCGACCCTGAACGAGCCGAAAGGTCTGGCCATCGACGGTCAGGGACATCTCTTCATTGCCGACTCTGAGAATCACGTTGTGAGGCGGATCGATCGTGCCACCGGGTTGATTACTACGGTCGCCGGTTGCGCGCCTGACGAAGCGATGCAGGCACCACGGCCTGGCGTCGCTGAACCTATTTATGAGGAAGAGGCTGATCCGCTGGCCGAGACGAGCCACAAAACGACCGAGCAGTTTACCCAACAGACGGATCTGAGCGGCACGGTGCGCTATTTGATCGGAGCAGCGGCGCCGAAGCGCTTCGGCGGAGACGGTGGGCCCGCCACGGAGGCCATGCTCAACTTTCCGACGGCGGTTGCCGTCGATGCGCGCGGCCATCTCTATATCGCCGATACGATGAATCATCGCATTCGCCGGGTGGATGCCCAGACCGGGATCGTCACGACTCTTGCGGGCACCGGGCAGGCAAGGTTTTCAGGAGACGGCGGGCCGGCCGACCGCGCGGCGTTGAACGAACCGGCCGCACTGGCGGTTGATGCGCAGGAGCAGCTGTATATTGCCGATCAGAGTAATAACCGTGTCCGGGCGGTCGACCTCAAGACCGGGGTGATCCGCACGGTCGCGGGAACGGGATCCGCGGCCTACGATGGAGACGGCAAGCCTGCGACAGAATCGAGCCTTGCCGGGCCCAGCGGGTTAGCCGTTGCGGCAGGGACGCTCTATATTGCCGATACGTTCAACGGCCGCATCCGGTCCGTTGATCTTACAACCGGTCTGATTGCCACAGTCGCCGGTGACGGGGGAAGCTATCGCTATCAGTCGCCGGACGATCCGCCGTCGGCGAGCGTTTCACGGCCGTCCGGGATTACGCTGGATCGGGACGGCAATCTGTTTCTGACCGATTCGGATAGCCATTTGGTTCGACGATGGGAGCGCGCGACGGGTCTGTTGACCCGCATGGCCGGCACGGGGTCCGCTTCATCCGCCGGAGACGGCGGCGCGGCGTTGGCGGCGGGATTGTGTTATCCCTTCGGTATTGTCGCGGATGGTGACCGGACGCTCTTGATCGCCGACACCTTTAATCACCGTGTTCGTGCTCTTTCGCTGGAATAGGATTCTTCACATGCTTAAGAAAAAGTCAGCCTACACTGTGGCCATTCTCGGGGCGACCGGAGCGGTCGGCAAAGAAAGTCTGGAAATTCTCGAGGAGCGGAATTTCCCGCTGGCCGCGCTGCGGCTGTTTGCGTCCAAGCGATCGGCCGGTGAGGTGATGACCTGTCAGGGGAAGGAGTGGACGGTTGAAGAATTGACCGAGTCCTCTTCGTTCGCCGGCGTCGATTTTGCGTTCATCTCCGCGACGGATGCGATCAGCAAGGAATACGGCCCGCGGTTGGGCGCGGCGGGAGTCGTGGTGATCGACGACAGCGGCGTGTTCCGGATGGACCCGCAGGTGCCGCTGGTGGTGCCGGAAGTGAATGCCGCGGCGTTACAATCGCTGCCCCGGGGGATCGTATCCATTCCCAATTGTACGACGACGCCTCTGGTGATGGCGCTCAAGCCGCTGCATGATGCGGTGGGGGTGAAGCGTGTGGTGGTGACGACCTTTCAATCGGTGTCGGGCACCGGCGCCGCCGCCATGGACGAACTGATGGATCAGACCAGGGCGCTGATGGCGTTTCGCGATGTGAAAGCGGAAGTCTATCCGTACCAGATCGCGTTTAATCTGCTGCCGCATATCGGGTCCTTTTCCGAGGGCGGGGATTGTTCAGAAGAGATCAAGATCGTCAGAGAAACCAGAAAAATCCTGGATGCGCCGCAGTTGCGGGTGACATCCACCACGGTGAGGGTTCCGGTGCTGCGCTGCCATTCCGAGTCCATCAATGTGGAGCTGGAGAAGCCGTTGAGTCCCAACGATGCCCGGGCCGCGCTGGCGGCGATGCCCGGCGTGCTGGTCTACGATGACCCGCTGAAAAAGCTCTATCCGATGCCGCTGGATGCGACGGGAAAGGACGAGGTCTACGTAGGCCGTATCCGTGAAGATGCGTCGGTGACTAACGGACTCAACCTTTGGGTGGTTTCGGACAATCTTCGCAAGGGCGCCGCGTTGAACACGGTTCAAATCGCCGAGTGCCTGGTTCGAGGCTGATGGGCGAATGGGGTGCAGTCGGAAAGATTTTAATTGCCGCCGGGTGCGGGCTGATCGTGGTGGGGCTGCTGTTTGTCTTGAGCGACCGGATTCCCGGCTTGAGCGGTTGGTTTGGATGGATCGGGAAACTGCCGGGCGACATTTCGATTAAGCGGGAGAACTTCTCTTTCTACGCTCCCCTCGGAACGAGTTTGCTACTCAGTCTCGGACTCAGTCTGCTATTCTATCTCTTGTCATGGCTTTTCAGACGTTAGGACATCTGCGGTGCCTGGCGCTGCTCGGGGCGGTCCTCGGGCTGGGCGCGCCGGTTGAGGCGGCGGAGTCGATTCGTGTCCTGATGGCTTCCGATGTTCACCGGCTCGATGTGCGCGCCGACAGCGTGGTGTGGGTTACCGACGGGCAGAGCCGGTCCCAGCCGTTCAAGGCGGCGCTTCGCATCGAGTTGCGCGGAGCGGCGCTTCTCCTGAATGGAACGAAGGTAGCCGGAGAACAGATCACGCTGCGAGCGGGTGATCATGATCTGAAGCTCTGGTTGCCGCGTGTGTCCGGCGGGGCCCACGGGGCCGGGTCGCAATCGCTGGATGAGCGGGGCGCTGTGCATGTGAGCGGACTCGTGCATCTGGTGCGGCGCGGCAAGGGGCTGCTTGTGATCAATCAGGTTGATCTCGAGGAGTATGTGAAGGGGGTGGTGCCGGCCGAAGTGAATTCAGCCTGGCATACCGAAATGCTCAAAGTTCAGGCCGTCGCGGCTCGAACCTATGCGCTCTATCAGCATATGCTCAGCGCGTCGCGGGACTACGACGTGGCGGCCAGTATTCAAGATCAGGTGTATCGGGGACGGCAGGGAGTGGATGCGCGTGTGCAGGAGGCCGTGGAGTCGACCCGCGGTCTGGTGGTGACGCACGAGGGCGCGCCGATCTATGCCGCGTTTTCCTCGACCGCCGCGGGCATTACCGAGGACGCCATGGTCGTCTGGTCGAAAGACTTGCCGTACCTGAAGGGCGTGGAATGTCCGTTCGATGTGGAGTCTCCGTACTATCAGTGGAAGGCCTCCTTCAGAGTGACCACATTGGAGCGCAACCTCCGGCATCAGGGGTTTGCGGTGGGGACGATCGCGACGATGACGCCGGTCGGTTTCAGCCGTGCCGGGCGTGTCGCCAAGTTGCGCATCCTGCATTCGAAAGGCGAGCTCATTGTGCGCGGGGAAGATCTCCGGAAGGCAATCGGCTACACGGTAGTGCCGAGCACCCAGTTTACGATCGAGTCCATCGGACAGGATATCGTGCTGGCCGGATATGGTGCCGGTCATGCCGTAGGCCTCTGCCAGTGGGGTGCAAAGGAACTGGCGGAGCTGGGATATTCTTTCCCGTCGATCCTGCGATACTACTATCCAGGCACGGAGTTGCAGAATGTGGCGCTGACGAAAATGCCCCCCGCGCCGACGTCTTAGATGAACCTCTCCGAGTTTGATTTCCCTTTCGACCCGACCCTGATCGCCTCCGAGCCGGTCTTGCCGCGCCATGCGGCGCGCCTGTTGTGTCTGGACCGGAGGAGCGGAGTCCTGTCGCATCGGCAGGTGGCCGATCTCCCGGACCTCTTGGCGCCGGGCGATCTGCTCGTGGTGAATGATACGAAGGTGTTGGCTGCCCGTGTCTCCGGTCGCAAGCAACCGGCCGGTACCGTGGTGGATGTGTTGTTTGTCAAAGACCTGGGCGACGCGGTGTGGGGGGTCATGCTCAAAGGGCATTTTCGCGTGGGGCAGACAATCCTGTTCGACGGGGATGCCAGTGCGACGGTCGTGCAACGCGATGAGGCCGGCACGAAAATTCGCATGGCGAGTCCTGTTCCGGTTGCCGATTTCCTGAGAGCCCACGGGCGTATGCCGCTTCCTCCGTACATTAAGCGCTCGGCGCAGCCGGAGGACCAGGTCTGGTATCAAACCTGTTTTGCAGACCGCGAGGGTGCGATCGCGGCTCCGACGGCAGGGCTTCATTTTACGCCGGAACTCATGGCCCGGTTGCGGGCTCGCGGGGTGGAGACGGCTGCGGTAACGTTGCACGTCGGGCCCGGGACTTTTAAACCGGTCGTCGTCGAGCGAATTGAAGACCATCAGATGGGAGAGGAATGGTTCGACGTGAGCGCACAGACGGTCGGCGCGATTCTGAAAGCGAAACAATCCGGCGGGCGGGTCGTTGCGGTGGGTACCACGGTGGTGCGCGCGCTCGAATCGGCCGCGCGGCGGTCAGGAGGACTGCAGGCGGCGACCGGCGAGAGCCGGTTGTTCATCTCGCCGGGCTTTCACTTCACTGTGGTCGATGCCCTCATGACGAATTTCCACCTGCCCCGCACCACGCTCCTGATGCTTGTGTCGGCGCTGGCCGGTGTGGAGGCCATGCGAAACGCCTATGCCGAAGCGGTCAGCCGCCGCTACCGTTTCTATAGCTACGGCGATGCGATGCTGATTCTCTGAACGGCGAGAGCTCTGTCGGACTGGCTCGGCGGACGGCCGCTAGGGCTTAGAGCAACTCCCGATGGATTTTGACGGGGATCTTCCCTTTCAGGGACTCTTGAAAGGCGACCAGGGCGCGTTGCTGTTTCTGGAACAGCATATCCTGCAGGACGCGGTCTTTGGCTTCGGTCGCTTTGGCGGGATCGGAGTCCGGCTGTCTGGTCATCAGCGCCTGGCCTTCCGAAATTTCCGACGGCGTCAAGGCGACTGCATCTCTGACGAACATTTTGGCTTTGTTGCCGAGAATTTCCTTCGCCTGCGCCTCCTCGAATACTTTGGGAGTCAGATGATTCGCCGCGAGCAGGCGCTGATAAATTTCCGGATCGAAGGCGCCGTTTTTCTGGAACTCGGGAACCTGGACGATCATCTCGCGCAGATCTCCGTCTGAAACCGTGATCCCCATCTCTTTGGCGGCCATCTGC
>OMJA01000259.1 GCA_900299245.1 Nitrospiraceae bacterium | reverse complement strand
CGGCCGCATCATCATGCTCAACCACTTCAGCAACGGCAACAAGATCATCGCCGCGATGGAGAAAGTCATCTCCCCGCTCACGAAGCATCTGGGATGGCGCACGGATCTGTCGCTGCATACGGTCCTGGAAGGGACGTCGCTCCAGGTCGCGCGCAAGCAGAACGTGAACCCGCTGCGATTCTGGGCACTCGTGGAATGTGTGAACGGAAAGAACGGGCAGGGCGTGAAAAACGGGAACGGCACGGCGGTCCATTCGAACGGCCACGTGAATTCAACCGCCCACGTCACCGAGCACCGCACCGGCGGCAACGGCCACTTCGCCAACGGGCACTCGCACTAGCAAGACATTCTTCGGGCGCTTCGCAGGCCCTTACGGCCTGCCGTCGCCCCGGGAACGCCAGGACTCCCACTCCCGTCCGGGAATGATCGTCGTCCCCACCAGACAGCTTCCTGCATACCGTTGCGTAATGCGATCGGCCAACAGCGTCAGCACCCGGCTGATCTGCCGGTCGGGCGTCCCCAGCGCGCGGAGCACGACGCCGAATCCTTCGCCGTCCTGCGCGCCGTAGACCAGGACGCGCACCGCGTTCCCACGCAGGCACTTCCCGCCGTCCGCCGGGGTCAGGTCTCCCTCCCATCGCACAGGCGCGTCGCTCGCCCGGCGCTTTTTCGAGACGGCCCAGGAGCAGGGCACGCCGGCGTCTTCAAGTTCCATCAGAAACCAGGAGGCGGTCGGCACCTCGCCGGAATGCCCCTGGAACGTCCAGCGAGCCAGCTCCGGCCGCACCTGCCCCGTCAACACCGGAGTGGCGATCTCCTCCAGATGCGCCTCTTCGCACACCGCATAGAGTTCGCCCTGCGGATCGAACCAGAAGCGCACGCGCCCGTCGCTGCGCTCGGCTTGAATCACGCTCAGTGCAGACGAGTCGCTGCCTTCCTGTTCGAAGATGGAAAAGTCCGTCACCCCGTTCATCACCAGCTTCGCCACCCGCACCATCCCTCGCATCTGATAGCGAATCGTCATCGACACCGTCGTATCGGCCAGCACGTCGCGCCCGGACTCTTCGTCGAACAGCCGGCGCTTCGACATCTGGATGTCGGTCACGTAGCCCGAACGGAAGCCGCCCGTGTGGGCCATCAGCCACCGGAGATCTTCGACCGTTTTGATTGCGTGTTGCATGGCCATGGATTGTAACGTAGCCCCGTGCGAATCCGCCAGAACGCCGCTGGCGAACTTTTTCAGCAACCTACTAGGAACGCCGCCACCAGGACACTACCGGCGGAACGCGCCTTCGGCGCAAGGTCGCCCGCAATTCGCAGGAACTCTCGAATTGCAATCCCGCCTGCCGGCAATGCTCGGCGGCCGTGTCGGCTTCCTCCGGCCCCTGATTGACCATCACGAACACACCGGACGGATTCAAGTTCCTCGCGATGCGCGCGAACAACGCCCGCGGCGCGAAGAACGTGAGCGGCATCCGCCAGGCCAATACCGGCGCCGGCGTCACGAACGGATACCAGGCCACAATCGTATCGGCCGGCTGCTCGAACTGCGCATAGTCGGCCACGACGAAGCTCGTCTGCGGCAGATCCCGCACATACCCTTGCGCATAGTCGTGCCGGCTGTAGCCGTTGTAGTAGATGCGATGCCCTTCCACTTCGACGCCGGTCAGGGCCGACGGAAGGAAAAAGGCATGGAGTGCGCGGGCATACCAGAAGTTGGACGCGCCGACATCGTGCACCACCCCGCCGACCGGCCTGGGCTTACCCCAGGCCGTCCAGGCCTGATCGAGGATGTCGAGATAGTCATAACTCTTCAGCGTCGTCTGTGCGGCGCAATGCTGTTCAAAGCGGACGTCGAACTGACGGCGCAACGAGGCGATCCGCGCCTGCTGGCTCCCGCTGAGTTGAATCAGCTGGCCGACCGGCCGTTCCTGATACTGGCCGCGCGACCATTCCAATCCCTCACCCAGCCAGTACCAGAAGGCGTGATATCCGGACCGCAACCGTTGCAGCAGAGAATAGCCCGGCGGGGGCGCGACCATCAGCGGCAACGCCTGTTCCTGGTCCTGGGCAGGGCAATCGACTTCAGCAATCATGTACTTCTTTTCGGAGGCTTGGCATGAAAGCTGAAGAGGCGTAAGGGGAATTCGGCCCGCACCATCCCAATCCGACGAGATCTCACACCCCTTTGTGCAGTCCGGAAACAACCGGCTTGACCGCGCTTTCGGGAGTATGCGAGGTACTGCCGTCATGCGCGCGGTCTGTCTCCAACATGTTCCCTTCAAAGGTCCCGGTGCCTTTGCGACGGCGCTGGCTGATCGGGGCGTGAGCCTCGACCGGCATCTGGTTCCCCGGGACGGGTTGCCCGGCGATGCAGGAGATCTGCTCATCGTGATGGGCGGGCCGATGTCGGTGAATGACTCGGATACATGGATCGCCGAAGAGACCGCGTTTATTCGCTCCACCCTGCTGGCCGGGAAACCGGTGATCGGTGTGTGCCTGGGCAGCCAGTTCATAGCGAAGGCGCTCGGCGCGACGGTGAAACCGGGGAAGGCCCTGGAGATCGGCAAGACTCGCATTTATGTGACCGAGGAAGGGAAACACGACCCCGTGTTCGGAGCGTTCCCGGAAGCTCTCTCGGTTTTCGAATGGCATGGAGAGGTGTTCGACCTGCCGCAGGATTGCGTGCCGCTGGCCGGCTCCGACATCGCGCCGCTGCAGGCCTTTCGCTTCAGATCCCGCGCCTACGGCCTGCTGTTTCATCTGGAAATCGAGACGGAGGGAATCGAGGCTCTGTGCCGCGAGTGTCCGTCCGATCTAGAGCGGGCGCACGTCACGGCGTCGAAGGTCTCGATCGGCTTCCTGCCGCATATGTGGCTGTCCCACCAAATCGCCGACCGGCTGATCGGGCATCTCCTGCAATCCAATCATTGATTACCGGCTCATTCCTGAAGTAGCCTAGGGGCTTCGTTCGGCCCGCATGGGCCCCCATCTAGCAAAGGAGTGCATCGGACATGGCTGGTTTTCCGATCGAAGTCGCAACGCGCATCAAGACGCTGCCCCCGTATCTCTTTGCCGCCATCGACAAGATGAAGCAGGCGGCAATCGCCAAGGGCGTGGATATCATCAACCTCGGCATCGGTGACCCCGATTTGCCTACGCCGGCGCCGATCATCGAAAGCCTGGCGCAAGCCGCCAAGAACCCGAAGCACCATCAATATCCCTCGTATGAAGGCATGTTGTCGTTCCGTACGGCGGTGGCCGACTGGTACAAGCGCCGGTTCAACGTCACGCTGAACCCCGCCGACGAAGTGCTGACGCTGATCGGATCGAAGGAAGGCATCGGGCACATCCATCTGGCGTTCATCGATCCGGGCGACATCGTGCTGGTGCCCAGTCCCGGCTACCCGGTCTATCCGGTCGGCACGAGCTTCTGCGGCGGGGGCTCGCACATCATGCCGCTGACCAAGGCCAACGGATTCCTGCCGGATCTGAACGCGATCCCCAAAGAGGTCGCCAAAAAAGCCAAGCTGATGTGGCTGAACTCGCCCAACAATCCGACCTCCGTCATCATGACGAAAGACTACTTCAAGCGGGTGGTCGAGTTCGCGCAGGAAAACCAGGTCATCGTCTGCCACGACGCGGCCTACTCGGAAATTTATTACGACGGGAAACGCCCGGCGAGTTTCCTCGAAGTGGACGGCGCGAAAGATGTCGGCGTGGAATTCCACTCGCTTTCCAAGACCTACAACATGACCGGTTGGCGCCTCGGGTTCGCCGTCGGCAACAAGGACGTGCTGGCCGGACTCGGCAAGGTGAAGAGCCAGCTGGACTCGGGCGTGTTCGAAGCGGTGCAGGCGGCCGGCATCACGGCCCTGGGGCTGGACGATTCGGTGACGGACGGACTGCGACAGATTTATCAGGAACGGCGCGACACGCTGGTGCCGGGCCTGAAGAAGCTTGGGCTCGAGGTCGATTCTCCTCCCGCCGCCTTCTACATCTGGGTGACGGTGCCGAAGGGTTACACCTCCGCCTCGTTCACCGCTCACCTGCTGGAGAAAGCGGGGATCGTCACGACGCCGGGCAACGGATTCGGCGCCCCCGGCGAAGGCTACATCCGTATGACCGTCTGCACGACCAAAGAACGGCTGGCGGAAGCAGTCGAACGGATCAAAAAAGCGGGGTTCTGAAACAGTCAGGAGTGACGGGGAAGAAGCACGGCACCCTTCACTCCTGACCATGGCCTCCTGACCGGATGTATGAGAGAGACTGTCTACATCGGCTTCGGATCAAACGTCGGCAACCGCCTGGATTTCTGCGACCGGGCAGTGACGCTGTTGAGCCTGCTCCCGCATTCACAGCTCACCGGCATTTCGTTGCTGTACGAAACCGAGCCCGTGCACGACCACGCGCAGCCCGGGGACGGCTGGTTTTTGAACGGCGTGGTGCGGCTCGACACCGATCTCACCCCCCGCAGCCTGCTGACGGTGCTGCGCGAGATCGAGCGGGCGCTGGGGCGCGACGACGCGCATCGGTCCGGTCCCCGCACGATCGATCTGGACATTCTGTTTTACGGCGATCGCGTCATCAACGAAGAGGATCTCGTGGTGCCGCATCCCCGGCTGCACGACCGGCGATTCGTCCTGATGCCGTTGAACGAACTCGATCCGCTCCTGGTTCATCCCTCGCTTCAACGGACGGCCACGCAGTTGCTCACCGACAGTACGGACCGGTCGGAAGTCCGTCTGCTCTTTCCTCAACCGTCGACACGCTACGGGTCCCGCCCGAGCTGCAGCCCCAGTCCGGACTTATGAAGATTATCCGAACGCCCAAAGCCATGACCGCCTGGAGCCGGCAGCTCAGCCGGGAAGGCGTGACGATCGGGTTCGTCCCGACGATGGGAGCCCTGCATGACGGCCACCGGGCGCTCATTCGTGCCGCCCGGCTGCAATGCGATGCGCTCGTCGTCAGCATTTTCGTGAACCCGACCCAGTTCGCGCCGACGGAAGATCTCGCCAAATACCCGCGCCCCATTTCCAACGACCGTGCGCTCTGCCGCGCGGAAGGGGTCGATGTCTGCTTCGAGCCCGGCGTCACGGCCATGTATCCGGAGGGGTTTGAAACGGTCGTCACCGTGCCGGGCATCGCGCGGCGCTGGGAAGGCGAGCTCCGCCCGCATCACTTTGCCGGCGTCGCCACGGTGGTCACGAAGCTGTTCGGTATCGTCCGGCCTGACGTCGCGGTGTTCGGGCAGAAAGATTTTCAGCAGGCCGCGCTGGTCCGGCGCATGATCGACGACCTGAGCCTGGGGATCAAACTCATCGTCCACCCCACGGTCCGCGAACGGGACGGCCTGGCGATGAGTTCACGGAACGTGTACCTGTCGGCGACGGAACGCGCGCTGGCGCCCATTCTCTACAAAGCACTGTCGGGCGGCGCACGGGCGATTCGAGCCGGCATGAAAGACACGGTGGAGATCCGGGCCCTCATGCGCGACACCGTCGAACGGCAGACCCCGGCGACCGTCGACTACCTGGTCGCCTGCGACCCGGCCACATTGGAACCATGGAGCGGGACGACTTCGCGCGT
>OMJA01000258.1 GCA_900299245.1 Nitrospiraceae bacterium | reverse complement strand
TTTTTATACAACAGGTTCAGTATCAATAAAATATACTTTTGACATTATATTTCAATGCTTTGCACATACTTGTCCATGGCAAGACTCTTGCTAAATGACCTGGTGTCTTTTGAACCTGGAGGTTCTTGTTAGGAATCAGCAAACTCTGGCCGCACCCATTACCTGCTCAGGCGTCGGGCTTCACTCGGGCCAGCCGGTAACGATTACCCTCAGACCAGCGCCTGTTAATACCGGTATTGTGTTCGTGAACCGGAACGGCAAGTCGGGAGCCTCCCTCCAGGCCTCTATCGAACATCTGGTACCAACCGAACTGTGCACCGCGATCAATGGCAATGGGTTTCAGGTCAAGACGATTGAGCATGTCCTGGCTGCTCTCTCCGGACTTGGAGTCGACAATGTATTCATCGACGTAACGGCCGGTGAAATCCCTGTCATGGACGGAAGCGCCGCACCCTTTGTCCGGTTGATCCAATCCGTGGGCGTCGTGTCACAGTCCCGTCGCCAACCCTATTTAAAAATCATGGCGCCGATCGAGGTGTGCGACGGCCAAAAGCGCGTCCGTATCGAACCATCCTCAACGCCAAAAATTACCTACACCATTCACTACAATCATCCGATGATCAAAACGCAGGTCTATACGCACGACTGCGCGGCTGAAACCTTTGAACAGCATATTGCAGAAGCCCGCACCTTCGGATTTTTGCACGAAGTTCAAGCCCTCTGGGCAAGAGGACTCGGCCAGGGTGGAAACCTTGAAAATACCGTCGTGCTCTCAGAAAGCGGGGTCGTCAACGAATCGGGGCTGCGTTATTCCAATGAATTCGTTCGCCATAAAATTCTTGACCTCATCGGAGATTTTTCACTCCTGGGCATGCCCTTCATCGGCCACCTGATTGCCGAACGGTCTGGTCACGCGCTGCACACTCGCCTGGTCGAGCAGATTCTTGAGCAGCCGGAGAAGTGGGTGCTGCTGAATACGGAACCGGCTTCGGTCGAAGCAAGGCCATCGCTGTCTCACAGCAGACCGCAACCGGCCATCGCCCTTCAGGCTTCGTAAGCAGCATACCGCTGCTCGTATACTCGCCACACATGATCGACTAAGGTGAACACTGATTGCCGCACGTTAAGCGGTAATGAGGCGGGAACATAAATTAACGCCGAGAGTGAGTGGCCTCACCCTCGGCGTGCAATACCCGGCGGGTTACTTCTTCTTCTTCTTCTTTGCTGCTGCTTTCTTCGTTGCCAAGAGTCTCACCCCCCTTCACCTTAAAAGTAATACCGATCTCTACACGGCCTGAACCAACACATCTTCCAGCGCCTCAAACGTATTCGGACCAACCTTCCTAAATCGCTTGTCGCGCTTCAAAGAGGTTGCGACCGAAGTCAGCGGTGTCTTCCCTTTGATCTGCAGTCCGCCTTCCGCAAGTCGCTGCACCAATTCCTTCGCGTGCATGGCGCGGTTGGACTCACGAAGAATTTCATAGGTCGCTTCAGGAACACTCTTGCCGACATACTTACTCCGACCCAGGAGAATTTCACGCGACTGGTCGGTCACGTCCATGACGGGAAGAGTCCGCACGCCTTTGCTGTCATCGGGAATGATTTGACTGGAGAGACTGGCAAGCTTTGCTTTATCGGCTTCTACGCGATAAAGCGTTTCGGCAAGCTCAAGGTATTTTTTGATCGTCGCAATTTCATCGTCGAGTCGACGTTTCTTCTTCTCAAGTTCCTGAAATCTATTTTTGTAGGCATGAATGCGCTGCTCAAGACCTACAAGAATATCTGTTAACTCTTCCACAACACCCCCAGAAGAAGCATGCTTGCTTTATAGCATTGCATAGAATAATCGTCAAGTTATAAATAAGCTAAATTTTTTCCAATCGAAGAAACTAGTTACACGAACACAAGAATCTGCTTAAGAATTATGCGTTCAAGGCTTGCTCTATGATCACAATGATGATTTCTATATATTTCTCTGATACTTGCGATGCATCCATTCCGTGCCTTAATAATCCTCCGCTTGCAACTACACTCTATCTTACGTGGGTGAACTTGCCGGTAGCCCTAATCGCACCATGTGCTATCATTTGCCATGCTTGAACCATCTGTTCCCGACGACATCAATTTCCAGCCGCTCATCAAAACAGCCACAGAAGCTGCCACGCAAGCAGGGATGCTTCTCTTGCATTACGCACGGGACGGATTTCGGATCACACATAAGAGCCTGATCGACCTGGTCACAGAAGCGGATCACGCTGCCGAGCAATGCGTGATCGATATCATTCTCGCAAACTTTCCAGATCACCGCATTCTCGCTGAGGAACGCGGTGAAATCGATCAAAGTCCGTCACACTATCGATGGATTATCGACCCACTGGATGGCACCACGAACTTTGCACACGGCTTTCCTGCCTATTGCGTATCGATCGGCCTTGAATACAAGGGAGAGTGTGTACTCGGTGTTGTCTACGATCCCTCTCGCGATGAACTCTTCAGTGCCACGCGTGGCGACGGGGCTCGAGTCAATGATCGGTCGATCCATGTTTCTCAAACGCCACAACTTGATCAAGCGCTCCTGGTCACCGGTTTCGCCTACGATATCCGTGAGACTTCGAACAACAACCTCGATCATTTTGCCCGGTTTGCACTTCGTGTCCAGGGACTCCGGCGTACCGGATCCGCGGCTCTCGATCTGTGTTATGTCGCAGCGGGGCGCTTTGACGGATTTTGGGAAGTGAAGCTCAAACCATGGGACATGGCCGCCGGGGTAGTCATCCTCAAAGAGGCCGGAGGGCAAATAACAAACTTGTGCGGGCAATCACACTCTCTCTACAGACAGGAATTGGTCTCAAGCAACGGCCTCATCCACGATGCCATGGTTTCGGTCATTCGAGAATCCCTGGACATCACGCCTCCTTTCACACGCTGAATCGTTTCTCCTTTTTCCTGATCCAGATCGTTCCGGCCCCCGTATACAGCAAGGCGATCCGTGCGCTAAGATTGCGTAACCTACTGACCGGAGTACATTGTATGGCAACGTCAATACCACCTTCTGGCCCGATGAGCGGTCAACCGACAGGGGAGAACCCTAGCGAGAAAACCACATGGG
Organism: Nitrospiraceae bacterium; assembly: GCA_900299245.1. Classification (GTDB taxonomy): domain Bacteria; phylum Nitrospirota; class Nitrospiria; order Nitrospirales; family Nitrospiraceae; genus Nitrospira_D. Next base: position 1,959 of record OMJA01000258.1, on the reverse strand, counting down.
ACGTGGAACTGTTGCGCGTCCTGGTGAGCAGAAAGGGAACTCAGGTCGATGCGCAATGGGCGATTCATCCTCAATTGAAACAGGACCTGCTCCCGGAAGAATGGAAAGAAGTGACCGACCTGATGGCCAAAGTCACGGATATTGTCGGGACTCGCTTTTCTGAAGTCCTTCAGAACGTTGAGCCCGATCCCCCGGGTCATGCCTGAGCGAATCCATCCCGCGCACTGTTCACAACGATCACTTCCCAACCGTTGATCCAGAAGGAGGCTCGTATGGATTCGTATTATCATTCGCACGATCTCGGCAAGTTCGGCGAGATGGGCAAGGGCAACAAAGAACTCTGGGACAAGTTCATGAGTTACTACAGCGCGGTCTTCGCCGAGGGCGCGCTCACAGAACGGGAGAAATCCCTCATCGCGCTTGCCGTGGCGCATGCCGTGCAATGTCCCTATTGCATCGATGCCTATACGCAAGCCTCGCTGGAAAATGGATCGAACGTTGAGGAGATGACGGAAGCCGTCCACGTGGCCTGTGCCATACGGGGGGGCGCATCACTTGTGCATGGCGTGCAGATGCGGAACGTCGCCGAAAAGTTGTCGATGTAAGAGATGTCGGCCGTGACCGGCGGCTAATCGGCGCCGTATCAGAGATACTGATTTTCTGGGATCGCTAGAGTGAAGTATTTCCCGCGCTCTTCGAAGAGAATACGGCGGCTCGTCAGAATGTTCAGGGCTTCGTTCAGTTCATCGTCCGACAACACCGGGCCGCTCCCGGCTTCGTTCAACAACGCACGAATCTGATCTCTGCTTTTCGCCGCCTCGTTGCAGACCTCGATGATCGCCGCCGCAGGCCAATCGAACCGTTGCCTGGTCGGCGCCTGAGGATCCCGCCCGTCATAGACCGTCACATAGTCCATCGCCTTGGAATAATACAAAAACGGCCGGTCGCTGCCGCGCGCCCGCCGCTGCCATTCTTCCACGAGACTGACCAGTTGCTGATAGAGATGCGGATCCACCGGCCAGTGATCCAGCTCGTACTCGAAATCATAGGCGACCTTGAGCAGATCAAGGTGCGCCGCATCGTAGACGTACTCATAGGCCATCCCCGGCCCGGTAATCTTCACGCCATACTCGTGTGGGCGCGTAAAGTAGGGGCTGAACCGCTGCAGCCAGAATTTTCCGGTCGCTTCGGGGGCCTGCAGATGGAAGAGCGAGGGCAGCAAATCGATCTGCCGCCGATAGTCGTCGTTCGTTTCGCCGGGAAAACCGAGAAGGATATTCCAGGACACCGCGACACGGTAATAGCCGCTCCACTTGAGACACACGATGTTCTGCATGGGCGTCACGCCCTTGTCCATCGCCTTAAGCTGCGTCAGACTCAGACTTTCCAGACCCGGCTGCATGCACTTCACACCCCCCACGGCCAGCGTACGGATCTGACTCTTCTGAAGATTGCTCTTGGTTTCAATGAACACATCGAGATCGCAGTGCGCGGCGGCAAACAGGCCGAACAGATTCTCGACATACTTCATGTCGATGATGTTATCGACCAGCCTGAACCGGGTCGTGTCGTATCGGCTGGAAAGCGCCGTCATTTCTCGCGCGGCCTGATCCGGCGACTTGGCACGGAATTTCATACTCTGTGCGTTCAAACCGCAAAAGGTACAATGATGCTTCTCCCCCCACCAGCATCCGCGGGCGCCCTCATAGAGCAGAATACGATCCAGCCCCTGGGCCGCATCCCCGAGCTCGGCCAGCAGATGGTAATAGTCGTCGTAGTCCGGAGGCCCGGTCCTGGCGAAGTCGGCAAACAGCACCGGATTCGGCGTAAACCGGATCCGATCCTGCTCCCTGAAGATCACGCCATTCGGAACCGCTTCCGGCGTTCCCTCAAGAACGTGCCTTACCAAGTGAGGAAAGACCTCTTCGCCTTCTCCCACGACGACATAATCGATGAAGG
>OMJA01000257.1 GCA_900299245.1 Nitrospiraceae bacterium | reverse complement strand
GAGGTGATCTCTGGAGAGGCGGCAAGAAGAGTTTACTGCCACTGGCGATCGGCGAGGTCTCGATCGATATCCAGCCGGCCCAACGCCCGCTCGAGCGGATCGATGGACCCGTCCCGGTTTTTATCGAGTTCCTGGAAATGTTCGTGCAGGAGGGCTCCGGTATTCGGATTGGGGGTCCCGCCCTTCGCATGCTCATAATGGGGAGAGTACCGTTGCGGCTGTTCCAGCATGCCGTGATGCGACAAATCCGGCTTCGGCGTCACGACAATCTGCGGCTTCAACCGCTTGGCCCCTTTGGACCGGCGATGCACCCGGGAAGCGCTCGGCTCTTTCGGTGGAGTTTTTTTTCTTCCATCCGACACAGTCCTGCCCGTCCCTTCTTTCTCCTGGACGACTGCAGACTTTGGGACCGGACTCGATTTTGGCCTGACCGCCGGCCCATGATCCGCAGCCCCTCTCACCTGCTTGGTCGAGGGTTTATTCTCAGCCAGAACAGGACGCACCTCGCCGAATCCCGATCCAGCAAGGAAGGCAGTCAAAACAGCACACACCGCATACGGATGGCGATCTCGGATCACAGAATCTCCCCCGGCAAACTCTGCCCCACAGGCAGCTTAAGTGTAGCAGGCGCTATTGTGCCTCCAGATCATTGATTCAAGAAGGAAATTCCGACTCCGTCAGATCGCGATCCCGCACGCGACACACCATAAGGGACTTGCGACGACCATCCATTTCCCGTACCCTTTCATCCGGAGGCCGCATGACAAACGACGATTCCCGGTTGACCAAAACAAAAGAACAGTGGGCCAGAGCCCGGCGCGGCGGAGAAGAGCGAGAAGTCTTCTATGAAGGCGACGACCGGCTCCCGCCGGGACAACACCTTGTCGAAACGTTCCCCGTACTGGACCTCGGATTCAAACCGGACATCCCGCTTTCGGAATGGACCCTGACCATCGGTGGATTCGTGACGACGCCGGTTACTTGGACCTGGGAGGAGTTTCTCGCCCAGCCGCAGTTCAAAGACCGCTCGGATTTTCACTGCGTCACCTCCTGGAGCCGCTACGACAACGACTGGGAAGGCGTGAGCTTCAGGCAGATCATGGCCGTCGTACGACCCCTCTCCCTCGCAAAGTTCGTGCTGTTCAAATCGTACGATGACTATACGACGAATCTGCCGCTCGAGGCCTGCGACGATGCCGATGTGCTCCTGACATATAAGTGGAACCACCAGCCGCTCACGAAAGAGCACGGCGGGCCGGTCCGCGTCATCGTGCCGAAGCGCTATGCGTGGAAAGGCGCGAAGTGGATCAAAGAGATTACGTTCTCTGACAAGGATGAGAAGGGGTTCTGGGAAGTCCGGGGTTATTCCAACACCGCGCTGCCGTGGAAAAACGACCGGTACGGATGACGGCGGCTACTTCCGGGTCCACCCGCCGGGCCCCTCGATAAAGTTGCCGGGCTTGGTGTTTTGAATTGCTTTCTCGCCCGCCAACGTTTCGACCGCCGTGATCTGAGTCCCGTTCCGTTTTGCAATGTCCTCATAGGCCTGCCGGCGTTTGTGATTGACCTCATCGATCAGCGATTGCACCTCCCCGCTTCCTGCGGTCACCGCCCCTAAATATCCGCTGGGCTTTTCACCGACCAGGCCTTTTGCTTTGGCCTCCTCCAGAGACAGCGCAAAAGCGGGAAGGGCCGATCCTGCAGACAACACAACGAAAGCCGCTAGCGTGACGACGATCCGGAAGGTCATTGCAGTCTCCTTTACAGGACTAAAACAGTCCGCTCTTGTTTGACATCACCTGATCCAACTCTTTGTCGACCTTGACTCGAATTTCATGATCGATCTTCACGTTCAAATTGATGGTAATCGGCTGGTCTGGGGCTACCACTTCTACGCGAGGCGTACATCCGGCGACTCCCCACAAGACACCCACCAACACCAGTATCTGCACGTTTCCGCGCCGTCTCCGTACCGACATCATGCTTCCCTCTCCCTCACCCCTTCTGCACGCGCTGCTTGAGAGACTCTACAATATCCTGAACTGTCCACAGGGTTTTCAAGAGCGCCGGAATATTCTCTTGGACCGTGAGGTTGAAATGGATAGGCGGGGGCTTTTTCATATCCGGATTCTTCCCTTCCAGGCGGGCCGCCAGCTGCAGGAGCCCGTCCTCACGATACTGCACACCCACTCTTAACACATTGTAGTGAAAGTTGTTGAGGGCCTGGGCCACGAGCTTCAGACTCTGATCCGACTCGGCGAGCAGTTTCCCGGCCTCCGGCGTCGCCGTATAGCGGATGATTCCGCCCGGCGGCTGAGCTTCGATGCTGCCGTCCTTCACACTGGCGCCGGCCGCCGTCAGAGTGATGGGAAGCGTGCCGTTGAGCAGCCCCGTCCCTTCAATCCCTTTCTGCTGTTCGACGCTCAGCACTTTGGCCAGATCGATCTCACGGAGCGAGAGCGTCCATTGAGCCGGAGGTTTGGCCGGGTCAATATGCACCGCGGGGCATGTCATGGTGCCGCCGAACAATTCCCCCTGGATGTCCCGCACATCGACCACCGGCCCGGCGCCCGACAACGTCCAGTTCAGATCGACCGTCGTTTTCAGATTCGAGAGCTCGATTCCGGTCTGCACGGATGCCACCGTAACGGCGGCCGGCTGGCGCGTCGCGATCTGATCGAATCCGGTGGTTTTCAACACGAGCGTCGTGCTGAATCCTTGCACCGCGATCTCCCTGAAGATGCCGGATAAATTGTCCGCCTGCACCGTCACAGAGCCGGGATGCAGGACCACGCCTTGCCCCTGGGCACTTACCGCACCTCCGGCGGACCAGGCCAGATCCGCCGTCACCGCGAGTCGTCCGTCGATGAGGTCGAGGGAATCCGGTAGGGTTGGAACGCGTACGAAGCCGGCGCTCCTTGGCATTGAACTGGAGCGGCCCCAGACTGCCACGCAATGAGCCTTTTCCCTCTGCGAATGCCTGCTCGATCTTGGCGGTCACCACCCGCTCGCCCGACGGTAGATGGCCGTGTACCTCGGCCTTGACTCCCGCCTGATTCGCCGAAAAATCCGCCCGCCAACTGGTCGCGGGAACGACCGGCGGCGACGGCTCGACCACGACACCCGCTACATTCACAGTCCCCTGGGCGTTCCATGAAGTGCCGACCAGTTCGGCTCTCCGCAACGCGATCGTACTGTCCCCCAGCTTCAGATCATACCCGGCCAGCCGGCTTGTCGGAATCTGGAGCGAGAACGTCCCGGGCCCCCCGGTGCATTGGATGGAAGCGAGCGCACACTGCACCGATACCGGCTCTTTGATATGAATCGTCGCGCTGGGGACGACGACACCTGCGGCCTGCAGCTGTGTCACCGTCACGGCCGAAGGGGCCAGGAGTTGTCCCCTGACTTCATGCTGGGCCAGCGCCAGCTGTCCATGCAAGGCGCCGACCGCCGTCCTCGATGAGAGTCCGCTGGCAACAAACCGCGGCATCGCGCCCTGAATACGGAACGTTCCCTCAGCCGTTTCAAGTTCCCCGCCGACCACCGTGGCTTTATCGGCTTTGAACTCAGCCACCAGAGGCCCGGCCGCCATCCCGTACATCACCGCTACGGGACCCTCCACCGTCAGTCTGAGCGGCGACTCCGTCCAATAGAGCGCGCCGTGCACCGCCTGGACCGGCTCGATACGAAGCGGCTGATCGCCCTGCGGCAGCAGCGCCCGCACCGCCTCCGGCACAAACTGCGGCTGGGTGTTGACCGTTGCGGATACGAGCACGCCGGGATTCACCGTCCATTCGAACCGCGACGGATTTCCGGTAAATCGTCCCGAACAGACCACGGCAATGTGCTTGGCAATCCCCTTCACCGCGGGAAGCGCGACGGTCGATTGGAATGTGCCGTCAAACGTGGAATGCGGATCGTCCCGAAGGGATGTCAGCGACGACTCAGCGGCGGCCGTCCCGGTCCACTGGACCACCACTTGGCCGGAGACCTTTTCCAGCTCAGGACCGATCGGCAGCATCAAGGCAATAAACGGCGCGACTTCTCTGACGTTGACATCCAGCTTGCCCTCGATATGAACCTGTTCTCCCGCAGCCTGTGCCGTCGATTGCCAGGTCAAAATCGTCGAGGCCTGAGGCCGCTGAGAGACCAGCGTCGCCGACCAGGTACTGGCGGAATGCCCGCTCACCGTCAGTCCGTACGACGCCGTGTCGCGGCCTTTAAAGGTGAGATGGCCGCCGAGTTCGCCGTCCTGCTGAAGAATCACGCCCTTGATCGAAACCTTTCGGAGCGGGCCCGTCGCCTGCTCGCGAAATACGGTCGCTTACTCGACGCGTACTTCTCTGAACGGAAGCACCGGCAACCG
>OMJA01000256.1 GCA_900299245.1 Nitrospiraceae bacterium | reverse complement strand
TCGTGCGTCTCGCTCTCGTCGACCAGATACTTATCGTGATCCTTCTCCTGGCGGACCACCACCGTATTCTCCGGCGTCACTTCGATCATCATGAACCACTCTTTGGCCCCCTGCGTAATCACGACTTCTTTCCCGAGCCCCTTCTTGCTGACTTCGATCTGAAGTTCGTCGCTCTCGGCGGCCGGAGACAGAGTTGGTCCCGCACCGCCGCCAACGAGAAGGCACAGCAGCAGCACAGTCATGAATCGCCGGGGTGTAAGAGTACGGAAGGCCATAAAGGATTCACCCGCTCCGGACAGACTGCGCCATTATATGACGCCGGCCTTTCCGAGGTAAACCGTACAGCCCCAGCCCTTCCGGTTGAGAGGATCCCCGTGCTAGGATCCCTCCCCCATGGATGCCATTCTCGCGACCGTCACACAATACGTCCCGGTCCATGTGCTCATCTGGCTGACCGTCGGCTCGCTGGTCGGATTCATCGGCACCCTGATCGCCATTCCCTTCATCATGGTGCGGCTGCCGGAGGACTACTTCGACACGCGCACCCCGCGGCATTGGATGAAAGATCATCACCCCGTCCTGCGATTGGTCGGGCTGATCGTCAAGAACGCGGTCGGCGCCATATTTCTCCTCGCGGGATTTGCCATGCTCTTTCTTCCCGGCCAGGGGATCCTGACCATGCTCATCGGCATCTCCCTGCTGGATTTTCCGGGCAAGCGGAAACTGGAGGCGAAGATCGTCGGCCAGCACACCGTGTTACAAGCCCTCAACGCGATGCGCGCCAAGTTCGGCAAACCACCGCTGACCCTCGCGCCCGATTCATAAACTGCCATGCCGATGAATGAATCCAGCCGCAAGACGCTCTATCTCATCGACGGGAGCGCCTACATCTATCGCGCCTTCTTCGCCCTCCCCGCCCTGAATAATTCCAAGGGGCTCCAGACGAACGCAGTCTACGGATTCATGACGACGCTGCTGAAGATCCTGCGCGAGCGGAAACCGGACGGGATCGTCGTCGCGTTCGATGAGCGGGGACCGACGCTGCGGCAACAGGAATTCAAAGAATACAAAGCCCAGCGCCCCCCGATGCCCGACGGCATGAGCGCCCAAATCCCCTACATTCATCGGGCCGTGGAAGCCTTGAATATTCCCGCCGTCAAACAGGCCGGCTACGAGGCGGACGATCTGATCGGCACTCTCGCCAAGCAGGCGGAACGCGCCGGCGATGACGTCGTCATCGTCACCGGCGACAAGGACATGCTGCAGCTCGTCACGCCCCACATCCGCATCTACGACCCGGTGAAAGACAAATGGTCCGGCGAAGCCGAATGCGTGGAGAAGTTCGGCGTCGAACCGGCGCGGGTCATCGAGATCATGGGACTCATGGGCGATGCCTCGGACAATATCCCCGGCGTCAAAGGCATCGGCGAAAAAACGGCAATTAAGCTCATCGCGCAGTTCGGCACGATCGATGAATTGCTCCGCCGCGTCGAGGAAGTCACGCCGCCCCGCATCAAAGCGATGCTGATCGAACAGGCCGACAACGCCCGGCTCAGCCGGAAGCTCGCGACCATCGACATGAACAGCCCGGTCGAATTCGACGCGGAGGCCTTCCGGGTCAAGCCGCCCCATCAGGATCAGCTGACCGACCTGCTCCGCGAACTGGAATTCACCGCGCTGCTGAAAACACTGCAGCCCGCAACCAAACCGGCCGAGGCTCCGGCGGCGGCCCTCACGATCATCCAGGATGAGCCGGCCGCAGAACGGTTCGTGAAAAGCCTTCCGGCGGGAAGTCCACTGGCCGTGCAATGTCTCCTTTCAGGAGGCGCCAGCGTCCGTGCCGATGTACTCGGGTTCGCGCTGTCATCGGGAGGCAGGACCGCGTTCTTCCCGCTCGATGTGCATACCTACATGCGCCCGATCACGGCGCTGCTGCATGACGAGTCGCGCACAAAAGTCGTGCACGATCTCAAAGCGACACTGCTCGCCTTCCACCGCATCGGCGTCACCGTGGCCGGCCCTTATCTTGATACGATGGTCGCGGACTATCTCTTGAACCCCAATCGCCGCGACCACAGCCTCGCCACCATTGCGATGGAGGCCATCGGCCATCGCCTGGGCGGGTCACGCCCAGAGACCAAGGCGCCGCAATCGCTCTTCGATGAAGATACCGGCTCGCGCGACGAGGCCGTCGAACAGGCCGCCGTGCTGGCCCAGCTGGAGCCGGTGATGATCGAACGGCTGACCGCCCAGGGCAGCCTGAAACTCTTCCGCGAGATCGAAATGCCGCTTGTGCCGGTGCTGGCCGAGATCGAACGAAACGGCTTCCTGCTCGATGTCGCGGGGCTGAAGGTCTTGAGCAAAGAATTGGAACATGAGCTCGACAAGATGATGGAGACTATCGCCGGCCTGGCGGGCGGCGAGTTCAACATCAATTCGCCGAAACAGCTGGCCGTCGTGCTCTTCGAAAAACTCGGCCTCAAGCCGGGCCGCAAAACCAAAACCGGCTATTCCACCGACGAAGACACGCTCACCCAGCTCGCCACGCAGCACGATTTACCCGCGCAGATTCTGACGTATCGCAGTATCAGCAAACTCAAATCGACCTACGTCGACGCGCTTCCTGAATTAGTGAGCCCAGAGACCCACCGGCTCCACACATCGCTGAATCAAACCGTCGCCGCCACCGGCCGGCTGTCATCGACCGACCCCAATCTGCAAAACATTCCGGTCAAGGGCGACTACGGCCTGCGTATCCGCGAGGCCTTCATTGCGCCGAAGGGGCATACCCTGCTCTGCGCCGACTACAGCCAGATCGAGCCGCGCATCCTGGCGCATCTGTCGCAGGATCCGCGCCTGCTCGACGTGTTCGAGAAGGGCGAAGACATTCACATGGCGACGGCGATGGATATTTTCCATCTCCCCGCCTCGCAGATCACCCGCGAGATGCGGCGCGCGGCCAAGAGCGTGGTCTTCGGCATCGTCTACGGCATCAGCCCCTTCGGCCTGTCGCAGAACATCGGCGTGCCGCAGGCGGAGGCCAAGAAATATATCGAGACCTATTTCGAAAAATACGCCGGCGTGCGCGCCCTGATGGATCGGAATATCGCCGAAGGGAAAGAGAAAGGGTTCACCACCACAATCCTGGGACGGCGGCGGCCGATTCCCGAACTGCAGAGCGGCGATCCGGTTCAGCGCGGTTTCGGCGAACGCATGGCGGT
>OMJA01000255.1 GCA_900299245.1 Nitrospiraceae bacterium | reverse complement strand
GTGCCGAAGGCGGGAGTTGAACCCGCATGACCTTGCGGTCGCTGGTACCTGAAACCAGTGTGTCTGCCATTCCACCACTTCGGCAAGAAGGGTCGAGAGAAGGGATTATCCTGAATTATCACTGCCGGCGTCAAGCAACTATATGCGGCCTCAGGATACTTCCCGGGATTCCGTCAACGGCATGGCCCAGCGACCACCCGCGACAAGATCGCGCGGATCTCCACTGAGCACAATCCGCTCACGAATCAACCCGGCTGCCGCCAATAACATCGTTGCATTGATCTGCGGAGCATCCTCAACGATGAGCACATCAAAACGCACACGCGTAAAGAGCGGATCGCTAGCGATCCGCGCCGGCGTTGAGACCACCAAACGACGATTTTGGATAAACGCCTGGCGGTTGGTATTTTCTTCCGCTGCTAACAGTTCGCGAATCTTCTTCGTGCCGCCCAATTTCGTGATGTCTTCTTTAAGGTCGTCAAATTCCGGCCGCAAATCCTTCGGGACGGCCGCCTCGGGAACCAATTCATCAATCCGGGCCTTGGCGATCTCCAACTCCTTCGTGAGTTCCCCGATCTGCTGCTCATAGAGCACTCGATACTGCTGGAGCGATTCGACATTCTTCCCGACCGTCTGCATGCCGATCCGCCGCCAGAGAGGGAGTTTTTCGTACTCCGTCATAATCGCCGTGACATCCTTGATCTTCGCCTGGAAGTTGCTCAACTGGGTCAACAGCCTCCACTCCAGCAAACGGACTTCGTCCAGATCCTTCTGCTTCTGTCCTTTATAGGCCAGCAGAGGAGTCAGCTCGCGAAACCGGTCATACTTTCGCCGAAGCGACGCTTTATCCGCTCTGGACTTGGCAAAGAACTGATGCATCTGCGCCTCGAACCCGAGCTCCTGGATGGGGATTCCCGAGACTTGAGCGACGAGGCTCATCTCATACCGACTGATCCAGGTTTTGTAGGTCAATCCGCTGGCCTTCATGGCTTTCGCGATCGTCCCGGCCATCTCGTCAGAGGACCGGTGATCCGGACCGATGAGCAAGATCCGCTTGTTTGCTCGAATGAGCTCGAGCACCAGACTCGCTATCTTCTGGCGGCGCAGGGTCTGCTCTTCCAGCCACACCGTGGTCAAGACCGCCGAAGAACTGAGCGCGGCCTGAGCTGGATCTTCCGATGAGGCCAACAGCGGAACCAGCCGCTCCGACGGACCGAGATTATACGCATCAGCCTGGCTGACCATATCCCGCAGGCGCGTCGCTATGGTACCAAGGTGACCGGCACGATCCGGGATGAGCGTCGCTGAAGGAACGGAGGTCCCTATGGCATCCACTGTTTGAAGCAGCACCACAGGCCCCTGACAACTCAATACCGTTCCCTCCGTAGCCTCCAGCTCATCCCCGGGAACGATGGACACGGGAAGATCGATCGACAGAGCGCATCCGGCCGGAAGCGTGAACTCGTACACGTGAAGCGCCCCCACCGACTGCCTCAGGGTTCCTCGCGTGACAATGACAGGCGCATCAAGCCCGGCATCAGTCGTCAGTCGGACCTCGCGGTCCAGCTGTGCGGCACAGACTTCCAGACAGTCTCTCGCGGTTGACTGCATCGCCCTCCTCAAGTAATAGGCCACCGGTGGGCCATGATATAGGGGCCCGTCTCCACCTGTCCAGGTCGCCGACAGGACCGGAAAAAGGATTAGATAATTGACTTTTCAACCTGATCCCCCGTATCCTCACTTCCTTTCCAACAGAAGGAGTTAGGGTTATGAAAGTCATTCTACAAGAAACGATGGACGGCGTCGGCCACCTCGGCGACCTGCTCGATGTTCGGGACGGATTTGCCAGAAATTTCCTCTTGCCCAGAAAGAAAGCCGTACTGGCCGACAGCCGCAGCATCAAGGCCTTTGAGCATGTGAAGCGTGTCGCAGCCGAAAAGGCAAAAAAAGAGAAGCTCGAGATCGAGGCGCATGCCAAAAAAGTTTCGGCCGTGACTCTCACGATTGAGGCTCAGGTCGGAAAAGACGACAAGATGTTCGGCTCCGTGACTTCCAAAGACCTGGCCGAAGCCCTGGCGGCCCAGGGATTTACGATCGACCGCCGAAAGATCCAGCTGGCTCAACCCATTAAAGAAGTGGGCACCGTCACCGTACCGATCAAGATGCCGAGAGAAGTGACGGCCACCATCACCGTCCGTGTGGTCAAGAAGCAGGAACAGGAAACCGCTGAAGCATAACGGTGACACACCGTGGAGGGGTGATGCGCGACGCGATCGGATCACTAGAGGCACTCAAATCAACTGATCCAGATGTCTATGCCGCGATTGAAGCGGAAGAGACCCGCCAACACGACAAGCTCTTGCTGATCGCGTCGGAGAACTTCGCGAGTCCCGCCGTCCTGGCCGCCCAGGGCAGCATCATGACCAACAAATACGCGGAAGGCTACCCCGGCAAACGCTATTACGGCGGATGCCAGCATGTCGACATCGTCGAGGATCTCGCGATTCAACGAGCCAAAGAACTCTTCGGTGCGGAGCACGTCAATGTACAGCCGCATTCGGGTTCCTCCGCCAACATGGCGGCCTATCTCTCCGTTCTCAAACCGGGAGACACCATTCTCGGAATGGACCTGGCGCAGGGCGGACACCTGACACACGGCAGCAAAGTCAGTTTCTCGGGCATGCTGTTCAAGGCCTTTTCCTACGGTGTCGACCGCCAGACCGAGAGAATCGACTACGATGCCGTGCAGAAATTGGCGGAGGAATGCCGCCCCCGCATGCTCGTCGTCGGCGCCAGCGCCTACGCGCGCATCCTCGATTTCCCTCGCTTCCAACAGATCGCCAAGTCGGTCGGCGCCTATCTGATGGTGGATATCGCGCATATCGCCGGACTCATTGCGGCAGGACTCCATCCGAATCCGGTTCCCTATGCCGATTTCGTCACAACGACGACGCATAAAACATTGCGCGGCCCCCGTGCCGGCATCGTGATGTGCAAAGCCGAGCATGCCAAGGCAGTCGATAAAATTATCTTCCCGGGCCTTCAAGGCGGGCCCTTGATGCATGTCATCGCAGCCAAAGCCGTGGCGCTCAAGGAAGCCTTATCTCCCTCCTTTAAAAAATACCAGCAACAAGTTGTCGCTAATGCCCGTGTTCTTGCCCAGGGCTTGCTCGATCGCGGTTATAAAATCGTCTCCGGAGGCACCGATACCCATCTCTTCCTGGTGAACCTGACCAACAAGGGCATCACGGGAAAAGAGGCCGATGCCGCGTTGGACGCGGCCGGAATCATCCTCAATAAAAATGCGGTGCCCTACGATGAAAAACCCCCGGCCGTGGCCAGCGGCATTCGCATCGGATCTCCCATCGTCTCCACCAGGGGAATGCGGGAGGCCGAAATGAAGGAAATCGTCGAGTTGATCGATCGGGTGCTGCAGAACCGGCAGAATGCAGCCGTGCTGGAAGAGGTCCGCGCGCACGCCAAGGCGCTCTGTGGCCGCTTCCCCATCTTCCACTCCTACTAGCCCCCAGATAGTTGGGCAGGGTCGCCACCTGTGAAATGTCCGTTTTGCGACGAACTCGAAGATAAGGTGGTCGACTCGCGCATGGCGAAAGAAGGCGAAGTCATTCGCCGCCGCCGCGAGTGCCTCGGCTGCAAACGCCGCTACACCACCTACGAGCGGGTTGAAGAAATTCTTCCGGTGGTCGTCAAGAAAGACGGCCGGCGTGAATCGTTCGACCGCACCAAGATTCTGTCGGGCCTCAAAAAAGCCTGCGAGAAGCGGCCGATCAGCACGGCGACGATCGAAGCCGTGACGGATCGAATCGAGAAGCGGATCCAGGAAATGGGAGAAAGTGAAATAGAAAGTCGGATCGTCGGCGAAGAAGTCATGAAGGAGTTGCACCAACTCGATCAGGTCGCATATGTCCGGTTCGCGTCGGTCTACCGAGAGTTCAAGGACATTGATCAGTTCATGGACGAACTCAAATCTCTGGCTCAACAACGCCGGGAGCGGTAACGCGAGGACTTCACGGCCCGCGGGTCCTGCTTCCCGTTTCTTCTTCTCTCTCCACCGATTTCTCCGCCCGGCAATCGCTTGTACTCCATCACCCGACTCTGATTTATAGCGCCATGGCTACTTCAAAACTCAGCCCCGTCAAACCCCGCCGCAAGTCGTCGAAAGTCGGCGCCACGAATGTGGCCATCATCGGTGCCGGGCGCGGCGGGACCGCGCTGATGGAAATCTTTGCGAACGATCCTCTCGTCCAGATCGTCGGAATCGCCGAGGTCAACACGCAAGCCCCGGGGGTGGCGCTCGCCAAGCAGCTTCAGATTCCCGTCACGCGGGATTATCGCAAGCTCTTAGCGATGGAGCGGGTCGACCTCGTGATCGACGTGTCAGGCGACGCCGACGTCTGGCAGTTCCTGCAGGATTTTCACCGGATGGGCGTGACCATCATCGGC
>OMJA01000254.1 GCA_900299245.1 Nitrospiraceae bacterium | reverse complement strand
GCGGGCACTGATCGTGACGGCGCGGTTGCGGTTTCCCGAAGGGGTGGCGACGGCGGAGGTGTTGAAAGTCGCGGCGGCGGAGCGGGACCGTGCCGGATCCGGCGAGGCGGCCGGGGATTTCCGGGCGCTGTTCTCGGCGGCGGTGCTCGGCGGGGCGGTGAAGTTCGGCGAGAGCGGGTTGCGTCTCTGGACGGAGTCGCTGGAAGGGGCAGCGACGGTCGGGCGCACGGTGCTGTATGCGGGAATGAATCTGTCGCCCGCGCTGCTCGCGGTGGGGTTCATCATCGGCCTGCACACGGCGGTGGTGGTGGTGCTCGGCGGTGTCTTGGGCTGGCTGATCCTGATGCCGGCCTATGGACTGCTGCAGGGGCTGCCGCCCGACAAGACGGGGCTCGCGGCGGCGATGGCGATCTGGAGCGGGCAGATCCGCTATGTCGGCATCGGGGCGATGCTGACCGGGGGACTCTGGACGCTGACGCGGTTGCGCGAGCCGGTGTGGCGGAGTCTGCAAACGCTCCGGGCCGGGTACAAGGCCTCGCGGTCATCCGGCGGCGGGGCGGCGGTGGCCAGGACGGAGCAGGATGCGTCGCTCACGTGGATCGCGGTGCCGTTCGCATTGTCCCTGGTCCCGATGGCCTGGATCTATTCGACGGTGGTGAACAGTGCCGCCCTCGGCCTGCTGATGACGGTCGTGATGGCGGTCGCGGCGTTTTTGTTTTCGTCGGTGGCCGCCTATATGGCCGGTCTGGTGGGGAGTTCCAGCAATCCGGTGTCGGGTGTGACGATCGCGACGATCATGCTGGCGGCGCTGCTGCTCGTGCTGTTCATGGGCGCCGGCCATCCGGCTGGACCGGCGGCGGCGCTGGTGATCGGAGCGGTGGTCTGTTGTGCCGCCGCGATGGGGGGCGACAATCTGCAGGATTTGAAGACGGGGCATCTGCTCGGGGCGACGCCCTGGAAACAGCAGGTGATGCAGGTGGTCGGGGTGGTGACCGGCGCGGCGGTCCTGGTGCCGGTGCTGGCGCTGCTCCAGGCCAAGTACGGGATCGGTGAGCCGACGGCCGCCCATCCGCACCCGTTGAGCGCTCCGCAGGCGACGCTGATGGCGAGCCTCACGCGGAGCGTGTTCGGCGCCGGGCTGCCCTGGCCGCTGGTTGGACTGGGCGCGGCGATCGGGGTGCTGGTGATTCTCGCGGACCGTGTGCTGGAACGGCGCGGCAGCGACTTCCGCCTTCCGGTGCTCGCCGTGGCGCTGGGTGTGTATCTCCCGCTGAAGCTCTCCGCCGCCATTTTCGCCGGCGGAGTGATCGCGGAACTGGCGAAGCGGGCGGCGGGGCGGGGCGATGAGCCCTCGCGGCGGGGGCTGCTGTTTGCCGCCGGGTTGATCACAGGGGAAGCGCTCACGGGAATTTTGCTGGCGGTGCCGATTGCGCTGACCGCGCTCTGGCCGGGCCTCGGCGCCGATCCCTTCACGCTTTTCGACGTGCCTCCCTTCGGCGGGTGGCCCGGTCTGCTGGTCGTCGCGCTGGCCGGCGCGGCCCTCTACCGGGTGGCCGTCTCATCGGAACAGTCCGGCAGATAGCGGCCCGGTCTCGCTCCTCCATCCACCATGCAATTCCCTCCGCGAATCGAGTAGAGTGTAAGGATCATTCGTCTTTTATTTGCGAGGGAGCACCATGGGAGTATTTCGACGGCCCGAGTTGGAAAAGGATAATCCGGTGGCGCCGCAGATGTATGTGGGGCCGAGACGGCGGCGGGCGCTGGCCCGCGCGGCGAGGAAGCCTCAGGCGCCAGCGCCTGGCGATCTGACCGAGATGCTGCAGAATCTGACGGCTGCGGCGGCGCGGTTCGTGGCGGGTGTGCGGCCGACGCAGAAACTGGACGAGGAACGGACCGAACTGCTGGAAGCGATCGCGCAGGCGCAACGCCTGTTGTCGGGGAATTGACCGGACCCGTCCGGAACCGGACGAGTTCGCCGTTTCCGCCGGGACGTTCTCAGCGGGGCACGGAGCGATTGATCAGCTCCGCCTGGACCTGATCGTAGGCCAATTGTCTGGGGGCCTGGTCGTTTCCGGCAGGGTTGAAATCCTGTTCCTCCCGCCAGGCCGTCTGGTCCGGCAGGGCCTGGAGAAAGTCGGGCGAGCCGTCGGCCGCAGGCCGGGGTCCCATCTCCGTGTTGCCTCTGAAGTAGGCGCCTTCTTCGATCGAGAACAGCGGGGACCGGATATCGCCGATCTGCACGGCGGATTTGAGCAGCTGGACTTTGTCGGAGGCGGTGATGGCGCCGTGAATTTTCCCGCTGCTGATGAGCGTGCCGACGGAGACGGTGCCGCGGATGACGGCATGTTCGCCGACGACCAGGACTCCCTTGGTGTGAATCTCCCCTTCGAAGCAGCTGTCGAGCTGCACGGTGCCTTCAAAGTGGACGATGCCTTTGAATGTGACGTCCTTCCCCAGGACGGTAAAGTGTTCGCTGTCACTCTGCGCGGCCTTCGGTTTTTTTGATTCCCACATCATGCCTGTTCTCCTCTCTGCGACTGAATGATGACGATGAACGATCTTCCACAGGTCTGTTCATTCAGCAACATCTATGCCCTCAAGCAGTCGTGAAATTGTTCAGCAGTATCCGGCAGCTAGGTAGTTCCCACAGGCCGGCGCAAGGCGGCTCTGTAGGCTGGAGAAGACAGCCCTTCAGTCGACATCGAGATGGCGTCCTGCATGAACCGTCGCACGCGACGGTCGGAACGCAACGCGGGGAGTGAAGCAGAGGCTCCGTCGTCGAGCATCTTCCGGATGTGCAGCACCGGGATCCGGTTTCGTCTATACTCGGGCCATGTCCGGACGTTCGACGCCCACCCTGACTGAGTCTTTCAATGCGGACTTCCGTCGGCGCTTCTATGAAGGCCGACGGTCGCTTGCGCTGCTGATGATTCTCATCGTCTTTCTGGCTCCCTTCGCCGGGCTCTATGTAGCGAGACTGCCCGGCGCGGTGATCGGAGTGCTGCTCTCGTTCGCGGCCTACTATCTCACTCCCTTCCTCCTGGGCAGGATCGGCGGATGACCGTCGCGGGAGCGGCGCAGGACTCGCCGCTCAGCTGCCGCTGCTTAATGGTTTGCGTGGATTGACCCGTCCCGATGGCACTCGTACGATAGCCGCCTCACCTTCAGAGGAGGTTCTATGGCGCAGATTACCGAAGTCGCTCCGGACCTGTTCCGCATTACGACCTTTCTCGAACCGTTCAACCTGCAATTCAGCCAGTTCCTTGTGCGGGACGCCGAGCCGCTCCTGTTTCATACCGGTCCGCGCGCGCTGTTTCCGGCGGTGAAGGAAGCGGTGGGGGCGCTCATCGACCCGCACGCGCTGCGCTGGATCGGGTTCAGCCATTTCGAGGCCGACGAGTGTGGATCGCTGCCGGAGTGGCAGGAGACGGCCAGGCATTCCTCTGCGGTCTGCAGCCTGGTGGGCAAGCTGGTGAGCGTGGATGATTGCCTCGCCCTGCGGCCGGCCAAAGGGATGGCGGACGGCGAAGTCTTGCAGACGGGCAAGTACCGCTTCCGTTTTCTGGCGACGCCGCATGTGCCGCATTGCTGGGATGCGGGGCTGTTGTTCGAGGAGACGCACCAGACGCTGCTCTGTTCGGATCTGCTCCATCAAGCCGGAAACGGGGCCCCGGTGACGGAATCGGATGTCGTGGGCCGCTGCCGCGAAGTGCTCGTGGACTATCAACAGGGCCCGCTGGCGAACTATCTTCCCTATGGTCCTTTCATGGATGCGACCTTGATGCGCCTGGCCGGGTTGCAGCCCAGGACGCTGGCGACGATGCACGGCTCGGTCTATGTCGGCGACGGGGGGAAGGCGCTACAGGATCTGGCCGGGGTCTTCAGAGAGGTGTTGGGCGCTGCCTAGCGCCTCGCGCGCCCGGTGCAACGGCGAGGCCTCCGGTCCCATTCTTCCTCTGTTCAACGGTCCGCTGGCGCATTCTGCTTGTCGTCCGGAGCTGGCCCGGCAGCCTTTCCGCCGCTCCCGTTGCTGTCCGCTTTCTTCAGACAACAGTGCTTGTACGGTTTCCCGCTCCCGCAGGGGCAGGGGGCGTGGCGGCTGATTCCCCTTCGTCTCCACGCTGGAGCGGGAAGCAGCGCCCCGGTGTCCTGATGGAACAGGTCCCGCAGCAGGCCGTAGAGGGCGGGGTCGCGGCGTTTGAGCCGGTCGGGCGAGGTGAAGAAGTATTCCGCCAGCACCGCGAAGAACTCGTGTTCGTTCGTGTAGGCATAAGCACTGACATGCGTACGACGGGAAGAGGGGCGGGCCAGTTCCCGCGCTACATACCGGACCCATTGGCGGACCGCCATCCAGGGGACTTCCGGCGGCAGCCCGTATTCTGCGGCCTCCTGCTCGACCAGGTGCGCAAATTCATGCACCCCCACGTTGTGGGTGCCGGGCTGCGCAGAAAATCCAGCCAGCAACGCCGGCTTCGAGAGGATCATCACGCCGCTCAAGTGATGCAGCCCGACCATGCCCAGGTTCTGCGCCTCTGCTCCGCCTTGGGTCCGGTAGGCATCGTCGAACGCGTCGGGATAGATCAGGACTTCATGCAGCCGATGGTATTCCCAGTCCTGAAACCCGAAGATCGGAATGACCGCACTGGCCGCGACCAGTACCCGGATGGTTTCATCCACGTCGGTGCGAATGCCGGTGATCCGGACCTCGTCGAGAAAGATCTGGATCAGCTGCCGGAATCGATCTTTTCCCGCATCGTCGAGCGTAAGGAAGAAGGCCACCCGTTCCCGAAGGATCCGCTCCCGTGTTTCGGGGAACGGCTGTCGCATGACGGCTGTCCGGCGGAGGCAGGGTCTCCTGATCCACCAGTAGGCGACGGGGCAGAGACCGAAGAGCGGCCACAGCGGAGGAAGGAGCAGCGTCAACCATCCCGCTGCTCCGGCTGCCAGGAGGGCGGCCGTGAACGCCTGCCGTTGATTTCGATGGTACGTTTCCGGCGTCACAATCATCAGACTGATCTCCGGGAACCAGGCGATCGTTGCGCCGCGATTCTACTCCGAACCCTGTCGCACTGATCTGATTTCTCGCGATTTCGACGCCTGATCCGGCTTCCTATCCAGGATTGAATGGGAGGGGCAGGCCCTGGTGGATTTTTCGCGGTCAGGCCGAGAAAATGCGGCAAAATGCTCATAAGGCATTGATAATACATGTAAAAATTAAGTATTTTTCTATCGTGTTTTCTTTGGTCTGTTCGTGCTAAGATCTCCTTGCTGCTTTCTTGGTCGCCAAGGGTCTTCACCCGGCGGTCGGAAGTCGGGGAGGTGATGTGGCCATCACCTCCCCTTT
>OMJA01000253.1 GCA_900299245.1 Nitrospiraceae bacterium | reverse complement strand
CACCTTCGACGGCACCGGCAGCCGCCAGGCCCGCGTCGCCTACCTGACTGAAACCCCGGTCTGGAAAACGACCTATCGTCTGGTCCTGGATGAAGAGAAAGCGCCGTATCTGCAAGGCTGGGCGATCGTGGAGAATCAGACGCCCCAGGACTGGAATCAGGTCAGACTGTCGCTCGTGTCGGGCCGGCCGATTTCCTTCACGATGGACCTCTATCAGCCGCTTTACAATCCCCGGCCGGTTGTCCAACCGGAGCTCTACGCCAATCTGAAACCGCAGACCTATGGGGAAACCATGGACGAACCCAGGCCGGCATCTCCGGCTCCGTCCATGCGCAGCGAGATGAAGAAGGAACGGTCGCCGGGCAAGCTGGCTGAAAGCCTGGCGGGAGGCCGGGCCAGCGCGGCGGCTGACGCTCCAATGGCCGCTGAACTGGAAATGGGACGACTCGACCAGGGCGTCACGACGCTAGCGATGGCCGAAGACAAGGGCGAGCTGTTCGAATACCGGCTCGATCAACCGGTAACCCTGGGCAAACACCAGAGCGCGCTGTTGCCGATCATCGGCCTGTCGCTCCAGGGGCAGAAGGTCGCGGTCTATAACCAGTCCGTGAATGCCAGACATCCGCTCAACGGCTATCGGCTGAAGAACAACTCTCCTCTCCATTTGATGCAGGGCCCCATCACTGTCTTCGATGGCGGCGCCTATGCCGGCGATGCGCAGATCCTCGATCTGCCGCCCGGTCAGGATCGCCTGATCAGCTATGCGCTCGATCTGAACACGGAAGTGGAACCCAGGCTTGAAGGCGGCACACAGGAGCTTGCTACCGTCTCGCTCAAAAAAGGCACGATGCTGGTCTCCCGCCGCCTGGTGGAGGACCGCAGCTACCTGATCCGGAATCGTGACCGGAAATCCAAGACCGTCCTGATCGAACAGCCGTATCGGGCCGACTGGAAGCTGGTCGAGCCGAAAGACGCGACGGAGCGGACGCGCGACCAGTACCGGTTCAGCGTCCCGGTCGACGCCGGCAAGACGGCCACGCTGCGCGTGAAGGAAACGCTGCCGGTGCAGGAATCCATCCTGTTGATGGATAGCGGACTGGATCAGATCGCCTATTACCAACAGGCCAAAGAGGTGAGTCCCAAAGTGAAAGAGGCGCTCCAGCGAGTGGCGCACCTCCGCAGCAAGCTGGACGACACCCGCGCGCAACGGACCAGGCTCGAACAGCGGATCGGCGAAATCACCGCCGAGCATCACCGTATCCGCGAGAACATGCAGCGGCTTCAGCAGAACTCGGACCTCTACACCCGCTATGTCAAAAAGCTGGATAGTCAGGAGACGGAGCTGGAGAAACTCCGGAAGGAGATCGAGTCGCTCAAAGGGACGGAGGAGGAGCAACGGAAAGACTTGCAGAGCTATGTGATGACGCTCGACGTGGCGTAGGGCCCGTCAGGCAAAGAAGCGCCGCACCTGTTCGGCCGGCACGCAGCCGACGAGCAGATCTCGTTGTGGCGAAACGATCACAGGAACACCGGCCTGGCCGGTCTCATGCCAGGCGGTGTTCCATTCCTCCATCACCTGATCGAGATCGCTCCCGTCTGTAATCCCGAACTCGTCCAGCACGAGGGGGTTCGAAAGATCCTGTCCGTTGACCCAGAAGGCGCGGTACAAGGCGCGCACCATCTGCATCCCCGCCTCACGACCGCGCTGGAGCTGCGATGCGGCCAGGGCAATCGCCGGTCCGGTATTCGGCTTGCCGGATGGCAGCGCGATCGGAAGCCCCGGCGCCAACCGCTGCACCAGCGCTACTTCCTGTCGCAGCTCGGCACCCAACGAACCCTGCCAGGCTTTCATGGGTCGCGGCAGATGCGGCGCATGCTGGACGCCCCGCCATTCACAGCGTTCGATCAGCTGCAATTCGTGCAACCGCTCGTGGAGCGCATAACAGAACGGGCAATTGAAGTCGCTATAGAGGAGGTAGTCCGGCACCGCTGGTTGTTCCCGGTTGTGCGGTGCAAACCTACCCGAAGCAGACCGGATTCGTCCAGTCGATTGCACGGATCGTCATACTCGGAGAGGCTATCGAAACGAATCCGGATCGCGCCGCAATGTGCGATCAAGCGTCGCGCGTAAGGCTGGAAGGGTGACCGGCTTCGTCAGGACGGCGTCCATGCCGGCTTCGAGACAGACTCGTTCATCCTCGGAAGAGGCATGGCCGGTCAGCGCAATGACCGGTATGTGCCCGGCAGAGCCGGTTTCGCGTTGCCGGATCGCGCGGGTGGCGGCATACCCGTCCATCTCGGGCATCTCGCAGTCCATCAAAATCGCGTCGTAGTGCACTCGGGCCGCCGCCACGATCGCCTCCCGGCCGTTCCGCGCGACCTCAACCTCATATCCGAGCTTTTGGAGAAACTTACAGGCCACCACCTGGTTGATCTCATTGTCGTCGGCGACGAGGATCCGTGAGATCCGTTTCCGGTCGCCGGCAGACTCCCGGTCGGCTCCCGATACCTTCGCGCCGTTCTCACGGTGAATGCCCGGCAGGAGCAACGTAGTATAGGAAAACGTCGATCCTTTTCCCGGCGCGCTGTGCACCGTGATATCCCCGCCCATCAGCTCGACCAGTTGCCGGCAGATCATCAAGCCAAGCCCCGTCCCGCCGAACTTTCTCGCGGTCGACGCTTCGGCCTGTGCATAGGCTTGAAACAGTTTCGCCAGCTGATCCTCCGACATCCCGATACCCGTGTCCGTGATCCGCCACCCGATGAGCACACTGTCGGGAAGATGCGCCGGAGACGGACACCGTTCGACCGCCACACACACCTCACCGGACTCTGTAAACTTGATGGCGTTTCCGACCAGGTTGAACAGGATCTGCCTGAGCCGGACCGGATCGCCCCGCAATAGCTCCGGCACATCGGGCGCAAGCTCGACCGTCAGCACCAGGCCCTTCTTTTTCGCGGATTCCGACACCAGCGTGATCACGTCGTCGATCAGCGGCCTGAGATGCACATCGGCCGTCTCAAGCGTCATCTTGCCCGCTTCGATCTTCGAAAAATCGAGAATATCGTTCACCAGCGCCAGCAGCGCTTCCGCCGATCGATGCATAGTTTGCAGCAGCTGCCGCTGCGCGTCGGTGAGCGTGGTGTCCTGCAGCAGTTGCGTGCAGCCCAGCACCCCGTTCATGGGTGTCCTGAGTTCATGGCTCATTGTCGCCAGAAAGATACCCTTCGCACGGGCGGACTCTTCGGCTACTTCCTTCGCCTGGCGCAAGGCCACATCGGCCGTGACATCGAGACCGTAGGCTCGAATCTGGTCGAGATCGCCCATCGGAAAAAACGACCAGGCGATCACCCGGTCTGCGACGGCGTGTTCCAACCGGCAGATCGCGTTGCGCGTGCGCAGGCAATCCTTGAGAATGTCCGTAAGATTCGGCGGGAGCAAGACCTCGACGCCTTTGGTCAAGGCGCCGCACTGCGTCAGAAGTTCCACCATCGCGGTGTTGGCGAACAGCATTCCGCCGGCTCCATCGAATTCGACGATCGGGTTCGGCGACTCCTCGGCGAGTCGGGCCACTCGTTGCACATCCCGCTGTATCTCCATCTCGGACGTCAGGTCACGCGCGACAATCACGGCACCGACACGCTCGGCACGCTGCACGCGCGGCCAGAATGTCGTGGCCAGCTCGAAAGCCGTCCCATCCGCCCTCGTCCACAGATGAGAGGGAATCATCGTGACTTCACCGGTTGTGATCATCCGCTCGAACGGACAGCCACCCTGCCCGTTCGTGTTCGGCGTCTGGCACCCGATGAGATCGTGAAACACCCGGCCCACGACATCATGGGTCCGCCCCACGAGCTGCTGGGCCATCGGGTTGAGGGACAGGATATGTCCGGCACGGTCGGTGACAAAGACGGCATCGCCGGCCGACTCCATCAGCAGGTAGGCATCTTCTCTCGTCGGCAGCCATGTGAGCCGGTCCTGATTCATGGGATCCTGCTGCGGATTGGGAACGGCGCTCATGCCGCCACTTGCCTCAGAATCGATTCAACATCAATCCCTTCCCGCCGTGGGTCGCGGATATCATGGATACAGCGTCCACCATCCGGCTCCTGCGAAAGGTCCACTTCTTGAGGAGGCGCACAAGGCACTCCCCGCTGATCGCGGCAGAGATACAGAATCGGAAGATGCGCCTTGCCGGGCGTGATCGCTCCCACGACACCCACTTCTCCGGATTTCAACGCGACCACGCTATACAGAGGGAACACGCCGATCGCTCTGATCAGATAGGACACTCGATCGAGCAGGTGCGGTTGATCCCGGTAGCGCTGATACAGCTGCGTCATCGCCTGGTTGGACGACATCGGCTGTGAAGCGGCCTGCCCGTTAATCAATTCATCGTACTGATCGACAATGGCCACCAGCGCGGAAGACTCAAAACCTTTTTCCACGTTCTTTGAATCATCGGGCGGCTGTACCAGTACCGTATGGTGGGATCTCACGATCGCAAGGACTTCCGCGTCGTGCACGCCGCTTTTTTCGAGCATCACGATTCCCTGTGCCGGATGACTGTCATACAGCGCCTGTTGAGCGGGCGGCATCGACTTCTGGCGTTTCAGAATGTTTCTCGGCAGTCGGACGAGGCCGAGATCGTGCAGAAGCGCCGCCACTCCCATCCGCTGCAACTCCTCTTTGGAGTATTGCAACGCCTGGCCGATGATGACGGATAAGGTGCACACGGTCAGTCCGTGCTCGTGCAAGGTCGGATCCTGCTCGCGCAAACCCATGACAGCATAGCAGGCAGCCTGCCGCTCGAAGATGAAACCGATCATCTCATCGACCAGCTGGCAGGCTTCACCGTACGACACCAGCCCGGTCGTGCGCGTTCCCTCGAATATGTGATCGAGTCGTTTGATCCACTCCGCCCGTCGCTGCTTGGCCAAGGCCAGGTTATCAGCCAACATGACGGCCGAATGTTCCTGCGTGCCGGAATCCCGCTCCTCGGAAGACCGGATATCAGATGCGTCCTCATGCGAGGCAGTGGACTCAGAAGGCGTTGCGCCAGGCTCCAGATCAAGGCCGCATTCGGTATCGATCGTCACCTGTTGAATTCCTGCTCGCCTGAGCGATTCCAATTCTGAAGGAGAGGAAATCATGAACTTGTGGCGCAGAAACGGTGTGTGGAGCCAGGAACGATCCACTCCGATCAGATACATCCCGACCTTGAGAGCTGACAATGGAATTGTACGATGAGACATGTAATTACATACCCTTTGAACAAACGACAAACTATCAGCCCTAATGCATCGGTAGATTCACCATCGAACTTGAGTGTGTTCGTGTAGGGGTATGTCCTATTTTTATGTAGTTTCTTCATATTTTTACGCACCTGAGAATTCAACGTTTCCGGATATCCAACAGACACGTATGATGGCCGGTCAATGATCTAATCCGATGGATTCTCCGTTACGAGGCACTGAGCATGGCTACCAATCCGTTGTCCGGCGAGCGCTTCGCGCTTGACTATCTCTGGCAGGATCTGAATTCCATGCACGGACACTCTCCGAACGGCTTTGACCGATCAGACGATCGAAGCCCCCTATCACTGCTGCGCAATTCTCCAGTCCCAACAGAACCATGTTCCCCACTGCCGCAGGTCGCATAGACCAAACTCGTATCAGCGAAATGTGCGGATTCTATGGGCATGAGTTTGTCTTCATTCTGGGAAGCCAGATACGGGAGACGCCCGATGGAATCATTGCGGCTTGCCGGCAGTTCATCCAGAATCTTTCCTGACTGTCCGCTGTTCATTGAAACCCGTTGTTGCTGATTTGGGACGGCTCGACTGCACTACGGCACAGCAGAATCTGCTACACTTAGTCCAGTTGAAACAGATGCCGGATTGGTCAATCCCGATCAATGCCGGTGATGTGAAAAAGGCAAACCACTCGAGAGGGTGGGACGCAAAGCCAAGGGACCTAGCGAGGGACACATGTTCCAGGGTCAGCCTAGCCGCCACAACGCAGTCTTCCTCCAGCGCCGCCGGCGTGCCAGGCATCTCTCCGAACAGCCCTTCGTCGGGAAACTCATGATCCATCATCCCGGAATGGAAACAGGAGGTGCCTTATGATGTCCGCCATCGATACCGCCTTATCAGGCCTGACAGCCTTCGCGAAAAAGCTCGATGTCTCCGCCAATAATGTCGCCAACGTGAACACGGACGGATTTCACAAATCGAGGGTCGAATCCGTGGAGGTCGGAACCGGAGGAGTGCTGCCGGTCGTCCAAAAGGATGACTCTGCCGGTCCCGCAGTGTTGAAGGACCGCGGCTATGGCGCAGCCCAGGTGGAATTGTCCAATGTCGATCTCGGAGAAGAAGCCGTGAGTCAGATCGTGGCTCAGCGCGGATTTGAAGCGAATCTCCGTACGCTGAAAACCGCTGACGATATGCTGGGCAGCATCATCGACACGAAGCGGTAGTTTTCACAACCTGCTATCCGTACAATCGGGCACGGCGACATAGCATTCCCGCCCGACAGTATGCTATGTCGAAGTCATGACCGCGCCGCGAGTCCTGTTACTGATTCCCCCTCTCACACAGCTCAACACACCATACCCGTCCACCGCCTATCTGACCGGGTTCCTGCAGTCACGGGGAATCGCCTGCGAACAGGCGGATCTCGGAATTGAAATGGTCTTGCGCCTGTTCAGTCGCGATGGACTTCGGCAGGTGTTTGGTCTTGTGCGTCAACAGTACGAGGATCTTCCCGATCAAGCACTCGCCATGCTTGAAGAAGAGCAGGCCTACATCGACAGCATCGAAACGGTCGTCGCATTCCTGCAGGGGAAGCACCCCAACGCAGCCGCACAGCTGATTCGTCCCGGCGTTCTTCCGCGAGGTCCGAGATTCCACGGCAAAACCAGATTGAAGCGATCCGTTTCGGTCGAAGACCGGGCAAAGCACTGGAGCACCCTCTATCTTGAAGATCTGACGGATTTGGTCCAGGCCACAATATGCCCTTTCTTTGCCCTCAGCCGCTACGCTGAACACCTCGCCCACTCCGCATCGTCGTTCGATCGGCTGGCATCAGCGCTTGCCGAACCTCTCAGTCTCACGGATGAATTCTTACTGAATGCTCTCTGGCCTCACCTTGATCGAGTCGATCCGACCGTTGTAGGTCTCTCAGTTCCGTTTCCCGGTAATCTTTATGGAGCCTTTCGCCTTGCCCAAGCCATTAAGCAGCACCACCCTGCGCTTCCCATTGTGCTTGGCGGCGGCTATGCCAATACCGAACTGCGCCGAGTCAGCGACCCCCGGGTTTTCGACTATATCGACTACATAACTCTAGACGACGGAGAACGGCCGATTCTCTCGCTGATTGAACATCTCAACGGCAAGCTCCCTCGAACAGGGCTCTGCCGCACATTTTACCGGAATGGTCGGCAGGTCCTCTTCGCCGATGATCGATCCGTAGATAATTTCAGCATGAACGAGACCGGTTGTCCGACCTATCGTGGATTGCCCCTGGAACGCTATCTGACGATCCTCGACAGCACCAATCCAATGCACCGCCTCTGGTCGGAAGGTCATTGGAATAAGCTGACCGTCGCACACGGCTGCTATTGGAAACAGTGTACGTTTTGCGATGTAAGTCTCGATTACATCAGCCGGTATGAAATGACGCCGACCGAACGGCTGATCCAGCAGATCGAGCAATTGATCAGGGAAACGGGACGACGGGAATTTCACTTTGTCGATGAAGCGGCGCCTCCGGCCGCCTTAAAATCGCTGGCTCTGGCGCTGATCGAACGAAAGATTCGTATCACATGGTGGAGCAATATCCGTTTCGAAGAAGCATTTTCGCCTGATCTCTGTAAGTTGCTTGCCGCCTCCGGCTGCATCGCCGTCACAGCAGGACTTGAAGCCGCCTCGGATCGCTTACTGGAAAAGATGAAAAAAGGAATCACCGTTGATCAGACCGCCCTCGTCGCTGCCGCCTTCAAGGACGCCGGCATCATGATTCATGCATATCTGATGTACGGATTCCCATCGGAAACAATCCAGGAAACTGTCGACGCCCTGGAGCGTGTACGGCAGCTTTTCCATGCAGGCCTGATGCAATCAGCCTTCTGGCATCGCTTTACGACGACAGCGCATAGCCCGGTCGGCCTCAACCCCAAAGCCAACGGACTACGGATCCTCGGTCCGGCGTTTGAAGGCTTTGCCGACAACGACCTGATTCACCGCGATCGTATCGGCAACACGCCAGCCTGGCTCGCCGAGGGCTTGCGTCGCTCCATGTTGAATTTCCTCGAGGGACGAGGACTGACAATGGATGTCCGTCAGTGGTTTGACCATGAAGTCCCGGAACCCGACGTTCCCAGAACCTGGGTACGGACAGTGCTTCGTACACGAGCGAAGAGTGATTGTCTGCCGCTAGAACGTCGGCTGGTGTGGCTCGGCAATCGTCCTGTATTAGCCGGACGCACCTGGCATGCGACACTGACTCTGCACGGACGGTTTGCCAACAGTGATCTTCAACTTCCACAAGCGCAAGGCCGGTGGTTGCATACGATCATCCAGCAGGCCACACCGCGCAAGGACAAATCCACGCCCTATCCCTGGCTCCGGGACGTACAAGCCGGCTTTCCCGGCCATGCCGATGATTTCACTCGTTTTTTAGAAAGCGCCGACTGGCGCGCAGCACGCGCTGCAGGTTTGCTACTGGTCTAATACCCACAAGATATGGCTCTTAAGAAAGCAAAAGGGCGGGAGGTGCTCAACACCTCCCGCCCTCTGCATTGTTCGCAACTACTCGCTATTTATTGGGCTGCGGCGTATATCGCAAATAGGGCTTCACCGTCTTGAATCCCTTCGGGAAGAGCGTCTTAGCTTCGTCATTGTTCACCGCCGGAGTAATGATGCAATCTTCGCCATCTTTCCAGTTTGCCGGCGTCGCCACCTTGAATTTCGAGGTGAGCTGAAGAGAATCAATTACCCTCAGCAACTCATCGAAGTTACGGCCACATGAAGCAGGATAGGTCAAGGTCAGCTTCACCTTTTTATCTGGGCCGATGATGAAGACCGATCTGACGGTCATGTTATCGATGGCATTGGGATGGATCATGTCATACAGCGTGGCGACTTTCTTATCCGGATCGGCGATGATCGGATAATTCATGGTCGTATGCTGAGTTTCGTTAATGTCGTTGATCCAACCCTTGTGCGAGTCCAGCGGATCGACACTGACTGCGATGACTTTCACCCCCCGCTTCTTGAACTCAGGAGTGATCTTAGCCACAGTCCCCAACTCCGTTGTGCAGACCGGGGTGTAATCTTTGGGGTGCGAAAACAGAATGCCCCACCCGCCACCAAGCCATTCATGAAAATTGATCGTCCCCTCAGT